>NZ_JBFAQK010000050.1:0-53069 GCF_040677245.1 Streptomyces kurssanovii
GAAGGGAGCTGGAGCGGAGAGACGAAGACGGCGCCGCACAGGCAAGGCCGGGCAGACCCGGGCAGCGCCGGCACAGGCAGGCAGAGCCGGGCAGGCAGGGCCAGGCAGAGCCGAGCCGGGCCAGGCAGAGCCAGGCCGCAGACCAACCAACAAACCGAAGAAGTGGCAAGCGCCTCAAGCGCATCCACACCGACGGTGAGGCCCCGAAGGGAGCTAGAGCGGAGAGACGAAGACGGCGCCGCACAGGCAAGGCCGGGCAGACCCGGGCAGAGCCAGGCAGAGCCGGGCGGGCAGGGCCAGGCAGAGCCGAGCCGGGCCAGGCAGAGCCAGGCCGCAGACCAACCAACAAACCGAAGAAGTGGCAAGCGCCTCAAGCGCATCCACACCGACGGTGAGGCCCCGAAGGGAGCTGGAGCGGAGAGACGAAGACGGCGCCGCACAGGCAAGGCCGGGCAGACCCGGGCAGCGCCGGCACAGGCAGGCAGAGCCAGGCCGGACCGGCCGGCAGAGCGGGCAGGGCCAGGCCAGGCCGGGCAGGCCAGGCCGGGCAGGGCGGCAGGCCCGGCAACCGCGGGCACACGCAACAGGACGTGCTCCCAGCCGACTTCACCCCGCCGCCCACGGTGACCTCACGCGAAAAGGGGACGCAGGTCCGTGGCCCGCAAATGAGCGCGCATCCCAGAGTGAGGAACGCTTCGTGGATGACCACATGCCGGGCGATCAAGTTCCCCGGCTCGCGGTACGCACCCACGGGCACGCGAAAAACCAGAGGCGAAGGCCTGCGACGGTCCCGGTGCCGTAAGAACGGCCACGGTCCCGCAAAAGAGGCACGCCCTCCTGCCGACGCACATGGCAGCTGACCGGTCGAGCCTCACCCTGTGGACCAGCCGCTCGACGTCGTCCCTGCGGATATAGCGGTCGTCCCTGCGGATATAGCGCGTTCGTCCCAGCGGACCCAGCGGACCGCATCGAAGCCGGCGGACCCGCCGCCGATCCCCCCGGCGTAGGCGGCGGGCCCGCCGGGGCCGCGCCGGACGGACTGCCGGGACTGCGGAGCGCAGGCCCCGGGCCCCCGGCCCCGGGCCACGGCGTCCAGGGCCGGTGCGCGCGATGACGCGTTACAGCGCAGGCATGCGCACAAGCCCCGCCTCCACCGCGGTCAGTCCGCGGCCTCCAGCCTCCGCAAGCGCTCCACGTCACACGTCCGCGGACACGTCGAACACGCCTGCGCGGCGTCGAGGGTGTAGTACATGCAGCAGCCGAGACGCGTGCGGGTCAGGTGCCGCCGCCCGTCGCGACCTGCCAGCCGGCGGAAGTCCGCGCCGCCAGGGAAGGGCGGGATCGCCGTCGGGAGCAGCTCGGTCGCCGCCTGGACCGCTCGGTCTTCCTGCCCCAGCACGCGGCCGAGATACCAGACCCCGGAGACCAGATCGTCGGCAGCCATGCCCCACAACGCCCTTGACCTGCGCCGCGCATGCGGCCCGACCGCCGTCAGCAAGGGCCCTACATGCTCGGCGACGCTGGCACGCAGTTCCGCGCGCAGCGCCTCTTCGTGAGCCACCACCCGGACGCCGGGCAACCCGGCCGCCGGGTCGTCGGGAAGGCAGGCGAAGTCGGACCCAGGGACGATCTCGAACGCGGCCGCCGCGACATCGACGCGGACGTCCTGCGGGGCGATACGCGGCACGCGCCGTTCCAGGTACCAGGCGCCGCTCATCAGCAGACTGACGGACCAGAGGTAGTCATGCAAAGCACGGGAGGCGGCAACGTCCCTACGGGGCACATGCCTGTGACGCTCCTCGATACGGCCGGCCTCGGCGTCGATGAAAGCGTCCAGCGCCTTCTCGCTCCGCGTCAGTTCGGCCCCGTCGAGGAGCGCTTGGGATGCCTCGGAAGCGATCCGCACGTTCAGCGCTTCGCATGAGGCCACGAGGTCGAGGTACGTGCGGGCGAGCGTGGACGCCGCGGTCACGGCAGGGCCGGCTGTCGCGGCACCTGTGGCCATGGTCATCGGCAGTCCTTCATGGAGCGGCAAGCTCGGGTGTCACAAATGAAAGGCAAGCCTTACCTTAGTCGGATTCCCTCCCCGGTGATCAAGGGGGGTCGATTTCCGTGAGGCGTACGGAAGTTGATAACTTAGGGTCACCTAACTTCGGCTGCCGCGCCGAGGACGAAGGCCGGTCGGTGCCTGCGCCGCCGCCGGCCTCTCCCCACGCCGCCGTCCCCACGTCCTCGACTCGGAAGGGGCCACCGCCCATGCGGTTGTACCTGCTCGCACTGAACCCCACCGACTCGGTCACCGAAGGCTTCCTCCCCGCCGCCGCCCGGCTCGGCATCGACGTCACCGTGCTCACCGATCAGCCCCGGAGCCACCGCCGCACGTATCCGGACATCGAGGTCCTGGAGTGCGACGTACGCGACTTCCGCGCGGTCATCACCCGGCTCGCGACCCACCACACACCCGACGCGGTCTTCACCAACAGCGACCACCTGCAGACCCAGGCCGCCCTCGCCGCCGACTACTTCGGGCTCCCCGCCAAGCCCTGGCAGGCCGCGTTGCGCACCAAGGACAAGGCGCACATGCGCCGCCACCTCGCCGCGGCAGGGGCCGACACGGTGTGGTCGACCGAGTTGGCCGCCGGCCAGGACCCGGCCCAACTCACCGGCCTCGATGTGCCGTTCCCGTGCGTCGTCAAGCCCCGCGAGGGCGTGGCCAGCGAGGACGTGGTGCTCGCCGAGGGCCCCGAGGATCTCCTGCTGCGCTGCAAGGAGATCCAGGAGCGGCGCCCGGAGGCGGCGCTGGTCGTCGAGGAGTACCTGCCCGGTGAGCTGTACACCCTCGAAACCCTCGGCGACGGCCGCGTACGCCACGTCCTGGGCGGCTTCCACACCGAGCTGTCCGCCCCTCCGTACTTCATCGAGGAGCGGATGACCTTCGTGACCGCTCACCCCGAGCCGGTCGTGGGGCAGGTCCTCGCCCAGCTCGACGCGCTCGGCGTCGGCTTCGGCGCGTGCCACACCGAGTTCGTGGTGCACGAGGGCCGTGCCCGCATCATCGAGGTCAACTACCGTGCCGTCGGAGACCAGTGCGATCTGCTGCTGGCCCAACTGCTGGACATCCCGCTCTTCGAGCACATACTCCGTACGCACCTGGGCGAGCCGCTGCCCGCCGACCTGGGCGCCCGTACCGACGTGGCAGCCCGGCTCGATTGCCCGTGCGCCGACAGGGCAGGCACGCTGACATCGGCCCCGGCGGCCGCCGAACTCGTCGTGGACGGTGTCAGCCTGACGTACCGGCCGATTCGCCAGGTCGGCGAGCGGCACGATCTGTACCACACGAACCGCGACTATCTCGGCGTGCTCCGGGCCACCGGCACCGATCAGGAAACCATCGACCGTGTCGCGGACGACTTCCTGGCCGCTCAGCGCTGGGAGATCACCCCATGACGGCGATCACCACGGCCGTCGACCCGGCCCGCTGGGACCTGCTGCTGCGCGTGCTCGGTGCGCTGCTGCGCGAGGACGTCGTGGGCCTGCGGACCCGTTCCACGCCGGTGGAGCGGGAGGACGGCCTCTGGCTGCGGCTGGCCCACGACGCGGACGGCGACGCGCTGCTGCTCCCTGTCGTCGAGGACGGCTTCCAGAGCACGTACACCGCACGACTGCCGCTGCTCGTACGGGAGTCGGACGGTCGCGAGCTGACCTCCCACGACGATGTGCTGGACGCTCTGAGCGCTCTCGCGCGCCCCGCCGACCGGGCGGGCTTCGACGCGTTCGCCGCGGAGTGCCGCCAGACCCTCACCACGATGCGGCTGCACGCCCGCACCCGCGAGGAGGTCGCCGGTCGGCTCACCGACCGCTACGGAGCCGACCCCGCCCACTGGACGGGCCTTGCCGGCGGCCTCGCCCACGACACGCTCGCCGCCCGCCACGATCACCCGGTCTACCCCACCGCGCGAGGACGCTCAGGACTGGGCGAGGAGCAGTTGCGCGCCTACGGCCCCGAGTTCCACCCCCGCTTCGCGCTGCGCTGGATCGCCGTGCCGCGTGAGGTCCTCACCGTGCCCGGGGGTCCCGCCCGGCTTCCCGACCGGTGGCCCACGCCCGCGATCCTCGGCCTGCCGGAGCTCTTCCACAGCCATGTCGCTCTCCCCGTCCACCCGCTCACCGCTGGCGCGCCCCTGCGCGAGGCGCTGAGGGCGACGGGCCTCGAGGACCGTGCCGTGCTCGCCGACCACGCGTATCTGGAGGTGGTACCGACTCTGTCGATGCGTACGGTGGCGCTCGCCGCCGACCCCACCCTCCACGTCAAGCTGCCGCTCGCCACCGCCACACTGGGCCTGCGCAACCGCCGCACCATCAAGCCGGGCACGCTCGTCGACGGGGCCGCCGGCCAGCGCCTGCTGGAAACGGTGATCACCCGCGAGCCCCGCTTCCGTGACACGGTCCTGCACGCCGACGAGACGGTGTACGCCCATGCCGGACACGAAGTCCTCGCCGTGCTCGTGCGCCGCTACCCCGCCGGACTCGACGACGCCGTCGTCACGCCCATGGCCGCTCTGCTGAGCGAGGCGCCCGGTGGCGGAATGGTGATCGACCACCTCGCCGACCGCTTCTACGGCGGCGACCCGCTCGCGCTGCTCGACGCCTGCCTCACCCTGCTCTTCGACTGGCAGACCGCGCTCCTCGGCTACGGCATCGCGCTGGAGTCGCACCAGCAGAACATCTCCCTGGTACTGGACCGGGACGGGGAAAGCCGCACCCGTTTGCGGCTGCTGCTGAAGGACAACGACGGACCGCGTATCAACACCGCCCGCATGCGCGAGACCCTCGGCGCCGACGCGCCGAACCCGTCCGACTTCGACGACGCCCGGATCTTCGGCGAGGACGACAGGCCGGTCACCGACCTGTTCACCACCATCACCCTCCACCTGTGCGCGGGGGCCTACGCCTTCGGTCTCGCGCGGCACGGCCGCGCCCCGCTGGAGTCGCTGCTGGACCTCGTACGCGACCGGCTCACCGAGGCCGTCGACCGGCTCGGCACCCGGGCGGGCGAGCCCGGCGCGATCCTGCGCGCCGCCGTGCTCGACGGTCATGAGCTCCCGGTCAAGGCGATGGTCACGGCGGGCACGCTGCTCACCAAGGAGCGTTCGGGCGCCGCCGACATCAACAAGCACTACACCACCGGACCCAACTACCTTCTGCCGGCGGCGAAGGCGCGGTGAGCACACTCCAGGGGTCCGGCCGACGACGGCGAACACCGCCGCCCTCGGGTTCACCGAGCGGTCGCCGCAGGCGCGGGGGCGGGGGCGGGCAACCGCCTCTTCGGCCGCACCGCGCCGGTGTCGACCGGCGTCGCCGTGGCCGCCGTGTCGGCGTCACCGTTCCGTCCCTGCACCTCTGCTCTCTCCGGATCCGCTGGAGTCGTCGATGTCCCTGACCGATGCGATCGGTACCACCCCGGTTTCCGCCGCCCCCAGCGGACTTCCCACCGCGGACGCCGCCGTGGCCCACACCCTCCTCAACTGCCTGCTGAGAGAGCTGCCCGGCTCCGGACAGCAGACCGCCGTCACCGACGGCCACCTGCTGCTGCGCCTCCCCCGCCGCGGCGTGCTGCTGCGCGTCGCCCTGCGGCGTACGTCGCTGCTGGGCGCGCACCGCTTCACCGGGTCGGTGCGGGAGCAGCACGACGGGGACTGGGTGGAGATCGACTGGCGGCGCCTCGCCGAGTACGCGCGGGACGAGCTGTCGTCGCGCACGGGCGTGCGCAACGAGGAGTTCCTGGACCAGATCACCTCCAGCCACCAGGCGATCAAGGCCGCTCTCGACGTACGCGCCGCACGGGCCCGGCCGGACGGCACGGTCGCGGGCAGGCTCGCCACCTATCTGGCCTCCGAGCAGTCCCTGCTGTTCGGCCACCGCTTCCACCCCACGCCGAAGGCCCGCACCGGCGACCCCGCCTCCTGGCTGTCGTACGCGCCCGAGACCGGGTCCTCCTTCCCGCTCCGCCACCTCGCGGTGCGCGAGCATCTGATGGCGCAGGAGACCGCCGGGTGCGGCTCCGCCGATGTGCTCGACCGGCTGCGTTCCGACGTCCCGGCCGGCTACCGGCTGCTGCCCGCCCACCCGTGGCAGTACGAGATGTTGAGCGGACACCCCGGGCTGCTTGCGGCCGTCGAGCGGGGCGACATCCTCGACCTGGGCCGGGCCGGGAAGCCGTTCGCCGCCACCGCATCCGTACGCACCCTGTACGACGGTGACACGTTCCTGAAGTTCAGCCTGAACGTCCGTATCACCAACTGCCTGCGTAAGAACGCCAGTTACGAGCTGTCCGGCGCGGTGGCCATGACCCGGTTGCTGGAGCCGGTCCTGAGCTCCATGGCCACGCGCTTCCCCGGCAGCGCCGTGCTCCGCGAGCCCGCCTACCGAAGCGTGCTGCTGCCAGGGCCCGACGGTGCTCCGGACCGCGCCCTGCTCGAAGGCTTCGGCGTGATCGTCCGCGAGGGCCTGGCCGCGAGGTTGCTGCCCGGCACGACCCCGCTGCTCGCGGCGGCCGTCGCCGACGAGTACCCGACCGGTCCCGGCCACATCTCCCGGCTCCTCGACGGAGCAGGGCCCCGGACCGCCTTGGACTGGTGGTCGGCGTACCTGAAGCTGCTCGTGCCACCCGTGCTGGCCGCCTACTTCGACCACGGCCTGGTCCTCGAGCCGCACCTGCAGAACGTCCTCGTCTGCGTCGACGACGAGGGCATGCCCGCCCAAGTCCTCTTCCGAGATCTGGAGGGCACCAAGCTCGTCCGCGAGCGCCACGCCGACGCCCTCGGCGCGCTGCCCGCGGAGGTCGCCGGCCCGATGACGTACGACGCGCAGCGCGGCTGGGACCGGGTCGTCTACTGCCTGGTGGTCAACCACGTCGCCGACATGCTCGCCGCGGTCGCCGACCTGCATCCGCGGACCGAGCGCGCCCTGTGGGCCGAGGTCCGGGCCACCCTCCAGGCGTACGCCGACCGGTACGGCTGCCCGCCACGGCTCGCCGCCCTCCTCGCGGGGGTGCCGCTGCCCGCCAAAGCCAATTTGCTGGCCCGCTGGGAACGCAAGGCCGACCGCGAGGCCGGTTACGTCCGTCTGCCTTCCCCGCTGGCCGAAGAGGTCCGTCACCCATGGAGCGATGCCCGATGACCGTCCTCACCCCCGCGGTGCGTGACCACGTCCTGTCCCTGCCCGCCGACGAGCTCCCGGCGTACGTCTACGACCTGGCGGCGCTGCGCGAGCACGCAGCCGCCGTACGGGCAGCCCTGCCGGAGCGCGTCGAGCTGTACTACGCCGCGAAGGCCAATCCGGAGCCGGAGATCCTGGCCGCGCTCGGCCGGTACGTCGACGGCTACGAGGTCTCCTCGGGCGGGGAGCTCGCCCACGTCCGCAAGGCGGTACCGGGCCGCCCGCTGGCTTTCGGCGGCCCGGGCAAGACGCCGGCGGAGATCGCCTCGGCGCTGGAGCTGGGTGTGGAACGCTTCCACGTCGAGAGCGTGCACGAGCTTCACGTGCTGGCGGAGCTGGCCCGGCGGGCGGATGCGAAGGCCGGGCTCCTGCTCCGCGTCAACCTCGCCGTGTCCGACGACTCGCTGGTGGACAGCTCGCTGGCGATGGGTGGGCGGCCCACCCCGTTCGGCCTCGATCCGACCGATGCCGACGCCGTCGTGCGCCTGCTCACCGACGGCACGTACCCGCACCTGGAGCTGCGCGGCGTCCACGCCCACCTGGCCAGCGGCCTCCGCGCCCCCGAACAGCTGGCGGTCGCCGGATCCATCGTGACGTGGGCGACCGGCCTGGCCGCCCGCCACCGCGTCCGCCTGGCCGAGGTGAACGTCGGTGGCGGCATGACCGTCGACTACGCGGCGCCTGGCCTGCGCTTCGACTGGGCGGCGTACGGCGCCGGGCTCAGCCGCCTCACGGCCGCCCACCCCGATCTCACCCTGCGCATCGAGCCGGGCCGCGCCATGGCCGCGTACTGCGGTTGGTACGCCACAGAGGTGCTGGACGTGAAGCACAGCCACGGCGAGGAGTTCGCCGTGGTCCGCGGCGGCACGCACCACCTGCGCACCCCGGCGACCAAGGGCCACGACCAGCCCTGCTCGATCCTCCCGGTGGACACGTGGCCGCACCCCTGGCCCCGTCCGGCTGCCCAGCAGGACCGGGTCACGCTGACCGGCCAGCTGTGCACCCCCAAGGATCTCCTGGCCCGTGGCGTCCCGGCGCCTCGGCTGCGGGCCGGCGACCGGGTGGCGTTCGCCCTGGCGGGTGCCTACGCGTGGAACATCTCGCACCACGACTTCCTCATGCACCCCCGTCCCGGCTTCCACTTCCTCGCTCGAGGGGGGCCCGGCCCTCACGCTCCGACGGCCGGGTGAAGTCGTCTCACCCGACGACCACGTCCGCCCACCAGGTGTTTCCGTCGGCACGCTCCCGCACGCCGTGCTTGGCCGACAGTGCCATGACGATTCCGATGCCTCGGCCGTGCTCGTCGGGGTCGAGCCCGGAATCCGGCCGGTCGGCCGGAGCCGCGGGTCCCGCATCCGTCACCTCGATGCGTACGGCCCGGAGAGCGTCCACCAGGACCTGCGAGACCCGAAGCGTCGCCGGAGGCATGGCGTGGGCGATCGCATTGGTGAGCAGCTCCGAGGCCAGCAGAACCACGTCCTCGGCGACGTCCGCGGACAGGGACCAGTCGGCGAGGACCGCGCGCACGCGCCGGCGCATGACCGCGGCTGCCTCTGGGGCGTGTGGCAGGGGGAAGACGTGCGTGACGTCCTCGGGAAGCTCTGCGCCGAGCTGCGCCACTGTCATGGCCCGTCCTCCTCCGGGTGCGCTGCCGGCCGGTGGCCGGGCGTGATGAAACGCTAAGGAGGGAGAAACGGTCGGTCAATGAACGACGGTCGGCATTACCGAACGGAAGTCCTCGGTCGAAGACCCGGACTACGATCGTTCTATGGTCGGCCCGGTCCAGTCCATAGAACGGGCGGCGGCGATCCTGCGTCTGCTCGCCACCGGTCCCCGCAGGCTTGGACTGGGCGAGGTGGCGTCGTCGCTCGGACTGGCCAAAGGCACCGCTCATGGCATTCTGCGCACCCTCCAGCACGTGGACTTCGTGGAGCAGGACGCCGCCACCGGGAAGTACCAGCTCGGAGCGGCCCTGCTCCATCTCGGTACCAGCTACCTCGACGTCAACGAGTTGCGGTCGCGCTCCCTCAACTGGGCCGACGCCCTGGCCGCCCGCAGTGGGGAGGCCGTCCGCCTGGGCACACCCCTGGAGGGGAAGGTGCTCATCGTCCACCACGTCTTCCGGCCGGACGACACCCTCCAGACCCTGGACGTGGGTGCGCTGCTGCCGCTTCACGCGTCCTCGCTCGGCAAGGTCCTGCTGGCCTTCGGGGCCGCGCCCGTCGAGCCGCTGCTGAAGGGTGGACTGGAGGCCTACACCCGGCACACCCTGGCGCTCCCCGAGGATCTCAACCGCGCGCTCGGCGAGATCCGAGAGCTCGGCTGGGGCTCCGAGGTGCAGGAGATGAGCATGGGTGACGCCGGGATCGCCACGCCGATCAGGGGGCACGGCGGCCTCGTGGTGGGCGCGCTGGGCGTATCCGGCCCGGTCGAGCGGATCTGCGACACAGGAGGCCGGCCCCGACCGGCCCTGATCACCTTGCTCAGGGAGGCCGCACGGGCGATCTCCAGAGACCTGGGCGCGGCGCGCTGGTAGGCACCCGCTGCTCCGCGACACATCGGAAGGCAGGCCCGATCATGGTGGCACGGTATGTGATGTCCATCGACCAGGGCACCACCTCCACTCGGTGCATCCTGTTCGACCACCGCGGGGGGCTGGTGTCGGTCGCCCAGCGAGAGCATCGCCAGTATTTTCCTCAACCCGGGTGGGTCGAACACGATGCTGTGGAGATCTGGCGCAACCTGCAGCGCGTGGTGCCGGAGGCACTGTCCCACGCTGGCGTGGACGCCGGACAGATCGCCGCCATCGGGATCGCGAACCAGCGGGAGACGACCGTGCTCTGGGACCGGCGGACCGGTGTGCCGCTGGGGAAGGCGATCGTCTGGCAGGACACCCGCACCGCTCCGCTTGTCGACGATCTGAGGAACCGGCCCGGGGACGAGTTCTTCCTCGAACGCTGCTGCCTGCCGCCCTCGACCTACTTCTCCGCGCCCCGGATCCGCTGGTTGTTCGATCACATCGACGGGCTGGAGCAGCGTGCCAGGGACGGCGACGTGCTGTTCGGCACGATGGAGAGCTGGCTGATCTGGAACCTCACCGGCGGCAGGGACGGCGGCCTGCACATCACCGACGCCACCAACGCCAGCCGCACCATGCTCATCGACATGCGCACGCTGACCTGGGACGGCGAGCTCATGGAGTTCTTCGGGGTTCCGCGCCGGATGCTGCCGGAGATCCGGCCTTCCTCCGGGTTCTACGGCGAGGCCCGCTCCGTGCTCCCGGGGGTACGGATCACGGCCGCCCTCGGCGATCAGCAGGCGGCCTTGTTCGGGCAGACCTGTTTCTCGCCCGGCGAGGCGAAGTGCACCTACGGGACCGGCAGTTTCCTGCTGATGAACACCGGCTCCGACGTCGTCCGGTCCCGGCACGGGCTCCTCACCACCGTGGCGTACAAGATCGCGGAGCAGCCCGCGATCTACGCCCTGGAGGGGCCGATCGCCGTCACCGGCTCGCTGGTCCAGTGGTTCCGCGACCGACTGGGTCTGATCAACACCGCGCCTGAGATCGAGACCCTGGCACTCACCGTCGAGGACAACGGCGGCTGCTACATCGTCCCCGCGTTCTCCGGTCTGTTCGCGCCCCATTGGAGAAGCGACGCCCGCGGCGTCATCGTCGGCCTCACCTCGTACATCACGAAGGGCCACTTGGCCCGGGCCGTCCTGGAAGCCACCGGCTGGCAGACGCGGGAGGTCGTCGACGCCATGAACGCCGATTCCGCGCTCGCCCTGAAGCAGCTCAAGGTGGACGGGGGCATGACCTCCGACAACCTGCTCATGCAGTTCCTCGCCGACGTGCTCGACGTTCCCGTGGTACGCCCCCTGGTGGCGGAGACGGTGTCGCTCGGCGCTGCCTACGCCGCCGGTCTCGCGGTCGGCTACTGGTCGGACATGGAGGTACTGCGCCGTAACTGGCACCGGGCCGCCGAGTGGCTGCCTGTCATGGATTCCGAACGGCGGGAGCGCGAATACGAGTCCTGGCAACGAGCCGTCGAGCGGTCCCTGGGGTGGATCCAGCCGCCGAGGCGGTCATGACACCCCCGGGGCCTGCCCTCGAACGACGCACCGTTCTGGTGGGATGAACCTGAAGGGCACTCAGACCGCCTCGTGTTGAACGGCCGCCCGAGGCCGGGCTGTAGCCGCACCACCGGGGACTCTCCGCACCGTGCGACGGCGGCCTGCGTTCGACGGCGACGAGGCGGGACTTCCGTAGCACCGCCGCCGGCCATCCTGCGGGCAGAACGGCCGGTCTGCACCGACCCGGTGACGAGCGGCCAGGCGTATGCGGCAGGATGAGCTCTCAACGCCCGATGTCGTACACACGTCCGGCGGGATCAATGCATCCTGGATTCGAGCAGGTACAAGTGACGAACAATCAAATCCGGCCGGTGGGCGGACTGCCGCGTCCTTCGGGAGGCGAGCGATGAACCGAGACCTCACCGTCGGCGACGTGATCGTGGCCGGGGTCGCCCTGGCCGCAGGCCTGTTGGTCGCGCTCCTTCTCCGCATGCTGCTGCTGTGGTTGGGCAAGCACGCGACGAGAACGCGCTGGAGCGGGGACGACGTCATCGTCCATGCGATGCGCGCGCTGGTGCCGTGGGCGGCGATAGCCGGGGGCGCTGCGGCTGCGGCTGAGGTGCTGCCGCTGACCACGACGGTCCAGCGGCACGTCAACCAGTCCCTGACCGTGCTGCTCATCCTCGTCACGACGATCACGGCGGCCCGAGTGATCACCGGCCTGTTGCGTACGGTCACGCAATCCCGCCCCGGCGTCGCCGGATCGGCCACCATCTTCGTCAACATCACGCGCGTCGTTGTCCTCGCCATCGGCTGCCTGGTGGTGCTGCAGACCCTCGGCATCTCGATAGCCCCACTCCTCACCGCCCTGGGCGTGGGCGGTCTCGCGGTCGCCTTGGCCCTCCAGGACACTCTCGCCAACCTCTTCGCGGGCATCCACATCCTCGCCTCGAAGACGGTCCAGCAAGGCGACTACATCAAGCTGAGCAGCGGCGAAGAGGGATACGTCGTCGACATCAACTGGCGCCAGACGACGATCCGTGAGCTCTCCAACAATCTGGTCATCATCCCCAACGGCCGACTCGCCGGCTCGAACATGACCAACTACAACCGCCCCGAGCAGCAGATGACCCTGCTCGTACAGGTGGGCGTCGGCTACGACAGCGACCTGGACCACGTCGAGCGGGTGACCAATGAGGTCGTCGTGGAGGTGATGACCGAGATCACCGGTGCCGTCCCCGACCACGAGCCCGCCGTGCGTTTCCATACCTTCGGCGACTCCCGCATCGGCATGACCGTCATCCTGGGGGTCGGTGAGTTCAGCGACCAGTACCGGATCAAGCACGAGTTCATCAAGCGTCTGCACAAGCGGTACCTGGCGGAAGGCATCCGCATTCCGGCGCCCGCGCGGACGGTCGCGCTCCAACACGGCCCGGTCACCATTCCCCATCAGCGGGACGCGGCCCCCGAGATCGCCCTCCAGCCTCTCCGGCCGGCCACCGGGCCGGGAGACGAAGACGCTGTCCCATTGGCGGGTCGAGCACCCTAGGACCTGTCTGATCATTGATCTCGTGGACCACCGGCCCCGCCCCGGACTTCCCTTTCCCGGGGCGCCTTGGACCGGTGCTCCTCTAGAGTCGGCAGCATGACGCAGGCACCGGCCCAGCACCGCGGCACGCGGTCCCGTGACGCGATTCTCGACACGGCCGGCGACCTGATGTCGCGGCACGGCTACGCCGCCACGTCCATCTCGATGATCTCCGCCGCGTGCGGCCTGCCGGTCAGTTCCCTCTACTGGCACTTCGGCAGCAAGGAGGGGATCTACGTCGCGGTGCTGCAGCGTGCCAGGACCGCTCTGCTGGCAGCCCTGCCCCCCGCCGAGGTGCCGGGCGCCGACGTCGCGCAGCGTCTGGACACCTTCCTCGACGAGGTCGAGGACGCGTTCCAGCGCCATCCGCACGGGCTGAAGCTGCTCCTCGGTCTCGGCATGGTGCAGCAGGACGCCAGTGCGGCGGCCGTGGCCGAGGTGCACCACTACAGGGACGCGCTGCTGTCCTGGGCCACGGACTCTGTGAGCGCCGTCTTCGGCCTGCGTGAACGTCCGGAGGTGTCGGACGAACTGGCGCGCTTCACGCTCAGGGTGGCGAGCGGAACCGCCGTTGCACGCTGGTTCGAACCGGCCGCCGCGCTGGAGACCGGTCCGCTGCGCGTCGCGTTGCTGGCACTGGCGGCGCACCACGGCGTTCCACCGCACGGCGCACGGCCTGAGGACCCTTCGCGGAGCGTCACGGGCAGGGAATGACCACCCGGTATTTGCCCCCTGGGGACTGCTCAGGCGGTTCATGGGCGCGTTCGATCGTCACCCTGTCCGTCCCGTGGTCGGTGAGCAGGGCGGCCAGCCCCGTCCGCACCGCGTTCCACAGTCGGTCCTGATCGGCTCCTGCCGCCGGCCGGATACGCACCCGGAGGGTCGTGGCAGTCGTCTGCACGATCTGGAACCGGTCGATGTCCGGAATGCTCTCGAGGAGGGTCTCGAAGGCCATGGGCACGATGCGGGTGGTCCCGCCGTCCCGGCGCGGGAAGGACAGCAGGTCGGCGGAGCGACCGCGGACCCTGACCGCGGGCAGCGGGTCTCCGCACGGACACGGGTCCGGACGCGACAGGACGCTGTCGCCCAGGTCGTAGCGCAGGATCGGCTGCGCCCATCGGCCCAGAGCGGTCAGCAGGACGGTGAAGGACTCCTGGCCCGCCGGCACTGGACGGTAGTCGGCGTCGACGGGCTCCAGGATCAGCCAGTCGCTGTGGGTGTGCAGCCACCCGGACCGGCAGCCGTATCCCAGGGCGAGGCTCTCGTTGCAGGCGTAGGTGTTGACGACATGCGCCCCGAAGGCGGAGCCGACGCGCCGGTGCTCACGGTCGCTGAGGCCCTCGGCGACCAGTGACACGACGGCCGGGGCGATGCGCAGACGGCCGGCCAGTTGCTCGCCGGCGAGCAGCGCGATCACGCCGGCGTAGCCGCTCAGGAGCACCGGGCGGTACCGGTTGAGCTGGTCCACCAGTTCGGGCAGCGGACTGTGAACCGACAGAACCCGGCTCCCCCGGGCGTGCAGGCGGCCGGCCGCACGCGAGCGGGCGATGACGGCGTACGCGGCCAGATGGCCGCTGGTGGCGACGACGTGCGCCGCCCGCATCCGGTGCACGAGCATCCGCGCCGTCCGGGAAGGGGTGAGAGTGGTGAGAGTGCGCCGGGCGGCCCGCAGCGACAGGGCCCTGACCACCGCCGCCGCCTGGTCGTCGAGCAGGAAGACACCGCGGTGCCCGGTGGTTCCGGAGGTGGTGGAGACCAGGTACTTACCGAGGAAGGGCTCGCCGACCCGGGCGGGGTCGGCGATGAAGTCCCGTACGCCCTCGAGGGTCGCCTCCGGGTCGGTGACCCAGTCGTCGAAGCGGGCCATCAAGTCCTCCTTGCGTGTCACCGGCAGCAGGGCCGGGTCCTCCACGCGTTCCGGCAGCGTCCGGTACAGCTCGCGGTAGTACGGGGAGCGGGCGCGGGCGAAGTCGACCATGGCGGCCAGGCGCTCCCGCTGTCGGTCCGCCAGGGCGGCCGGCCCCTGCCGGACGGCGCGGCGCCCGTCGCGGACCAACGTGAACGTGGATCTCATCGCGCGGCTCCTCGGCGGGTGCCGGACTGCTGCCGGAAGGCGCAGTGATGGCCGGCGCAGTGATGGTCCGTCACGGAACCCGTGGTGTCGGCGACGTGGTCCGGCGCAGGGGCGTACATGCGGTCCCTGTCGGGGAGGTGGCGCTGCCAGGTGGGGGTGCCGAGCCCCTGGAGTGCCGTAAGTGACAGCGGCAAGGGGGCGGCAGCGAGGACGCGGCTCAGGGAGTGGCGCAGGCCGGTGGATCCCGTCGAAGCGCTCCTGGTACCGGTGCTGGTGGCCATGGTCATGGCGTGTGCTCGTAGGCGCCGATGTCGCAGGCGCCGCCCTGTGGGCGGGCGACACCGCGCTGGTCGGTGGCCGGGCAGTCGGCGGCCGCGTTCAGGGCGGGACTGCCCGGCAGCAGCGCGGCAGTGTCCGTGGGGCCGCCGTTGTCGGCGAGCGGTCCGAGCAGCGGGGTACGGCTCGGCAGATCACCCTGGGCGGTGAGGCGGCAACTGCCGTCGCCGTCGATGTTGTGACCTCGCGACGCGATGGTCGCGAAGGCCTTCTCGCAGTCGGCTGCCCTGCCGTCGACGGTGTTGTCCGCGATGAGGGAGTTGCGCAGGGTCAGACGTCCCAGGGGCAGATCGAGGATGTCAGGGATCGGCCAGGGCAGGCTGTCGAGGTAGGCGGGGGCGATGTTGATCCCACCACCGCCGTCGCTGGAACGGTTGCCGGTGATGGTCGAGTTGAGGATCTCCACCGGTCCCAGGCCGCGGATGTCGATGCCGCCGCCGTAACCGCCGAGACTGCCGGGACGGTCACCGGGGTCCGTGACCCGGTTGTCGGCGATCGTCGAGTTGGTCACGGTGCCGCTGTCGTCGAACCTGATGCCGCCGGCCTCTCCCGCGCTGTTCCGGCTGACGGTGCTGTCGATCAGATCCAGGTGGGAGTCGGGGACGTTGAAGATGCCGCCACCGTAACCGGCGGAGTTCCCGCTCACGGTAACTCGTCGCAGTGTCATGTGCTGTTCGTTGGCGATGCCGCCGCCACCTGTGTCGGTGAAGGGCAGTTCTCGCTGCTTGGCCGATCCTCCGGTGACCGTCAGATCGGACAGTCGGGTGTCGGCCCGCATGCGGAAAACGCGGTCCAGTCGGTCGGCGTCGATGACGGTGCTGCGCGCGCCGGAGCCCTGGATCGTGGTGGGTGCGTCGACGTTCAGGTCGCCCGTGGTCGGGTCGGGATGGTCGCCGATGATCAGCCGGGGGTCGGGCGGGATGGTCAGCCGGTAGCGGCCGGGAGGCAGCGTGATGGTGCTGCCCGGCCGGGCGTTGGCGGCCATTACCGCGGCGCGCAGGCTGCACGCGCCCGACGCGGCGCGGCACCGGCCGTCCGACGGGTCGGCGTCGACCGCGTCGGACGTGGTGTCCACGGTGAACGCCGTCGGCCCGTCGGCGGGGGGCGCGGCGGTGCTGGAAGCGGGAGCGACGATGTTCGCCGCCATGGCGAGGACGACGGCTGCCAGTGCCGCCGCCGAAGCGTTCGAGTTCCTCATCCGGTGAACTCCTTTCGGCAAGGAATCTGGACGTGCGAGGGCTCTGTGCGGGGATTTCACTGCGGGTACCGGGAATTGCGGCTCGTGTCGGGAATTGCGGCTCGTGCCAGGAATGCGGCCGGCGCAGGGGACGGGCGGGATCGCGCCGGATCGGCGAGGCGGCCGGGACCGGAGGACGCCGGACGCGAACGCCCCGCTCTGTAGCGAGCGTTCCATTCAGGAGGTCTCGTGTCTACACGCGCTTCCGGACACAAAACCGGACTGGCGAGAGACGGACGGACCGCCTCATCGCGCCGGATCGCCGCACGACGGTGCTGCCGCTCCTGCGACGTGGCACCAGCCCGACGTCAGCGACCGTTGTCCCGTGAGCGGGACGCAGAGGACCACCCTTGCTGCCGCAGCCGCTCGAACCCGTCCAGGAGGAGATTCAGCGCGAACTCGAACTCGAACTGGTCGTCACATCCCTGACCCACCACGGACCCCGCGTCATGAGCCACCGCACCCGCCAGCTCCGTCACGTACGGGAACTGCCCCGCGTCCTCCTGGGGCGCGGCCGACCCCGGTCGCGGATCAGGGTTGGGCGAAGCGTCGAACAGCTCCTGCGTGATGCCCATCATCCGGCTGCCCAGAGCGTGCATCACATGGTGTGTCAGATCGACGGAGAAACCCCCGGTCCGGAACATCCCGATCACGGAGTCCATGTACGCGAGCACGACCGGTGTCGGGCTGGTTCGCGACTGAAGCACCTGAGCCGCCCAGGGGTGTCCGAGGAAAGCACGTCGCGCCGAGAGGACCCTCCGGCGAACCGCGCCCTGCCAGTCGGCCCCCGGAGCCGGCGGATCGATCTCACTCATGACGACATCGACCATGCCGTCCAGGAGTTGCTCCTTGTTCGCGACGTGCTTGTAGAGGGCCATGGGCACGACGCCCAGCTCCTGCGCGAGCTTGCGCATGCTCAGCGCTTCGATGCCGGTCTCATCGGCGAGCGCGACAGCCGCCCGCAGCACCCGGTCCCTGGTCAGAGGGGTGCGGCGCACCGGCTCCGTCTGCTGAGCCATATCGCGATCAGCCCCCTCGATGATCCGCCGTGTCCCCCACCGTATCCGCACTCCGCTTGACGAGTGTACGGCGTACACCTACCGTGAGGCTTCGGTGTACGCCGTACACCTGAACTTTGGGGGTGGGTCCTGGTGGTACCAGCCAGAAGAACCGCGGTCGCCGCAGGTGCGTTCTTCCTTCTCACGGAGGTCGCCGCGATCGCCGGGCTCGCGCTGTACGGCCCCGTCCTCCAGGACGCGGACTACGTCGTCGGTCATGGCGCGGACACGCGCGTGCTCCTCGGCGCACTGTTCGAGATCGTCCTCGCGACGGCGGTCGTGGGCACGGGAGTCGTGCTGTTCCCGGTCCTCAAGAAGCAGAACGAGGGGGCAGCGCTGGGTTACGTCTGCGCCCGCCTCCTCGAAGCCGCCGTCATCGTCGTGGGCATCATCAGCGTTCTGTCGGTCGTGCAACTGCGGAGGACCTACGAGGGAGCGGCGCAGAGCGATGCCGCCTCGTTCGTCACGGCCGCCAAGACTCTGGTGGCCGTCCACGACTGGACGTTCCTCATGGGGCCCAACGTCATCCTGGGAGCGAACTCGCTGGTCCTCGCATGGTTGCTGTACCGCGCCCGGCTCGTCCCACGGTTCATCGCCGTATTGGGGCTCGTCGGAGGCGCGTTGATCTGCATGTCGGCGACGGCAGTGATGTTCGGGCTGTACGAGCAGCTCTCCGTGGCGGGGTCGGTCGCGGCGATCCCCGTGTTCGCGTGGGAAGTGAGTCTTGCCGTCCGGCTCATCGCCAAGGGGTTCGAACCGGCTGCCCTCCTCGACAGGGCCGGCGGGGGCGAGAGCCGCGTCACCCCGCACCCCGCCACCGGGTGACGCACCGCCACAGACAGGGAGGCCCTCACCCCACCCGCCTCGCCCCTTCTCTCCCAGGACTAACCGACGGACCCGTCGCCGCGGCCGGCCGGACCATGACCCGGATCCGCCGTCGCCCCGCCGCCGGTGGCCACGCCGCCGCTCGGCTTGGGTGCGGCGAACGGCTGCGTGTCCGGTCGGCACACGGTTCCGGCAGGAGGGAGCGTGCCGTCGATGAAGTAGCGGCTCGCGTGCTCGTTGACGCAACTGCTGGGGTTGAGCAGTGCCGTGTGCCCGTACCCGTCGTGGGTGAGCAGGCGGGCGTCGGCCAGCTCCTTGGCCATGGCCTGCGCGCCCCGGTAGGGAGTGGCGGGGTCGTAGGTGGTGCCGACCACAAGGAGAGGGTGCGCCGTCGGCTTGTTCCACGGGCCGCGATAGCGGTTGGCCGCAACGGCCGGCCAGGTGGCACACGGCTCTGCCGCCCAGGTCCAGAAGCGTCCGGCGTCCCCCGCACGGACGGCGGCGGCCTCCTCGAGGGCGTGGTAGACGCCAGGGTCACGCGGATTGGGGCTGTCGGAGCAGAGCACCGCAGCGCCCTGTTCCTCACCCGTGTACGGATTCGGTACCGGTGGCGCGGGCAGGGGTGAGGGGGGTTCCGGCAGGCGGCCCTGCCACAGGTCCTGCAGCCTGCCGGCAAGCTCCGTCCAACCGGGGTGGACGACGTCGAGGCCGCTCACCACGTCGGCGACCGTCCTGCCGTACGTCCATTCACCCACCGGACGCTTCCGGAGGCGCTGCATCAGCTCGTCCCACTTGTTCTTGGTGGCCTGCGGGCTGCCGCCGGAGAAGGCGCAGCGAGCGGTGGTGGTGGAACCGCACAGAGTGAGGAACCGGTCCAGGATTCCGGCCGCGCCGACGTCCGCGCCCATGCGCAGGAATGTGGTGAGCCGGGGCTCCTCGTCGGAGGCACGGTTCGTCCAGGCCTGCGGGTCGATGTTGCTGTCGAGGGCCATGGCGCGGACCTTGCCGGGGAAGAGACCGGCGTAAGTGGCGCCCAGGATCGTGCCGTAGGAGATGCCCAGGTAGGTGAGTTGCGGGTCGCCCACCGCTTGACGGAGCTGGTCGAGGTCGCGAGCGGTGTCGGCGGTCGATACATGGCGCAGGAGCTCGGGGTCACGCTGCTGACAGCGCCGGGCCAGTTCCTTGTACGCGGCGATCCAGGCCGTCCGCTGCTGTTCGCCCACCGGGAGGCCGACCGGTGTGCCCGCACTCCACGCTTCTGCTTCCTCAGGACTCGCGAAGCAGTTCACCGCAGTGCTGTTGCCGACTCCGCGCGGGTCCCAGCTGATGATGTCGAACCGCTCCCGCACCTCGCGCGGGAAGCGCTCGTAATTCTGTGGCATCTGCACCGTTCCCGGCCCGCCGGGACCGCCGGGGTTGAAGAAGAGGGTGCCGATGCGCCGTCCGGGGTCGGTCGCCCGGCGCTTCACGATCGCCAGTTCGACCGTGCGCCGGCCTGGGTTGCGGTAGTCGAGCGGCACCTTGGCGGTGGCGCATTCGAACCGGCCGTCCTCGACGCACGGTCTCCAGTCCAGCTTCGGGGCGGGTACCGAAGGTGTCGGCGTACCGCCGGCCACGGCCAGGTCCGGACCGGTGAGTACCGTCGAGCAGGTCACCACCGCGGCGATGAGCGCGGCGCCACGCCGGCGTCCGGCTACGGGCCCAGATATGTTCATGCGTTGTCCCTTTCACGGCTCAGCGCCCGATGTCACCCATGCGATGGACGTCGGCACGCATCCGCGTCCACAACACCGTGATCCGGCAACGCGCGCGAGCCGACCGCAACCGAATGGTGTCGTGCGGTGAACATGGCGGAGCCCCCGCCGGCACGGGGCGCCGCACGGACCCGGGAGCCGCGCCGGACCTGGGAGTCGCGCCGGATCCGGGAGTCGCGCCGGGTCCGGGAGTCACGCCGGGTCCGGGAGTCACGCACGGGCGCCGCGCCGCGCCGGCATTCCGTGCCGAGCCGACAATGGGTGAGGGGACATGTCCGACGGACGCCCGCGCATCCCGTCGGCGCGGATACCGGCGGAGAGGAGCTTGCCGACGATGGCCGAACGGCGGTCCGCCCAGCGGCGTGCGCAGGCGGTGCACCGCGCCGTACGGGTCACTCTCGCGGCATCCGCGGGCTTCTACCCCCTCGTGTACGGCCTCCACCGGCCGGAGATGGCGCTCTACGCCCTGTTCGCGCCGGTGGCGCTGGGCGTGCTGTCCCCGATCCCCGGCTCGGGCCGGCAGCGGGCCGCCGTCATCCTTGGGTCGCTCCCCGCGGGTCTGTGCCTCGTCGCGCTGGGGACCGCGCTCGCCGGGAGCACAGCCGCCGCGGCCGCCGGCATGCTGGCCGTCGGCTTCGTCCTGGGATTCGCCGCGATCGCTGGGCCGCGGGCCGCCGGGGCGGCTCCTGGGCTCCAACTGTTCTACATCCTGGCGTGCTTTCCCCCGTACGCCCCCGAAACACTCTGGCAGCGGCTGGCAGGGCTGACGCTCGGCACGGTCCTGTTGGCCCTGTGCGAACGCCTGGTGCTGCCCGCCGCTCGAAATCCCTCCTACCGGTCACGGCTCGCCGACGCGTCAGCAGCCGCGGCGCGCGCCGCGGCCGAGGCGGCCGACGGGACCGCGCCGCCGGACACGGCCGCCGCCCTGCGCGCATCGGGTCTCGGACTGCGCCCCTCACACGTGCCGCCCGCGGAACGCCCCGCCGGGCCGTGGCGCACCGACCGCGCCCTCGCCCAGGCAGGCGCGGCGACCCGGCGGCTGCTGGAACAACTGGCGCGGCTGACCGAGGCCCCTGCCGAGCGGCCCGCCTCCCCCCGCGCCACCGCCGCCGCCGATCCGTCGTCGGCGGGTCTCCTGCGCCTGGTCGCATCCGGCTGCGCCGCCGCAGCCACGTCGCTGCGCTCGGGACGGCCTGCCGACGAACCGGATTCCCTGCGCCGTGCCGTGCGGGAATTCCAGGACACACGGGTGCGCCGCACGGTGGCGCGGCCGGCTCCTGACGTGCCGGAGCTGCGCCACCAGGCCGCCGTGCTCGCCATCGCCGGGTCGGCGGCCATCGCCCGGACCGGCGTCGCGGTCGCCGTCGCCGGCCGGCGCACACCGCCGATCGAGCCCCGCGAACTGTTCTGGTACGCCGACGCTCCCGCCGCGCGCCTGTGGTTCCGTCGGCTGGCGGGCAACACGACGCTCGGGTCCGTCATGTTCCAGAACGCGGTCCGCACGGCGATCGGCCTCGGCACGGCGCGCCTCGTCGCCGGTTCGCTGGACCTGACGCACGGCTTCTGGGTGCTGCTCGCCGTACTGACCCTGGGACGAACCACCGCGGGCGAGACCTGGAGCGCCGTCCGACCGGCGCTGGCCGGCACCCTCGTCGGGGCGCTTGCCGCCGGTGTGCTGCTGTACGGGCTGGGCCGCGAACCGGGCGCCTACGCGGCCGTCCTCGCACCCGCGATGCTCGCCGCGTTCTCCCTGGGCCCCCTCCTGGGTGTGGCCTGGGCCCAGGGGCTGTTCACCCTGGTGGTGGCCACGGCCTTCGCCCAACTCGCGCCCGCCTCCTGGCAGCTCGCGGAGGCGAGGATCGTGGACGTGCTCGCCGGCAGCGCCATCGGGCTGCTGTGCGGTCTGGTCGCCTGGCCCGCGGGCGCGCGGCGCGAAGTACGCCGGAGCATGGCCGCCCTGCTGCGGGCCACCGCGCCGCTCGTCCCCGCCACGGTCGGCGCCGTACTCTCCGAACAGCCGGCCACCGTGCCCGCCGAAGCCACCTGGCACACCCGGCACCGTCTGCGGCTGGCCGAGGCCGCGTACGCGCAGTACCGGAGTGAACCGGACGACCCTGCCCGGCCGTCGACGGACTGGCACGCGGTCCTTCTCACCGCTCAACACGTCCTCATCGGCGCGCACCAGCTCCCCCGGCACGAGCGCACGGGCTCCGGCGTCCCCCCTCCCGCCGCCGACTGGGCCCGTGCGAACGCCGACCGCCTGGCCGATGCCACCCGGCGAGCCGCCGACCGGTGCGACGGCCGGACAGCGACGGCCCCCAGCGGCACGGCCGGTGTGCGGCTGCCGCCCGGTGGCCCGGCGCTGCCCGTTCTCGTCGACCTCGAGCAGTGGTTGGACGGCCTCGCGGAGGACCTGCGGCGGATCGCGCCCGCCGAGCGGCCGGGCGACCGGTCGACATGAGGCCGAACCGCCTCCTGATGTGTGCGATCCCGCTCGGCACGACAATGGGGGTCATGGCACACAGCGCCTCCTTCGGGAGCAACGCGCACTCCGCCCACGAGCACCACTACGGCGAGCACGTGTTCCGTCCCCAGGACGAGGGCGAGGGCGACCGCGTCGATCTGGGGGCGCTCGCCTACGACGCCACGACCATGGCCCGGCTGCGCGAGCTGGGGGTCGGGCCCGGCTGGCGCTGTCTCGACGTCGGCGCCGGTACCGGCACCGTGGCCCGGGCGCTGCTGCGCGAGGCGGGTGCCGCGGAGGTGGTGGCTGTGGACCGCGACGTACGGTTCCTGGCCGCGGAACCGACCGCCGGCCTGATCGCACGTGAAGCGGACATCACCTCGGACGGCTTCGCACCGGGGCACTTCGACCTCGTGCACGCCCGGTTCGTCCTCATGCACCTGCCGGATCCCGGGCGCATGATCGCCCGACTGGCGGCGATGCTCGCGCCGGGCGGTGTCCTGGTCCTCAGCGACGCCGTGGATCTGACCACCCGCGACGCTCCCGACAGCTCCTTCACATCCACTGTGCGGGCCATGTGGCAGGGGTTGCGCGACACGATCGGCACCGACGTGGCCTGGGTGCCGAACTGCCCGCACATGCTCCGGACAGCGGGCCTGGAATCCGTGGCGGCGGAGATCCACGTGCCGCCGCTCGTGTCCGGCAGCCCGATCAGCCGTTTCTGGGCCGAGACCTGGCAGCGGGCCCGTCCCGCGATGACCGCGACAGGGCTCGTCGACGACGCCGTCATCGACGACGCCGTCCGCTGTCTCGACTCCCCCGGCTTCTGCGGGCTTTCGCCCGGCATGCTCACCGCCTGGGGCCGCCGGCCGTAGCGGTCACCGCCGCACCCGCGGTCGTCCGATCCCGTGCTTGGTCCTCGCCCGCATCGAGCGGCGTCGGCGCACCACGGACGGGGTGGTCGCGCAGGCCACGTCGGCCTGTGCGGGCTGTCGTGCGGCAGGACGCGGGCGTCGGCACCCTGAGCACCGGCCGAGGACGAAGCTGCGTGAGCAGGGTTTCGCCGGGGTCTCGCCGCGCAGCGCGCCCCCGGACACGCCTCGTCCGCTCTTCGAGGGACGCGGGGCTGACTGGACGTACGCGTCTGTGGGCAGCAGGGTGTGGTGATGAACGACGATGGAGACGAGACACCGCAGGAGCGGATGGCGAAGGTCGAGCTCTACATGGAGTCGGTCAAGGCGCGGATGGCTCCGGAGGACTTCGAGACGCTGCATCAGGCGGTGAGCGAGATGAGCCGTCTGATCTCCGAAGGACACGAAGGCGTTCTGGAGGCCGGCGACCGTGAGAACTTCGCGGGCGAGGTACAGCGCGAGTTCCTGGCCGTGATGGCGATCGCGACGACCGGGCGGATGGACCACCATGTCATCGACATGCCTGGTCCGGACGGCAGTCCCGGCTACGCGGTCGTCACCCCGGAAGTCGCCAACGACCCTGCGGCCCTCGCGGAAATCCGCCAGCAGATACACCAGTGGACCACCGAGCAGCAAGCGATCAACAGCGAGCTGGACGGCATCGCCCGTGCCAGCGGTATCGACCCTGACGACTGATCCCGCGGCCTCCCGGACGACGACGCGCCGGGTTGTACCGCTGTCCGCGCGGCAAGGGCGATGCCGACGCACGGGCGGCCGGAGGGGGCCCGGCCGCCGGGTCAGGTCAGGCGCCGCAATCCGTTCTCCAGCAGCGCGAACGCGTGTTCCGCGTCATCCACCGCACCCGCATAGCGTTCGTCGGCCGGCTCCCCGTGCGCCAGGCGTTCGGCGTTGTCCTGCGCCAGCGCCCAGTGGACCGCGACGATCTGGACGGCGGCCAACCGCGCCGTGAGTTCCGGAATGTCGGCGGTTTCACGCAACGCCTGGGTGAGTGCGCGTTCGGCGCCGGCCTTGAACCGTTCCATCCGGGCCACCAGCGAGGGCGCGTCGAGGATCATCCGGTGGACCCTCCGCACCTGGGGGTGGTCGTTGAGCCCGGTGATCGGGTCCCGTTCGCGCAGTCCCCGCAGGAAGTGCTCGCGCACCGCGGTGAGCGGGGCGGTGCGGGGCGGACGGGCCCGCACGACGCGGGCGATTTCGGTCTCGTGGTCGGCGAGGCGATGCACCACGAGGTCTTCCTTCGTGGGGAAGTAGGCGAAGAGGGTGCGTTTGGACACCTCGGCCGCCTCCGCCACCTGGGCCACCGAGACCTGGTTGAAGCCGTGTTCGAGGAAGAGCGTGATCGCCGCCTCGGAGATCGCCGCGTGGGTCCGCTGCTTCTTTCGTTCCCGTAGCCCTGGCTTGCCGTCCACGGCGTCATCGTAACAGCGAGTTACCTCCAGCCTATTTCTGCACCTGGTATACATTTACCCCAGGGTAGAGATGGGAACGGAGTGAAGGTGTTGACCGAGATCGAGACCGAGGTCGTCGTCGCGGGCGCCGGCCCGACGGGACTGATGCTGGCGTACGAACTGGCTCTGGCCGGGGTCGGGACCCTGGTGCTGGAGAAGCTGCGTCAGCGCGCAGAGCAGGTGAAGGGCGGCGGGATCCAGCCCCGCACCGCCGAACTGCTGGAGTCGCGCGGGCTGCTGGACCCTTTGCTGCGGCACGCCGTGCCCGGCGAGCCGGCGGGCGGGCACTTCGCGGCCCTGCCCGTGCCGTTGGACTGCACCCCGTGGCGGACCAGGCATCCCTTCCCGATCGCGATCCCTCAGTGGGAGATCGAGGAAGTGCTCGAAGGGCGGGCGATCGCCGTCGGCGCGCGGGTTCTGCGTGGCACCGCCGTCTCAGGCGTCGAGTCCGACGACGACGGTGTGGTCGTCACCGCGGGCGGTCTGCGGGTGCGGGCCCGCTACCTGGCGGCGTGCGACGGTGGCCACAGCACGGTGCGGAGACTGCTCGGGCTGCCGTTTCCCGGCAGGCCCGGGACGCAACAGGCGGTACTGGCAGACATCCGCCTGACCGCCGTGTCGTCGCTGGTGCCGCAGCAGATCGGGCATATGAGCGACCTGACCCGTCATGCGGGTGGTTACTGGGCCATGCTCGTCCCTCTCGGCGACGACCGGTACCGGTTCACCTTCGGGCGCGCGGACCGGACCGACACCACCCGCGACATCGCCGTCACCCCCGAGGAGATCACCACCGCGCTTCAGGCCGTGTACGGCCATGAGACCACCCTCGGCTCGGTGGAGAACTCCTCCCGGTTCTCCGACGCCACTCGGCAACTGGAGCAATACCGCACGGGCCGCGTCCTGTTCGGGGGCGACGCCGCGCACATCCACCCGCCGCTGGGCGGTCAGGGTCTCAATCTCGGTATTCAGGACGCGTTCAACCTCGGGTGGAAGCTGGCCGCGGTCGTCCAGGACCGGGCGCCGAGCGGCCTGCTGGACAGTTACCACGCCGAACGGCATCCGGTCGGAGCCCAGGTCCTGCACCACACGTCGGCGCAGCGGGTCCTGGCAGACCCGAACCCGAGCGAGGACGTGGCCGCCCTGCGTGACATCTTCATCGACCTGCTGCGGCTGCCCGACGCCAACCGCCGTCTCGCGGGGCTGGTGTCCGGCCTCTCGCTGCGCTACGAGCTGTCCGGGGAGCATCCGCTCACCGGCCGGCGCGTGCCGGATGCCGACCTGGTGACCGAAGCCGGTCCCGCCCGGCTGTCGGCGCTGTTCCGCCCAGGGCACGCGGTCCTGCTCGATCTGGCCGGAACCGTCCCGTCCGGACTCCGGCTCCCGCCACGGGTCGACCTTGTCCGTGCCACATGCACCGACGATCTTGGCGCTGCTGCCCTGCTCATCCGTCCCGACGGCCACGTCTGCTGGGCTGCGGACTCCGCCGCCCACGGCGAGAGCCTGCTCGCCGCGATCGCCGGTGGCCTTGCGAAGGTGCACTGAGCCGGTGGGACGGTACGTGGTTCCCGCGGTGCCGGACTCCCGTCTCGACCGGCTCTCCGCACCACCGGCTCGCCGCCGTCTACGGTCCGTCGGGCCCCTTCCGGGCGACGTAGACGGTGTTGGTGGCCGTGCCGTGCTGCAGCGGATTGTCGAAAGCGACGACGTGGGCTTCGGACTGCGTGAACGTGTCCGCCAGCACGGCGCCGAAGCTCTCGTCGGGCGGGTCGTTGGACCACAGGGCGAAGACCCCGCCCGGCCGCAGACGGCCGGCCAGGGCGCGCATCCCTTCCGGCCGGTAGAGCGCCGCGTGACGTGGGTGCAGGACCTGACGGGGCGAATGGTCGATGTCGAGCAGGACGGCGTGGAAACGGCGGTCCGGGTCCTCCGGGTCGAGGCCACCGCCGTCGCCGACGCCGGCGAAGAAGTCGCCGTGAACGAGCCGGCAGCGCGGATCCTCCACCAGGCCGGGCCCCAACGGTACGAGACCGCGCTCGTGCCAGCCGATCACTTCGGCGAGCGCGTCCACCACGATCAGCGAGCGTACCCGGGCGTCGTCGAGGGCGGCCCGTGCCGTGTATCCGAGGCCGAGACCGCCGACGGCCACGTCCAGTCCGGTCTGCGGCAGAGCCGCGAGGCCGAGGCGGGCGAGCGCGATCTCGCCCGCTGTGAAAAGACTGGACATGAGGTACTCGTCGCCGAGCTTCACCTCGTACACGTCGTCACCTGACCGCGGGTCCCGCCGGCGCCGCAGAGAGATGTCGCCCATCGGCGTCGGCTTCCAGTCGAGCTCGGCGAAACGCGCGCTCATCCCTTGCTCCCTTTCTTCGTCGCCGGCTGCCGGGCCGGGCGGTTCATGCGGCCCGGCCCGCGCGGGACCGGCCAGGTTGCGGGCGAGTCGCCGCCCGTAACCCGCGCTCGGCGCCGGTCAGGCGTCGATGATCACCGGAATGATGAGGGGCTTGCGGCGGTAGGTGCGGAAGGCCCAATTGGCCACCGCTCGGGCGATGAGCTGTTCGAGCTGGTGGGCGTCGCCGACGCCTTCCTCCGCCGCCTTGGCCAGGGTCTTCTCGATCACCGGGACAACGGGCTCGAAGGTGGTGTCGTCGTGGACGAACCCACGGGCCAGGAAGTCCGGTGCCTCCGCGAGCGCCCCGGTGTCGGCGTCCACGATCGCGACCACCGTCACCACGCCCTCCTCCGCGAGGGTGACGCGGTCCTTGAGCGACGCTTCGGTGGCGCCGCCGACCGTCATGCCGTCCACGTAGACGTTGCCCGCGGGCACCTTGCCCGTGATCGAGGCGCGCCCGTCGACCAGATCGACGACGACTCCGTCCTCGGCGATCACCACGCGGTCCGGGTCCACGCCGGTGCGCACCGCGAGATCGCCGTTGGCCCGCAGATGACGCCATTCGCCGTGCACGGGCATGACGTTGCGGGGCTTGACGATGTTGTAGCAGTAGACGAGTTCCCCGGCGCTGGCGTGGCCGGAGACATGGACCTTGGCGTTGCCCTTGTGGACGATGTTGGCGCCCCAGCGGGTCAGGCCGTTGATCACCCGGTAGATGGCGTTCTCGTTGCCCGGGATCAGGGAGCTGGCCAGCAGGACCGTGTCCCCCTTCCCGATGCGGATCACATGGTCGCGGTTGGCCATACGGGAGAGTGCGGCCATCGGCTCGCCCTGCGATCCCGTGCACACCAGGGCGATCTTGTGGTCCGGCAGCTGTTCCAGCTCCTTCATCCCCACGACCAGCCCGGAGGGGACCTTCAGATAGCCCAGATCACGGGCGATGCCCATGTTGCGGACCATCGACCTGCCCACGAAGGCGACCTTGCGCCCGTGCTGGTGCGCTGCGTCGAGCACCTGCTGGATGCGGTGCACATGGCTGGCGAAGCTGGACACGATCACGCGCCGGGGAGCGGTGCGCATGACCTGCTCGATCGCGGGGTTCAACTCGCGTTCGGACGTGGTGAATCCGGGTACTTCGGCGTTCGTGGAGTCGGTGAGGAACAGGTCCACGCCCTCCTCGCCGAGCCGGGCGAAGGCCCGCAGGTCGGTGATCCGGTCGTCCAACGGGAACTGGTCCATCTTGAAGTCACCGGTGTGCAGCACCATGCCGGCACCGGTACGGATCGCCACGGCGAGGCTGTCCGGGATGGAGTGGTTGACGGCGACGAACTCGCAGTCGAAGGGGCCGAACCCGCGCCGGTCGCCCTCGCGGACCCGCACGGTGCGCGGCCTGATGCCGTGCTCCTTCAGCTTGGCCTCCAGGAAGGCCAGGGTCAGCTTCGATCCGACGACCGGAATGTCGGACCGCTCGCGCAGCAGATAGGGTACGCCCCCGATGTGGTCCTCGTGCCCGTGTGTCAGGACGATGCCCACGATGTCGTCCAGGCGGTCGCGGATGGAGGTGAAGTCCGGGAGGATCACGTCCACTCCGGGCTGTGTCTCCTCGGGGAACAGGACGCCGCAGTCGACGATCAGCAGCTTTCCGGCGTGCTCGAACACCGTCATGTTGCGGCCGATCTCGCCCAGTCCACCGAGCGCGACGACTCTCAGTCCTCCTGCCGGCAGCGGAGGAGCAGCTTTCAATTCGGGATGCGGATGACTCATACCCTGACGCTACCGACAGTCCGTGGGAAGTGATCCACTGGGGATGGCACGGAGACACGGTCCACCGCAATGGACGGCGGTGCTCCGGCCGACCGTCAACGGCCCCGACCAGGTGCTCCTCGGCGCCGAAGCCGACGTGCCTGTGGTCAGGACGATGTCGCCGCTGACTGCGGCGGGAACGAACGTGCCCTTCCCGTACCGACCGGCCTGCCGTATGCGCACGGCTCCGCCCCGGCCGACCGCCCCGGGCCGCCCCGGCGGTGGGCCGACCAGCGACGGGTCCTCCGGGCCGGGACCGGGGTATCCCTCGCGAGGGTGACGCCGGAGCGGCCGCTGGGGTGATGTCGCTTCGCGGCAGGAGCCCCGGACCTCGTCGATCTCTCGATTCACCGGTTCGGATCGTTTGAATGGCCACCTCGACCGAGGTGGGTTTCTCTTGAGGCGGACCGCAACAGCGTTCGACCGGGAGGTGGCCGATGTACAACATGTGCGCCGAGCACGTAGCGACGGAGACCGGCACCGGCCTCCTGTGGCATGCCGTCGACGGCGACGGCAACACCATGTGCGCGCGGATCTTCAGCGTGGCACCGGCACCGGAGGGAGCGAACGACCGTGAGGACTACTGCCGCAGCTGCATGAGCGCCGTCGGTGACGCGGTTCGCTCTTCTCCCGTCGGGGATCCACGCAATCCGGCTGTGGGAGGTCAGCCCCATGGTCAGTGACACCTCCGAGCAACTGAACCGGCACGGGCGACCGAACGAGCACGGGCCGAGGCTGGTCACCCGGTGGCGCGAGTCGGCAAGCCGGCACCTCAGCCCCACGAAGAGATCGCTGATCGTGACATGGATCGCGTTCGGCGTCACGTGGGGAACCGTGCGGACCATCACCCACGGCATCCGCGGCGGTTGGCTGCCCTGGGGGAACATCTCCGCCGGCGGCCGGCACCTGCACCACTACAACATCGGCATCGGCACCCTCGCCTGCATCGGGATCATCGCCGTACGCGGCGACGAACGCGCCGTCGGCCACCCGGCCGTCGCCGCCGCCTACGGCGCAGGAACGGCGCTCATCGCCGATGAATTCGCCCTGCTCCTCGACCTGCAGGACGTCTACTGGGCCAAGCAAGGACGCCTCAGCGTGGACGTCTCCCTCGGCGTCCTCTCCGTACTCGGCGCCTATCTGACCGCCGTGCCGTTCTGGCACGAGTGCGCCCGGGTGACCCGCCACCACATCGCCTCGGCCGCCAAGCGGAGCCTGACACCCGCCGCCTGAGCCGCCCGGGCCGCCACTACGCCGGTGCGAGCACGGCCGGGTCAGGTTCGGACGGCGCGAGCTGCCTGTTCGAGGGCGGACCGCGCCTCACGCACGGTCCTCTGCACGATCTCGCGGGCCGAAAGGACGTCGTGGACGAGCGCCGTCGACTGACCTGTGAACGGCAGGTACTCGTCTCCGCGTCCTGCCCGCACGGCCTCCATCACCCGCGGCACGGTCTCGGCCGGGTCGACCTGTTCGGGGTGCTGACGAAGGGCGTCCACCAGCGGCGTACGCAGCGACCGCGGCACACCGAAGCTGCCGGGTCGATTGAACGGCGGCATGATCCGCTCGTTGTTGATCACTTTCACCGCATCGACGGCGTCCGAATCGACGATCCGCTGCTTCCACTCGTCCGACACGCTCATCTCCGCCGAGGCGAGGAAGCGAGTCCCCATCAGAACGCCTTGCGCGCCGAGGGCCAGTGCCGCCGCCAAGCCACGCCCGTCGGCGATCCCACCGGCGGCGATGACGGGGGTGTCCCCGGCCATGTCGACGATCTGAGGCACCAGCACCATCGTGCCGACGTCACCACCGTGACCTCCCGCCTCACCGCCCTGCGCGACCAGGACATCGGCACCGGCCTCAAGGGCCGCGGCCGCCTGACGGGCGTCGGACACCTGCTGGATCCACAGGATGCCCGCGTCGTGGGCCCGGGCGATCAAGTCGGGCGGTACCGCGAGGTGGAACGAGACAGCGGCGGGGCGCTCCTCCAGTGTCGCCTGAAAGGCGTCCTCGTCGAACGGCCGCGTGGTGTGGTTGATCGCGAACGGGCGATCCGTCAGCCGCCGTAGCCCGGCCCATTGCTCCTTCAGTTCAGGGACGGCACGCAATGCGCTGCCGAGGCTGCCCATACCTCCCGCCTCACACACCGCTGCCGCCAGCGCCACCTCTTCCCAGGGTCCGAAGGCGGCGCAGAGGACAGGTACATCGATACCGAGCAGTTGGCAGACGGGCGTCGACAGCATGTGCGCCTCCGGCAGCATCCCAGAGCGGACGTGGAGGCTTCCTCCTCGACGCCGCTCCTGACCATGGCCATCATGCCCGCGGCAGCCGGAACGCTGCCCGGACGACGACGGCCGGGGGCTGGTTCCGCACGCTCAATCAACCATTCGGTGGCAACCCCACGCGCTGTCTTCCGGCTCGCGCCTGTGGAGAGGGAGACCGGTGAGGCCGGGGAGCCCCTGGCCGGGCGGCAGTGTCGTCGGTCAGGCACGCGTCGACTCCTTGCCCGAATTCAAGCCGGCACAGCCCTGCCCTGTGGCTGGAATTGGTGCCATGCTGTGCGGCAGGTTCCCCCTGATCAGGGGCGATCCCCCGCCGTCCCTCCCGCCCTCCCCACGGGAGGGCCGACGCCTGCGCTCCCGTCATCGCGGCCCGATGTCCCCGTGTGCGTACGCCGGGTGCCCATCGGCCCGCCGGCTGCGCATGCCCGTGGCCTGCCGCCCGGCTAGTGTCGAGAAGCACGCTGAGCAGCTGAGAAGGCCTTCCGTGCCGCTGCGGCGTTCGCTCGGGTTCGAGGAGCCGGAGCAGAGCCGGGGTCGCGGGCTTCGCGGTTGACCAGCGCCTGCCGTGCCGGATGGACGGTCTCCTCCCGGGAGTCAGGACCTGCGGCACTCCCAGTCCTCCGACATCAGAAGGGGCGTGTCAGCGTGGCCCGGAACCGCCGTCTCATCCTGAGCTCACCGTCCGAGGTATGGAGTCTGCTGTCCGACGGCCGTCGCTACGGGGAGTGGGTGACAGGAACGCAGCAGGTTCTCGCCGCGGACCCGCACTGGCCGGAAGTGGGCGCCCGCCTGCAAGTCCGCGTCGGCGTAGGCCCCTTGACCCTCGACGACACCTGCGTCGTCCGCATCTGCGAACCGCACCACCGCCTGGAACTGGAGGCGAAGGCGGATCCCCTCGGCGCGGCCCGCATCGCCATGAACCTGATCCCCTGGGGCGAGAACACCCTCTTCATCCTCGACTGGCACCCTCTGCGGGGCCCCGGCACCCGGATGCACGGCCTCCCCGTGGACTACGTCGTCGCGATCCGCAACGGCATGATGCTGACGAAGCTGGCCAGGATCGCGGTACGTGAGCACGGCGAGGCCCGTGAGGCGCCGGTTCCCCACGGCCCCGCCCGTCACTGACGCCACGGACCGCACCGCCGTGCCCCCGGCCAAGACCGGTACGGAAGCTCTGACACCGGCGAGCCGCCGGCGGGGGCGGCCGGCCGGTCATGTCACGGCTGTTCGGGCCCCGCCTCGCTCTCCCTCGCCAGGTTCGAGTTCCGGTACGAGTAACCGAAGTAGATCACCAGGCCGATCGCGAGCCACACCGCGAACCGGAGCCAGGTCTGCCACGCGAGGAACGTGATCAGCCAGAGCGAGAACGCGACACCGATCGCCGGGACGAACGGCATCCCGGGACAGCGGAATTTCCGCGGCAGGTCCGGCTGCCGGTAACGCAGCACGATCACCGCGATGCACACCACCACGAACGCCAGCAGAATGCCGATGTTCGTCAGCTCCGCGGCCTCGCCGATCGGCAGGAATCCGGCGATCAGCGCCGAGCCCACCCCGACGATCCACGTCACCCGCACCGGCACGTGCCGCGTCGGATGGGTCTTCGCGAACCAGCGCGGCAGCAGCCCGTCACGGCTCATCGAGAACCACACCCGGGTCACCCCCAGCATGAACGTGAACATCACGGTGAGGATGCCGATGATCGCGCCCACCGCGATGAGGTTCGCGAGGCCGGGCAGCCCCACCGACTCGAAGGCCGTGGAGAAGCCGCTCTCCGGGTCGATCTCCGAGTAGTTCTGCATACCCGTCAGCACCAGACAGGCCAGCACGTACAGCACCATCGAGATCGCCAGCGAGTACATGATCGCCTTCGGCATGTGGCGCTGCGCGTCCTTGGACTCCTCGGCCGCCGTCGACATGGCGTCGTACCCGAACACCGCGAAGAAGACGGTCGCCGCACCCGTGAACGCCCCGCCGACGCCGTACGGGAAGAACGGGTTGTAGTTGGCGGTGTCGATGTGGAAGAAGCCGACCACGATCACCAGCAGGACGACCAGGACCTTCAGCACCACGACGACCGTCTCGAACCGGGCCGCGTTCTTGATCCCGAGGGTGAGCAGGTACGCGGTGAACAGGCACAGGACCATCGCGAACAGATCGACCTGGTGCCCCTCCCCGGTGCCCGGCGCGCCCAGCATCCACGCGGGCAGGTCCACCCCGAGCGCTCCCAGGAGAAAGCCGAAGTAGCCCGAGATCCCGATGGCGACGACCGCCACGATCGCCGTGTACTCCAGCAGCAGGTCCCAGCCGATGAACCACCCCGCCAGCTCGCCGAGCACGGCATAGCCGTAGGTGTAGGCCGAACCCGCCTTCGGGATCAGTCCCGCGAACTCGGCGTACGAGAAGGCCGCGGCCGCGCTCGCCACGCCCGCGATCAGGAACGAGACGAGCACCGCGGGCCCCGCGGTGCCGTTCGCGACGGCGCCAGCGAGGGCGAAGATGCCTGCACCGATGATGCCGCCGACACCGATGGCCGTCAGCTGCCCGAGGCCGAGCGTTCTGGTGAGCTGCTCGCTCGGAGCGCCTTCTTCGATCTGTTCGATGGGCTTACGGCGCAATACGCCCTGACCCGTCCGGAGCCCTGCCATGAGTTCACCTCTTCGCAGACTGCTGTCGTCCGATGGCGGCTCATGATGGCCCAGGCCGGCCGCCGGCGGGAGACGACATGCGGTGCCGCTGAGGTGACGGTTCCGGGGAGGTTCGCCGGACACCACCGTCACGGACCGGCGCCCGGCCCGCGCCGCGTGGGCCTCGTGATCCGAACGAGAGGTCCTAGATGTCCACGGTCCTCATGCCGGCCTCGTCGTAGCGCTCGCCGGCCGGCTCGGGGAGCTCGGCGGCGATGCGTGCGAGATCCTCCTCGGTCAGTTCGACGTCCAGCGAGGCCGCGTTCTGCTCGAGGTAGCTGCGGCGCTTGGTGCCCGGGATCGGGACGAGGTCGTCGCCCTGTGCCAGCACCCAGGCGATCGCGAGCTGCGCCGCTGTGACGCCCTTCTCCGCGGCGATCTCCTTCACCTTCTCGGCGAGCGTGAGATTCGTCTTGAGGTTGTCGCCGGTGAAGCGGGGGCCGCTGCGCCTGAAGTCTCCTTCGTCGAGCTCGTCCGGCGAGGAGAACCGGCCCGCCAGGAAGCCGCGCCCCAGCGGCGAGTAGGGGACGAACCCGATGCCGAGCTCGCGGCAGGCGGGCAGTACCTGGGCCTCCGGGTCGCGGGTCCACAGCGAGTACTCGGTCTGGACCGCCGTGACGGGGTGGACGGCGTTCGCGCGCCGGATCGTCTCCGCCCCCGCCTCACTCAGACCGATGTGGCGTACCTTGCCCTCCGCGACCAGCTCCGCCAGGGCACCGACGGTCTCCTCGATCGGCACGCGGGGGTCGACACGGTGCTGGTAGTACAGGTCGATGTAGTCCGTGCCGAGCCGTTCGAGTGAGCCGTGGACCGAACTGCGTACGTGTTCCGCCGAACCGTCCTGCCGCCCGACCGTGCTCATGTCGCCCGGGACGGCATCGTCCATCCGGTAGTTGAACTTCGTCGCGATCACGTACTCGTCCCGGTGTCCCCGGACCGCGCGGCCGACCAGCGTCTCGTTCGTGAGCGGCCCGTACATCTGCGCGGTGTCGAGGAAGGTGACACCGATCTCGAGTGCGCGCCGGATGGTCTCGACGCCCTCGTCCTCGTCCGTGGAACCGTAGAAGGCGGACATCCCCATGCAGCCGAGACCGATGGCGGACACCTCAAGGTCCCGAAGCTTGCGCTGCTTCATGGTCATCGAAGCCTTTCGTCGCTGTCTTGATCTTCTCTTCGGTGGGCGAGACGCGCCCTGGAGCTCGCCGCGCGCTTCCGCGGCGCGTCGTCCCTCGGCACAGCGCACTCCGCGCCCGCGGCCTCGCCGTCCCGACCGCCCCACGTACCAAGGGAGCGGCAGATCCCGCGAGTCGGCATCTCGAAGCCGTGACGTGGCGCTCGGCGCGACGGCATGGGAAGGCCGGGGCACCGCGCTCGGTGGGGCCGTGCACCTTCTCGGTGGGGCCGTGCCATGAACGCTAGGTCTTTGTGTGCACTCCAAGTCAAGGACCGCTCTGCGCCTGCCGCCGAAGCCGCGCCGGTTCGGCCGGTCGGGTCGGGTTCGGGTCGGTCGAGTCGGGTCGGGTCGAGTCGGAGAGGACGTTTGCGTGCGGCCGTGATCCGGAGCAGCGTGGACATGGATGACGGCGCGGCACCGCGGCGCCGGTGCTTACGACCTCCGGCGGGCCGCTGCCGGAGCGAGGAGGAGAGAGCGATGACCACACGCGATGGGAGCGCGCAATCCGTGCCGGTCGTACGCCGCGGGTCCGAGACGATCGACAGCGTGGTCTGGGAGCCGAGTGAACGCTGGGTGCGTGCCACGAAGGGGGACGTCACGGTCGTGGACAGCCGCCGGCCGGTGCTCGTGTGGGAGCCCGGTCGTCCCGTACCCCTGTACGCCTTCCCGGCCGGTGACGTGCGTATGGATCTGCTGCGGGAGACCGTGCGGCCGGCCAACCCCCGGCGTCATGGGGGCGCGACGCTCTTCTACGATCTCGTGCTCGCCGACGGGACAATCCCGGCGGCGGCCTGGACCTACCCCGGTGAGGAACTCGCGGGTCACGTCTGTTTCGAGTGGTTCGGGCGGGACGTGCTCGACCACTGGTACGAAGAGGACGAGGAGATCTTCGTGCACCCTCGCGATCCTCATAAGCGGGTGGACGCCCTGCCCAGCAGCCGGCACGTCCAGGTGGAGATCGAGGGCACAGTCGTGGCGGACACGCGGACGCCTGTCCTGCTGTTCGAGACGCACCTGCCGGTCCGCTACTACTTCCCTCGCGAGGACGTCCGCCTCGAACTCTTCACTCCGACCGGTTCGCGGACCCGCTGCCCGTACAAGGGTGTGGCGACGGACTACTGGTCGTGGGCGGGCAGCGGCGACGTACGGCCCGACATCGCCTGGAGCTACCCCGATCCGCTGCCTTCTGTGGAGATCATCAAGGACCGGGTGGCCTTCTACAACGAGTCCGTCGACATCGTCGTGGACGGCGAGCGCCTGAAGCGCCCCGTCTCGTTCTTCAGCACGCCGTCGCGCGGTGCGTCCTGACGCAGGGGTCGCTGACACCGGGCCGTACGGCGTGACGACCGCCTGCCGTGCTCGAACGGCGAGGCCCCCGCCGTTCGAGCACGGCAGGGGCCTCGCGCCGATGCGCCGACCTTTGGCAGTGCGTCTGTCAGGCCGTGCCGAAGTTCTGGGTCCAGTAGTTGTCGGGCTGCGCGAGGCCGACGCCGATCTCCTTGAACCCGCAGTCGAGGATGTTGCGCTTGTGGCCGGGACTGGCCATCCAGGCCGCCATGACGCTCTCGGGAGTCGCATAACCGTAGGCGACGTTCTCGCCGTACGTGCTCCAGGTGTATCCGGCGCGCGTGATCCGGGCGCCCGCGTCGGATCCGTCGGAGCCCGTGTGGGACATGTTCCGGTGGGCCGCCATGTCCTCGCTGTGAGCCTGCGCGGCCTTGGTGAGCTTCGCGTTCAACGTCACCGGGGAGCATCCGGCCTTGCTGCGCTCGCTGTTGACGAGCGCCACGACGCGGGACACGTTGCCGGAGGCCGGCGCGTCCGTGGCCGGAGCGGTCGACGGTGCGGTCGGCTTGGGGGTCACCGGCTCGGGCGCTGTCGGCTTGGGCGCCGTCGGCTTCGTCGCGGTGGGCTTGGGCGCCGCCGGCTTCGGGGTGGTAGGCGTCGTGGTGGGGGTCTGCGACCCGGGCGTGGTCGGCTTACGGTCCCCCTTGCGCCCGTCCCACCGCCGGTCGGCCCTGTCCCTGTCCCTGTCCCAGCGACGGTCGGAGTCGTCCCCGTCCCACCGCTGGCCGGAATGCGCACTCTGCCACCTGTCGTGGGACCGGCTGTCCTGGCTCCCCTGCCCGTCCATACAGGCCATGGCGACAGAGGGCACGCCCACGGCCGCCACGGCGACGGCGGCGATGGTTATCTTCCGGTAGTGCGTCGTTCTGCGGTGCTTGCTCATGTGTGACCTCAATTGTCATCGCGGAGCGCCACCGAGATCTGTTGGCCCGGCCCGTCTGTGTGCGACCTGCGGCGGCGCCGTTTGCGGGGCAGCCATTGTGAGGACGGCCGCGCGCGGAGGGCAACGAGCGCCGGCTACTACCTGGGGTCGTAGATCCGGGCCGTCCTTGCCATGAGCGCGAGGCCGTGCTGGCCCGCACGCGGAACCTTGCGGACCTTTTGACGCACCGCCAAAAGACGTTCGCCGCCGGGTCGGCGGGCACATCCGCGAGGAGGCGGGAAGACCGTCGAACGATGTGCGGGGTATGTCCCTACCGAAAGGGACAAATAACCCTATGTCACCAAGGGTGACATCTACTATCGACCCTCCTTGTGTCCCGAATCCGCTGTGGCACATGTCACGGAACCATTGATTCCGCTTCACCTCGACCCGGCGCGGCAGGGGCATGCCCCCGCCGCGCCGGTCGTGCTGCCGCCATCACCGCCATGGCTTCCGAGCATCGCCTCGGGCCCCTGGCGACCAGGTCCCTGTCCCGCCCATGAGGGCGGTCATGGCCGAGCGACGCGCGGATCGGCACCGTCCAGGACCACGCGGCGTAGTCATACCGGCTGGGTGTCGAGCGCGGCGATTCGCTGGTGGGTGGGCTGGTGGCCGGGTACGGGACGGGCGCATCCGGGTGTCTGCCGACCGCCAGGAGGCGACGTACGCTGGAACGCATGACCGAGCGCAAACCGCCGGGCGTCAGCTTCGAGTCCTGGGTCGACAAACAGATCCGCGAAGCCGCGGAGCGCGGCGAGTTCCGTGATCTGCCTGGCTTCGGCCGGCCCCTTCCCGCCGCCGGGGACGCCTACGACGAGATGTGGTGGATCAAGGGGAAGATGCACCGCGAGGGGCTCGGCTTCCTTCCGCCGACGCTCGCACTGCGCAAGGAGGCGGAAGAGGCACTGGAGAAGGCCGCGCGGGCACCGTCGGAATCCACGGTCCGGCGCATCGTCGAGAACATCAACCAGAAGATCGCGGCAGCGATCCGCCGGCCACCGCCCGGGCCGCCCCTCGGGCTGAAGCCGTACGACGTGGAAGCCGTCGTCGACGAGTGGCGGCGCGGCCGCACCTGAACTGCGCAGCCGCGGCCCCAGCTCCCGGCAACCGCGGAACCGGCCCTGGAGCCCGACTCGTCACCCTCGGCCGCAGCGCCCGCCGCCCGGTCACATGGGCTCGGCGCCCAGCCACGACGCAACCGCACGCGCGATCGGCAGCCCCGTCTCCAGCTCCACGAAACCGAACTGCCCGCCCTGGTTGCACTCGAGGAACCACCACGTGCCCGTCGAGTCCTCCGCGAAGTCGAAGGCCCCGTAGGCGAGTTCGGCCTGCTTCTTGTACGCCTCGACGGCCCTGGCGATCTGGGCCGGCACCTCCACCGGCTCCCACTCGTGGCCCGTGTCCCCGTAACGGCCGTCGACCTGACCCGGCTCCGCCGCCTTGCGGGCGGCGAAGTGCTGGTCCCCCACACTGGTCAACCGGACATCGGCACGCTTGGCGACATAGCGCTGCAGCAACGTCGGCGCCGCGGCCACACCGGAGAAGTCGGCGTCCGGCGGCACGAGCGTGGTCGGCAGCGCCATCGGCGGATCCCCCGGCGACTTCCCGGACACCGACTTCACGACCACGTTCCGGTACTGCTCCGCGAATTGACGGGCCATCGACGGATGGGTGGTGAGCAGCGTGGCCGGCACCGGGAAGCCGCTCTGGTGCGCGACGCGCAACTGCCACGGTTTACGCCGGGCCTTGGCCGCGGCGCTGGGATGGTTCATCCACCGCGCGCCCGTACAGTCGAGCATTCCGTACAGGGCGTGGGCGGTCTCGACGCTCAGCCATTCGGAGGGTTCGGCGGCGTGGGCCGCCGGTTCACCGGGCCTGCGGATCCAGACGGACCGCAGGCCCTGCATGCTCGCCACACGGCCGCCGATCGACAGGTAGCCGCGGAACTCCCCCCGCACGTACTCCGCGGAGAGAGCGCCTGTGCCAGGGAGGTCGGCGGGGTCGAACCGGACGAGCGGGACGCCCTGTTCGTGCAGTTCCGCCACGACCATGTCAGCGGTGACATCCGCCTCGCACGTGAGCACCAGCACTGTCACGTCGCACGCCGGTCAGTCGTCGAAGTGGGTCGCGGAGCCGGCCTTGGAGGTCGTCGTCCCCGCAGCGGCGAGCAGACCCCGGTCCATGATGGCGGGCCTCCCGTCGGGCAGCACGTTCAACTGCAAGGCGGCGTCGTACGCATAGGGCTCGATACCCGTGGCCGGCTCGGCGGGGCGTGCGTAGTTCCACGCGAACGGTTTCATGTCTGATCCTCCCCTGCCCGTGCGCGCCTGCCCGGGCTCCTCATGTGACAGTACGTGTTTGAGAAGTAATGGTTTCATTACGCACCGTGACCATGTGAATGCTGTTCCTCTGCGGCTCCCCCACCTGAGGCCATCGGCCGACAGCTCCGCGGCGGCACCCCCGCCGCCCCTTCGCTGCCTTCCGCTGCCTCCCGGCGCCGTCAAGACAGACGCACCATCAGCCCCACAGGTTTCACAGCATGGCCCCAACGTGACCCAGACGACACTCCAAACCTCCTCGATTCAGGACATCCCGGCGAACGGGTGGGCCGATCGGCGTCGGAGCTTCAAGTCGTGCCGTCGGGGCAAGCGTTCGTCGAGGATTCCGTTTTCGATGGATCAGCAAGGAATGGTGCACTGATGAGCGAATACGAGCGTTCCCACACGATGCCCGCCCTCCCCGAGCATGTCTACGACCAGGCGGCCCGAGTGGACCAGCTCGACAGCTGGCTGCCCGAGGCCCTGCACGTCAGGGCCGAGGAACTGCCCGCGGTCACCGTGCACGAGGACCGCACGGACGAGGACACCCCCGCGCTGCTGAAGGCCGAGAAGGACCAGATGCGGGTCGAGTGGGGAACGCGGAACGGGGGCGCCTACGCCGGATGGCTCCAGGTCGCCGGAATCGGCTCCGGCGCCAGCGAGGTCACCGTCCACCTGTCGTTCTTCGACGAGTCGCACGACCCCGGGGAGAAGGCCGTGAACGACGCCCTCGACCAGAGTCTGAGGCGGCTGGAGGAGCAGGTGCGGATCAGGGTCGAAGGCGCCGCCGGCTGAACCACCTGCTCACCTCGAAGGCGCCGCCGGCCGAGCACCAGAAGCCGCTCGGACCGGACGCGCCGCCGGCCGACCCCTGAGGAGGACGACCGTCCCGTTGCCCTCCCCCGGGGCCCTGACCCGGCGGGGAACCGGCGTCGGCCGGCACAGGTCAGGACGAGCAGCGTTCCAGCGCGTCGCGGGCCGCGTCCCGCGCCGCCCGGCGGTCGTCGTCGACGAGGCCGATGCGGGTACGCCGGTCCAGCACGTCCGATTCGTCGAGGGCGCCCTCGTGCCGTACCGCCCAGACCAGTTCGGCCCTGGTGACGGGGTGGCCGGGGACGACGGGCGCGGCCAGGGCCGGGTCGTCGAGGCCGAGGGCGTGGACGGCCGGTGCCTCCACTCCGTAGCGGCGGACCAGGCGCCGGGGCGCGTCGAGCCTGGCGAGCACGCCGGGCGGGGCGGCCCCCACGAGCGGCAGGGCGGCCGTGCGGCTGGGGCCGGCGCTCACGCCGCCCGCGACGAGTGCGGCGTCCACGGCGTCCTGGGCCATGCGCCGGTAGGTGGTGAGCTTGCCCCCGACGACGGTGACGACGCCGCCGGCCGAGGTGAGGATCGCGTGCCGGCGGGAGATGTCGGCCGTCCGGCCGGGTCCGGCGGAGCCTGCCGCCGGGCCGGTGTCCAGGAGCGGCCGAAGGCCGGCGAAGGCGCCGACCACGTCGTCGCGGCGCAGAGGTGCGTCGAGGGCCGAGCCGAGGACGTCGAGGAGGAAGCCGATGTCCGTCTCCGGCACCTCCGGAACGTCGGGCACCGGCCCGTCGACCGGTTCGTCGGTGAGTCCGACGTACACCCTGCCGTCGCCCTGCGGCAGGACGAGGACGAAGCGGTTGGACTCCCCGGGGATCGGGATGTGCATGCCGGCGGTGAGGCCGCCCAGGTCCTCGGAGCGCAGCACGAGATGGGTGCCGCGGGAGGGGCGCAGCCGGACGTCGTCGACCAGGCCGCCCGCCCATACGCCCGCGGCGTTGATGACGGTACGGGCCCGGATCTCCAGTTCCTCGCCGGTGAGTTCGTCGCGGACGCGGGCGCCGGTTCCGCTCACCGCGAGTGCGCGGGTCCGGGTGAGGATGTGGGCGCCGTGGGCGGCGGCGGTTCTGGCGACGGCGGTCACCAGGCGGGCGTCGTCGGTGAGTTGGCCGTCCCAGGAGAGCAGGCCGCCGCGCAGCCCGGTCGGGCGGAGTACGGGTGCCATGTGCCGGGTCTCGACGGCGGAGAGCGTGCGGGGCGCGGGGAGGGTGGTGCGCGAGGTGCGGGCGGAGGCCCGCAGGAGGTCGCCGGCGCGTAGCCCCGCCCAGGTCACGGCGGCCTGGCCGCGGGAGACGAGTGGGGTGAGCGGCAGGACGAAGGGCTGGGGGCGCACGAGGTGGGGGGCGGTGCGTTCCATGAGGATGCCGCGTTCGACGGCGCTCTCGTGGGCCACGTCGAGGTGGCCGGTGGCGAGGTAGCGCAGGCCGCCGTGGATGAGTTTGGAGCTCCAGCGGGAGGTGCCGAAGGCGAGATCGTGGGCGTCGATCGCGGCGACGGTGAGTCCGCGGGAGGCGGCGTCGAGTGCGGCTCCGGCGCCGGTGGCTCCGAGGCCGACGACGAGGACGTCGACGGTGGCGCCTTCGGCGAGTCGGGACAGTTCGCGGCTGCGGCGTCCGGCGTCCAGGGACGCCGCCCGCGGCCCTTGGAGCGGGGACCCGGCTGCCGCCCCGGCGGCACGGTCGGGGCGGCTCGAACGGCTCGGGCGGCTCATGGTGTGAGGGTCCTCTCCAGGATGGTCCGCAGTTCGTCGAGGAAGGCCGTGTCGGCGAGTTCGGGCTCGTCCTCTTCGGTCATGGTGCGCAGGGAGAGCGTGAAGGACTGCACGACGAGGAGCAGGGACCGGGCCTGCCGGTCGGGGTGGGACCGGCGCACGGAGCCGTCGGCGTGCCCCTCGGCCAGGCCGCCCGCGATGAGTCCCAGCAGCGCGTCCTGACTGGCGCCGCGGCGGTCGAGGACGTACGGGAGCAGCAGCTCGGGGTCCACGTCGATGATCTTGTGGAAGAGCGGGTGGGCGCGGAAGGCGGTGACGCCGGCGACCAGCCCCTCGACCAGTCTCCGTCGTGCGGGTGCGCCGGATTCCGGGGCCGGCATGGCGCCGACGGCGAGGGCGATCCACTCCCTGGTCATGAGGTCGCCGACGAGGGTGCGCACATCGGGCCAGCGGCGGTACAGGGTCATGCGGGAGACCCCGGCGCGCCGGGCGATGTCGGTGAGGGTGGTCCGGCGTACGCCGACGGCCAGGACGCAGTCGCGTGCCGCGTCGAGGACGGCGTCTCCGTCCGAATGGTTGTGACGAATGGGCGTCATCTGTCACAGTGTAATGCCAGTGCAGGCCGCGCGGCAGTGCGCCCCGCGAACACCCCGCAGAACCGATGGTGAGGAAACAGCCCCAGTGGACATGTTGTGGAGCGGCTGGGGCGACCCGGCCAAGGCGGCCTCGCTGCCGGACACGGTGACCGGCCTGCTGCGCGATCTGCTCGGCGTGACACCCCGCGAGAGCGGCCCGGCCTCGCTCGAGGAGATCGGCGTGCCGCCGTCCGGGCTCACCGCCGCCGCGCACGCGGCGCTCACCGAGTGCGTGGGCGGGGCGGCGTATGTGTGCACCGACGCGGAGAGCCGTGTCCGGCACACCCGCGGCAAGTCCACGCCCGACCTGCTGCGCATCCGGGCCGGCGACGTCGACGACATCCCCGCGGCCGTCGTGCTGCCGGGCAGTCACGACGAGGTGACGGCCGTCCTGCGCGCGTGCGCCGAACATGCGGTGGCCGTCGTCCCCTTCGGCGGCGGCACCTCCGTCGTCGGCGGGCTGGCCCCCGAGGGCAAGCCCTGCTTCGTCGCGCTGGACCTGCGCCGGCTCGACGCGCTGCTCTCCGTCGACGAGATCTCCCGCACGGCGGTCCTCCAGCCGGGCATGCGCGCACCGCGGTGCGAGGAGCTGCTCGGCGAGCTGGGCTGGACGCTCGGCCATTTCCCGCAGTCCTACGAGTGGGCCTCCGTGGGCGGTTTCGCCGCGGCCCGCTCCAGCGGCCAGGCTTCGGCCGGCTACGGCCGCTTCGACGAGATGGTGCTCGGCCTCACCCTCGCCACCCCGGAAGGGACCCTGGAGGTCGGCCGGGCCCCGCGCTCCGCAGCCGGCCCCGACCTGCGGCAGCTCGTCCTCGGCTCCGAGGGCGCGCTCGGGGTGATCACCTCCGTGACCGTACGCGTCCGGCCGCTGCCGGAGACACGGGTCTACGAGGGCTGGCGCTTCGCGTCGTTCGAAGCCGGCGCCACGGCCCTGCGCAGGCTGGCCCAGGACGGCCCCCGCCCCACCGTGCTGCGCCTGTCGGACGAGACGGAGACCTTCGTCGGTCTGGCTCAGCCCGACCGGATCGGCAGCACGGAGGAGGGCGGGACGCCCGCCGGCTGTATGGCGATCGCCGGCTACGAGGGCACCGCGCAGGACACCGCCGACCGGCGCGCCCGGGCCCGGGAGGTGCTGCTCGCCTGCGGTGGCGAGTACGTCGGCGAGGAACCCGGCGAGCGCTGGGCGCACGGCCGCTACAACGCGCCCTACCTGCGCGATTCGCTGCTCGACGCGGGCGCCTTCGCGGAGACGCTGGAGACGGCGTGCTTCTGGTCCGCCCTGCCGGGGCTCTACGAAGCGGTGCGCCAGGCACTCACCGGCACACTGACCGAGGCCGGAACGCCTCCCCTGGTGATGTGCCACATATCCCATGTGTACGAGAACGGCGCGTCGCTGTACTTCACCGTGGTCAGCGCGCAGGGGGACGACCCGGTGGCCCACTGGGCGCCCGCGAAGCGGGCCGCCAACGACGCGATCATCGCGGCCGGGGGCACCATCAGCCACCACCACGGCGTCGGCACCGACCACCGCGACTGGTACGCGCGGGAGATCGGCCCGCTCGGGGTCCGTATCCTTCAGGCCCTCAAGGCCGAGCTCGACCCGGCCGGGACACTCAACCCCGGCGTACTCCTCCCCGTCCGCTGACCGGCCCCCTGCCTTCCGGAGGCGCATTCATGCGACAGTTCACCGCCGTCGTCAATCCCGCCGCGGGCGGGTCGAGCGGTACGGCGGCCCTGCTCCCGCTGGCCCGCCTCCTGAGGGAGGGCGGGGCAGCGTTCGACACGCAGTACAGCCGCAGCCTGGAGCACGCCCAGGACGTGGCACGGCAGGCCGCCGGGCAGGGGCACGTCGTGCTGGCCGTCGGCGGGGACGGCATGGCCGGCCGCGTCGGCGGGGCGCTCAGCGGCTCCGACGCCGTCTTCGGTGTCGTCCCCGCCGGGCGCGGCAACGACTTCGCCCGGGCGCTGGGCCTGCCCTCACGGACGGAGGAACTGGCGGACCTGCTGCTGAACGGCTCACCGCGGCCGGTCGACACCATCGAGGTCACCTCCGCCGTCCACGCCGGAACGTCGGTGCTGGGCAGCGTGTACGCGGGCGTGGACGCCGTGGCCAACCGGCACGCCAACACGTCGCGCCTGCTGCGGGGCGCCGCGTCCTACTACGCGGGCGGTCTGCGGGCCGTGCTCGGCTGGCGGCCCGCCGCGTACCGCATAACGGTCGACGGGACCGAGTACGAACGGCGTGGGTACACGGTCGTCGCGGCCAACTCGGGGTTCTACGGCTTCGGTCGCAACATCGCCCCGGGCGCACGGCTCGACGACGGCCTGCTGGACGTCGTCGTCATCGCTCACGCCCCCAAACGGCTGTTCTTCGCGATGATGAACGAGTTGAAGACGGGAGCGCACCTCGAACGCCCGCAGGTGGAGATCCTCAGAGGCCGGGAGATCCGTATCGAGGCCGACCGGAGTGTGCCCTACGGCGCGGACGGCGAGGTCGACGCGGCCCTTCCCGTGACGGTCAGGGTCCAGCCGGGCGCGCTGAACGTGATCTGCTGAGACCGGGGCACCGTTGGGGCGGGCGGCGCCGGGCCGGGGGGCGGGTACCCGCTTACGCCGCCGTCAACCAGCCTTGTGGCGCCGTCCGTTGGTGCCGGGCGGTTTCCCGTTCAACCGCCGCCCGGCACTTGAACCATGGACAAAAATGTCATGCTCTGCGCCATTTGCGAGGCGTCACAGCCTGCGTTCCACTGGAAGGGCAACTGCTCATTCCTCCCGCTAAGGGGATGGTGGCATGTCTTTCACCAAGCCTGAGGTCAAGGACCCCAAGGTCCTGCAGACCGATGTCGAAGCAGCTCTCAACCCGGTGGAAGCGGAAGGCTTCTACCGTGACACTCGCGAATGCGCTGCGCTCGCACTGTCAGGCGGCAGCCACGAGCTGCTCCTCGCGCCTCCCACACCGCGGCCGAAGAAGCGCTGACGGGTAAGCGCGATGGAGAACCCTGACGCGTCCCGCCTGACGGGCGCCGTGCAGGAACTCGCTTCGCAGGTGGTCTCCGCTCTCAGCGGCGGGGACCACTCCGAAGCGGTCTGCCGCCCGGCCGGAGCACCCGGGGACGAGGGACTCGGCCTCGCGGCGATCCGCGTCCTCGGAGCGGACGTGCTGCTGCCCGGCGTCATGAGCGGCCGGACTCCCAACGCCGAGGACCTGGCGGCCCTGGAGAAGGCGGTGGTCACCTTTCCGCCCGCCCCGGACGCCGCTCCCACCTCGGTGTGGAGTCACTGGGCGATGACAAGAGCCCTGCTGGAACAGGGCACTTCGGCCGTCGCGAGCTCCGCGCAGGTCCAGGAGCCGGACACCGTCTGGCTGGACCGCGCGCCGTGGCAACTGCTCACGCATCAACTCGCCGTGCTCGGTGCCCTGTGCGTACCCGGCACCGACTGCGGGGTGGCGCGTGCCGCCCGGCACCGGCCGGTCGACGTGGCCCGCGGTTTCGTGCGCGCCGTCCGGCGCCGCGACTGGCTCCAGGCGGCGGGGGCCGGGCGCTGGCTCGCCGTACTCGACGGGGTGCCCACCACTCTGGGTCTGGACGCCGGGCTGGAGTTCGTCTCGTTCATGGGCGGCACGGACCCCCGGGTGACCCTGCACGTGCGCGCCGCGCAGTTGCTGCGAGCCGGGACACGGGTGTGACGGCGGGCGTGCGGGCGGGGACGACCCGCCGTACGGGCCCGCGGAGCACGCAGGGGGCGGAGGCGACCGCTGTCGCCGCCGGCCCGGTCGCCGAGGCGGCGCTGACCTGGGTCTCCGAGCACCGGGAGTCCTTCCGGCTGGGGCCCGACGCGCTCGCTCCGGACGGCGACGTGAACCGCTCGTGGAAGCCCCTGGGCGAACTGGCCCAGGTGTGCGTGTGCGTCCTGCGGCACACCCCGGACGGAGCCGCGCTTCACGCGAGAGCCGCGGACCTGCTGCACTTCGCCTGGCAACAGACAAGGGAAGGAGCGCTCTTCCTGGAGTTGCAGCGGCTCGAACCCTGGGCGACCTACCCGCTCGAGGTCTACGCGGCGTTCGCCTCCGGCGGGCTCAGGCACGCCGGTTTCGAGGAGATCGCCGCCGCCGTCACCCGCACCCGGGGCTGGCGGCTGACGGAACAGGAACCGAACCGGCGGCTCGGCATCCTCAACTCCGAGCTGCGCAGCGGTCTTGCGCCCCATCTGCCGATGCCGTCCGCGCTGGAACGCACCTGGCTCGGTGGCCTTCCGGAACCGTGGTCGTTCGAGACCGCCGCAGGCTACACGCTCACCCACGTCGTCTTCCATCTCACCGACTGGGGGTACGACGTCAGCGGCGTGCCGCCCCGGATCGCCGACTACCTGACCACGTGGCTGCCGCCCTGGCTCGACACCTGTATCGAGGACGAGCAGTGGGACCTGAGCTGTGAACTGCTCGCGGTCGCGGCCTGCCTCCCCGAGGCCCCGCCCTGCGGGACGACCGAGGCGGCATGGGCCGCGCTGGCCGGCGCCCAGGACGCCTCGGGCGCCCTGCCTGAGACCGGCCCCGGCCACGCCGCACCGCTGGACTTCGCCACCTGCTACCACTCCACGCTGATGGCGGCGTTCGCCGCCGCCCTGACCATGAGCCGCCTGGGCGGCACCCCGCAAGGAGCGTCGGCATGACGAGTACCCGCCTCATCCACGCCGTCGGCGAGAAGGCCGTCGAGTGGCTGTACGCGCACCGGGACGGCTTCCGGCTCGAACCCGACGTGGACCCCGAAGTGGGCTTCCTCGAGCGGTTCAAACCGATCGGGGAACTCGCCCTGATCTGCAAGGTGTTGTTCCGGGAGGGAGTCTCCGGCTCCCGCGGGTCGGAACTGGCCCGCCGGCTCGTCGACCACGCGTGGCGCGACGCCCTGGACGGCGGCCGGATGCTGGCCCGCGGGCAGCGCATCGAACCGAGCTCGCCCATCCCCTTCGAGGTGTACGTGCCGTTCAGGGAGCTGGGCTATTCCGAGCCGGAGATGGAGCGGGTGGCCCGGATCAACCACAGCCTCGACAGCTGGGCCGCACGCGAAGTGCTGCCCGTACGGCGGCTGGGCCTGTCGGCCCTGGAGCGCCGCTTCGGGCTGCCGGCCACCACGGCGGAGGACGAGGCGCTGCGCCGGACGTGGCTCGGCCGCAGACCGGAACCGTGGACGGTCGACGCCCACATCGGCTACGACATCACGCACACCGTCTTCCACCTCACCGACTGGGGCGAGAATCCGCACGGCCTGCCCGAGGACGTCGCCGGCTACCTCGACACCTGGCTGCCGGTGTGGGTGGACGACTGGCTCGACCTCGAGCGGTGGGACCTGCTCGGGGAGCTCCTCGTCGTCGACGCCTGCCTGCCGCGCCCCACCCTCGACGAGGACGCCTGGGAGGGCTTCGCCGCGGCCCAGCAGCCCGACGGGGCGATGCCCGCCGTGGGCGGCATGCCGGGCGGCGACGCGGAGGACGTGTTCGACGTCGTGTACCACCCGACGCTGGTGGCCGCGTTCGCGTCCGTGCTCGCCGCCTCCCGTGCCCTGACCCGGCTGGCGGGTACTCCGGCATGACGGCGCAGGACACCGCAGGCGCGCCGCCGGCGTCCGGACCCGCGCCCGCCGGGGACATGGACGCGCGGCTGGAGGAGGCCGTACGAGCGGTGGACGCCCCGGACGTGGTGTTCGCCTTCTCCCGCGACGGCCGCCGCACCGTGCGCTGCGGCGGCACGGGACCGCCTCCGCCGGTCCCCCGCGAGCTGCTGCGGTACGAGATCGGTTCGGCCTCCAAGACGTTCACCGGGCTGCTGCTCGCCCGGCTCCTCCTCGCCGGCCGGGTGTCCGGTGACGACGCGGCCGCCGCGCGTATCGCCGGTGCCGGACCGGCCGGAACCGGGGGCGTCACGCTCATGCATCTCGTCACCCACACGTCGGGCCTGCCGCCCCTGCCGCCCGGTTTCCGCCGCCAGGCGCTGCCGCGTTGGTCCACCAATCCGTATGCGGGATACCCGGCCGAGCGGGTCGTCCGGGCGTTTCTGGACAGCCGCCCCAGGCACCGGCCCGGTACCCGGTGGCGCTACTCCAACTTCGGTGTCGCCGTGCTGGGTCACGCGCTCGCGGCGGCAACCGCCACACCGTGGGACGAGCTGCTCACGCGGGAGGTACTGGACCCGCTGGGCCTGGCGGGCACCGGCCTGTCCCCCTCCGGTCCGGGCGTCGACGCCACCGGGCACCTGGCGGACGGGACCACTCCCACGCCGCCGCTCCTCATCGGCGGCTTCCAGGCCGCGGGCGCGGTACGGGCCCGGCCGCACGACCTGCTCACCTTCCTCGAAGCGCACCTGGCCCCGGAGGGAGTTCCCCTGGCGGACGCGCTCCGGTGGGTGCGCCGCCCGGTGCTGCGGCGCGGGCTCGGGCACCGGCACGAGCACACACCGGCCTGGTTCCGGCATCCGACGGACCGCGGGCCGATGTACTTCCACTCGGGGGCGACCAGCGGCCAGCAGGCGTTCATCGGCTTCTGCCCGGACACGGGCAGTGCGCTGGCCGCGCTGTCCACACGGCGGTTCCACCGGCGGGACAGGTTCGTGGCCACCGCGTACGGGCTGCTGAACGACGCCGGCTGACCGCGCCCCGCCCGCCCTGCGACGGCGGGCGGGCCGGTGGCGCCGGGGAGGATTCGGCCGGCGTCCGCTGGTTACACGTGCCTGGTCCCTGTGATGCCGTGATGGTTGTCGCGTCCGGCCGGGCCGGTCGGCGGCGGTGCGCGAAGTGGAGGTGGCCGGTGGCCTTGCGGCGCTGGGCGGCGTGGGAGCTGTCCGCGGTATGGACCTCCGTACGCAGGGCCCTGACGGAGGCCGGGCCCGAACGGGACCTCGCGATCCAGTCGCTGAAGGCGGCCGGCGCCGCCGTTCTCGCGTGGGCGCTCGTCGGCTGGTGGTGGAAGGCGCCGATGGCGCTGATGGCGCCGTGGACCGCGGTGGTGCTCGTACAGAGCACCGTCTACCGCTCGCTGCGGGCCGGAACACAGCAGCTCGTCGTGATCGCGCTGGGCACGCTGCTGGCCACCGGGGCGGCCGCGCTGACCGGGAACACGATGGCGGCGATGGCTCTCGCCCTTCCACCGGCGGTGCTGCTGGCGAACTACTCGCGCTTCGGCGACCAGGGCGTCTACGCGCCGACGACCGCCATCTTCGTGCTCGCGTACAGCTCCTTCTCCGGGACGGCCATCGCCCACCGCCTCTTCGAGGCACTCGTCGGAGCGGTGATCGGCATCGGCGTGAACGCCCTGGTCCTGCCACCTGTCCACCTCCGCGATGTGCGCGACAGCCTGGACAGACTGGGCCGCGACAGCACAGAGCTGCTGCGTGCCATGGCCGATGACGTGGAGAGCGGCTACGACCGTACGAGCGCCGAGCAGTGGCACGAGGGCGCCCGGCGGCTCGGCGGCCCGGTCCAGGACCTGCGCAGCGCCCGCGGGTGGACGCGGGAGAGCTACCGCTTCAATCCGGGTCACCGGCTACGGCGGCACCCGGACCCGCCGCCGGGCCATTGGGACACGTACTGGACCGGGCTCGCCGACCGGCTCGAGTCGGTCACGGCGACTCTGGTGGACACGACCGGTGAGTGGCGCAGCCTCGCTTCACCGCCCGCGCCCGCACTCCGCTGCCTGCCCGAGCTGTTCCGCGCCATGGCGGACGTCTGCGAGGCGGACCGGGACGCCCTCGACGCCTCGGCGGCGCCCGACGGCGATGAGCGCAAGGAGGCGATGAGCCGGGCCTGGGAGGCCCATCGCCTGCTCAAGCGCCACCTGCTGGAGCACGACCACGAGACGGCGACCGCGGTGGGCGGGCTGGCGGCGCAGACACAGCAGTTGTTGTACGCCCTGGAGTCCGGGCCCGCTCCGGCCAGGCAGTCGTGAGGCCCGGCGGGCCCCCTGCCCGACCGTCCTGACAGCCGGACGCCTGACAGCCGGCCGTCCTGACAGCCGGCCGCACCGAGCCCGGCCCGGCCTGTGCCCGGGAGGTGTCAGCAGGCCCAGTCCTTGTCGGGATCGAGGTCGCCGCCCTGGCGGCGCTGGGTGAACGAGAACCAGTTGCCCGAGTCGTCGCGGAAGATCGCCTCGGTGCCGTAGGGACGCTCCTGCGGCTCCTGAAGGAATTCGACGCCGCGTGCCTTGAGCTTCTCGTAGTCGCCGTGGATGTCGTCGGTGGCCAGGACACCCGCGCCGAGGACGCCTTTGGAGACGAGGGTCGTCATGGCCGCGGCGGACTCGGGATCCATGGAGGACGCGGTCGGCACCATCAGGGTCAGCTCCACATCGGGCTGGTCCTTGGCCCCCACCGTCAGCCAGCGCATGCCTCCCTCACCCATGGTCATGTCCGTACGGACCTCGAGACCGAGCTTTTCCGTGTAGAACTCCTTCGCCCGGTCCTGGTCGAGCACCCAGACGGTGGAGATGGCGAGGCCCTTGATCATTTCGTGCTCCTGGACGATAGGTTTCTGCGGCCCTGCCACCGTAGGCAGCGGGGGCCTCAGCCTGCTTCTTCAGAATTGCTGGGCCCGTCAGGAACGCGGGACGGCGAGAAGCCACCCGCCCAGAGCATCGCGTAGCACCCGGGTATGAGGGCGGCGCCGCGGCCCACGTGCTCGGCGCGGTACTCGCTCGGTGAGAGTCCGGTCTGCTTCTTGAACCGGGTGGAGAAGGTGCCGAGGCTGTTGAAGCCGACGAGCGTGCAGATCTCGGTGACGGAGAGATTCGCGGTGCGCAGCATCTCCTCCGCCCGTTCGACCCGGCGGCAGGACAGGTACTGGCCAGGTGTCTGCCCGTACACGGCTTTGAAGGCCCGGACGAAGTGGTAGCGCGAGTATCCGGCGTGGGCGGCGATCGCGTCGAGGTCGAGCGGCTCCGCCCAGTCGCGGTCCATCGCGTCCTTCGCGAGGCGCAGCTGCCGTAGATGGGCCGGGTTCGTCACGGTCCCATGCTGGCACGGGGCACTGACAGCGAGAGCCGCGGAGCCACGGGGGGGCGGGCATTGACGGACGAGGGGAACATCTGGTCGGATCGTGGTGTTTTCAGCGCATACAGGTCACAGCGACTCCGCCGTGCCTGCCTTTCCCGGCTACGGATTCCGGCTGCCCATGATGCTCTCCCGAACAGCTCCCGCCACGCTCGTAGGCGTGGCCGCTCTGCTCACCGGCTGTGCCGGCGCCGGAGCGGCCGAAAGTTCCGGCACGTCCGGCAAGGCAGCCGTCAGCGCCGGGGCACCGGCGTCGGCCGCGGCCGTCGCGCCGGGCCCCGAGACACCGGCCTCCCCCGCCGCGTCCTCCGGCGCGCCCGTCTCCACGGAGCCGCCCGCCCCGGCGTTCGACCCCCGCACCGATACCGCGGTGCTGTCCGTCCCGGCCATCGGACTGGAGGACCTGCGTGTCGTCCCGTACGAGGGCACGACCGACGACTGGCCGGGCACCCGGATCCAGAACCGGGGTGTGGCAGCGAGTCCGTACGGCGACCGGGGCGGTGTCGGACCGGGCGAGATCGGCAACTACCTGGTCACCGCACATCGCCTCTCCGCCGGCGGACCCATGCGCGACCTCCCGGCCCTCGACAAGGGCGATTCCGTGTTCGTGACCGCGGGCGGTTCGGTGTACGAGTACGTGATCACCGAGAGCCGCCAGACGTCGTTCCGCTCGGAGCGTTCGCTCGCCGAGCAGCGGGCCGCGGTACCGGGCCACCCGGGCGAGAAGCCGACCAAGGCGATGATCACCCTCTCCACCTGCGCGACTCCCGAGGACGACGCGGCGGGCAACTTCTGGCGCGACGACAGGGGCAACCCGGAGCACCGCATCGACCGGATAGGCGTGCTGCGCGAGGTGTCCGACCGGTAGACACCAGGCCGCCGCCCGGCCGGTCCCCGCTGC
>NZ_JBFAQK010000051.1:0-52167 GCF_040677245.1 Streptomyces kurssanovii
TTCCCCACCCCGCCCCTTCCCGTTACCGGGGGCTCCGCCCCCGGACCCCCGCGCCTCAATCGCCGGCGGGGCTGACAAAGTCAGCCCGCCCGGCGTTTGAGGGCACCGCGCGAAGCGCGGTACGGGGTCCGGGGCCTGCCCCGGTTTCGGGAAGGGGCGGGTAGGGGAACAGCCCCGCGCAGCGGCCACCCGCCCCCGCTTCCGCTACAGCGTCGACAGATCCACCGCGCGCCCCATCCGCGCGTACCCCGCGTCGCTCGGATGCAGATGGTCCCCCGAGTCGTACATCGGCCGCAGCCTCCGCGGCGCGTACGGATCACGCAGCGCCCGGTCGAAGTCGACGAACGCGTCGAAGACGCCGCCCGTGCGGATCGCCGTGTTGATCTTCAGGCGTTCGGCGTCCGCCGCGGGCGTGCAGCGCGGGTGGCCGCCGCAGGGCGCCAGCGTGGAGCCGATCACGCGCCATCCGCGGGCGTGGGCGCGGTCGGCCAGCTCCGTCAGGCCCGCGGTCACATCGACGGCGGTCGGGGCGTGGGGTGCGCGCAGTACGTCGTTGATGCCGATGGCGACGATCACGGTACGGCCGCCGGGCCGAGCCAGCACGTCGCGGTCGAAGCGCTCCAAGGTGCTGGGGCCGCGCCCGTACTCGAGGAGCCGGTTGCCGCTGATGCCCTGGTTGAGGACGCCGTAGCGGCCGCCGAGCCGGTCGGCGAGCACGTCGGGCCAGCGGTTGTCGTGGTCCGGGGTCGCGGTGACGCCGTCGGTGATCGAGTCGCCGACGGCGGCGATCGCGCCCCGCGCCTGGGCGGTCAGCACGTCGACGGCGGTGATGTGGTGCCAGGAGCGGATCCGCGTCGTGAACGCGTCGCCGCTCTCGTCCTGCGCGAGGTCGCCGTCCGCCAGGTAGGACGTCTGGACGGCGTGCGGGTGGGTGGTGACCGGGCCGCCGGGCGCCGGGGTGTGCACCGAGATCAGCAGGTCGCCGTCGTAGGGGATCCGCAGCACGACGGGGTCGCTGACGATCTGCCCGCCCGGGCCGACCGTCGCCTCCCGCGCCCCGCCGAAGGTGATCCGGCGCAGGGTGCCGGCCACTGCGGCGGCTCCGTCGCCGGCGCGTACCGCGAGGGACGCGCCGGTGATCAGCAGCGGCTGTGTGCCGTAGAGGTTGGAGAAGGTGACGCGGGCGGCGGTGCCGCCGATGCTGGTGTGCACGACGTTCCGTACGGAACGGCCCGCGCGGCCGCTCGGCCCGCCGACGGCCGAGGTGACCGGCGCGGCGGAGACGGGGCTCGCGGACCAGGTACCGATCCACACCGGCGTCGCGGACGGAGGCGTACGGACCTCCGGGCCCTTCTTGACGGCGCCGACACCGAGGTAGATACCGCCGCATATGAGGGCGATCGTGGCCATGAGGGCAGCGAGGTTCACATACCCCTGACGCTTGTTCATGGACACATCATCCGGCATGGCCCGGGAACTCGATGTGCCGCCCGGGAGTACCTGATGTAGGGACGAGTGGTAGGGACATTGCGTGCGGACGCAGCGCGGACGGGTGGAGCGGATGGAACGTACAGAACCGGATGAGCCGGGCGGCCCCGACCGGGCCGTGCGGGGCGGAGCCGTGAGAGGCGGCGGCATGCCCGGCGGTGGTCCGGACGGTGGCGCCGGGGACCCCGGCCGGCCGAAGGGCGGGGTCGCGGCGTCGACGGCGCTGCCCGCTTTCGCGTACACCGAGGCCGACGAGGAGAAGCGGCGCGGTGTACGGCGGATGAAGGCGACCGCGACCGGCCTGCTGCTGGGCGTCGCGCTCGTGTTCGTCCTCGCCACCTGGGCGAAGAACGCGGGCCTCGGCGGCTGGGCCGGTTACGTCGCGGCCGCCGCGGAGGCCGGCATGGTCGGCGCGCTCGCCGACTGGTTCGCCGTCACGGCCCTCTTCCGGCATCCCCTCGGCATCCCGATCCCGCACACCGCGATCATCCCGAACAAGAAGGACCAGCTCGGCGCCTCGCTCGGCTCGTTCGTCGGCGAGAACTTCCTCTCCTCCGACGTCGTGCGGGTCCGGCTCCGGGCCGTCGGCATCGGCAGCCGGCTCGGCGCGTGGCTGGCCCAGCCCGCCCACGCCGACCGGGTCACCGCCGAGCTGTCCACCGCCCTGCGCGGCGCGCTGACCGTGCTGCGCGACTCCGACGTGCAGGCGGTCGTCGGCGAGGCGATCACCCGCCGCGCGGAGGCGGTCGAGATCGCGCCCGGCATAGGGAAGACCCTCCAGAAGGTCGTCGCCGACGGCGCGCACCACCGTGCCGTCGACCTGATCTGCACCCGTGCGCACGACTGGCTGGTCTTCCACTCCGACTCGGTGATGGACGCCGTGGAGGGCGGGGCCCCGGGATGGACCCCGCGCTTCGTGGACAAGAAGATCGGCGAGCGCGTCTACAAGGAGCTGCTGCGCTTCGTCACCGAGATGCGCGACATGCCCGGCCATCCCGCGCGCGGTGCGATCGACCGGTTCCTGGGGGACTTCGCGGCCGACCTCCAGTCGGACACGGACACCCGTGCGCGCGTCGAGCGCATGAAGTCCGAGCTGCTGGCGCGCTCGGAGGTGCAGGACGTGATCGCGTCGGTCTGGGCCTCCGTACGCGCGATGATCATCTCTGCGGCCGAGGACGACCGCAGCGAGCTGCGCCTGCGGGCCCGCGCGTCGCTGCTGTCCCTGGGCTCGCGCCTGGCGACGGACAGCCGGCTCCAGGCGAAGGTGGACGGCTGGGTGGAGGACGCCGCGGTGTACGTGGTGACCACGTACCGGGGCGAGATCACGTCGCTCATCTCGGACACCGTCGCCAGCTGGGACGCGGAGCACACCTCCCGCAAGATCGAGGCGCACATCGGCCGCGACCTGCAATTCATCCGCATCAACGGCACGGTGGTCGGCGCGCTGGCCGGTCTGATCATCTACACCGTGGCGCACGCGTTGGGCGCGTGACCGGTCCCTGCCCGACGGTCACGCGCCCAACGCCTCTTGGGGAGGTACAGATGAATACGCGCGGGGGGCGGCGGGTGTTCAGTCCGGGCCGCACCTTGTCGGGAACCCGCCCCGTTCGCCCGTGCCGGAGCCCGTGCCGGAGCCCGTGCCGGAGCCCGTGGCGGGACACCGCCCGGGCTCGTTACTGCCGTGCCCGGGCGGCCGCTCGGGTTCGTCCCCGCCGTGCTCGGGACGGCGCCCGCGCTCGTTCCCGCCGTAGCCGGGACGCCGCCCGCGCTCGTCCCCGTACTGGTCAGCTGCTGCGCCGGGTGACCGTCCATGAGGCAAGCGCCACCCCGGCGGCCACCGTGAACACTGCGGGCCAGGCGCCGACCTTCTTGGCGAGCGGGTGCGACCCGGCGAACGCGGCGACGTACGCGGCGCTCAGCCCGGCCGCCGCTTTCGGCCCGGCGTCCTGGTGCCACTGCCGGGCGGCCACGGCCCCGGCCGCAGCGAGGGCGACCCCGCCGAGGGGACGCTTCCTGGTCCAGCGGGCGACTCCGTACCCGCCGACGAGTCCGCCTGCCGCCACCGCCGCTGCGGGAACCCTGGCCATTGCTGCCGCCTCTCGCGTTTTCGCTGTCGTCGTGCCGACGTGGGGCCCGTGCCGACAGGGTCGTCGGCCGTCGGTCGGGCGTCGTCGGGGAAGCCGTGCCGTTGTGCGTCGACCGTCGCCGTCGCCGTCGTGCCGTTCAGGTCGTTCGGTCGTGCCGGCGTGCACCGGCCTGCCGTTCCGAGCCTAGAACGTCCTCGTCCTAGTGGAAGAGCTGACCCCGGACCGCGCCGTCCGGGAACTCCTCCGTGTGGATGTTGGAGTAGAAGCCCCACGGATTGTCACGGATCTCCTTGACCAGTCCGGCGTGCTGGTCGTGCAGCCGGCCGGAGACGGCGAACAGGCCCTCCGGTACCGGCTTGTCGAAGAAGCCCAGCACCACGTCGCCGTTCTTGCCGAAGTCGCCCTTGTGGATGTGGGCGGCGGCGGGCGCCTTGATGTCGGCCCAGGCGAGCGAGAAGTCGACGGTCGTTCCCTTGGGGTGCAGGAACGTCACCGCTTTCCCGTCACGGTCGTTGACCTTCGTCGCGTCGTTGTTGGCGACCTCCTGGGCGCCGTTGGCCAGGGCGCGCAGCTTGCCGCCCTTGATGATGTGGAGCGGGTTGATGTTCTCGTGGAGCTGCTTCAGCTGGCCGCGCACGGCTCCGCCGGGGAACTCCTCGCTGTGCAGGTTCATGTAGAAGCCGGAGGGATGCTCGATCAGGCTCTTGGCGAGCGCGGCGTCGGTGAGGGTCGTGTGCCCCGCGGCCGAGTGCAGCGAATCGGGCATCGCGGTGCCGAACAGCGGCACCTTCACATCGCCGTTCTGCCCGGCGGCGCCCTGGTGGATGTGGCCCTGGCTCGGCACGAAGCCCTGCCACTGCATCGCGAAGACCACCCGGTCGCCCTTCACCTGCATCAGGGCGACGGCCTTCCCGTCGGGGTCGTTCACGGCCGCCCCGCTCGCGTCGGGGACCTCGTGCGCGCCGGTCATGACGACGGCGAAGGTGACGGCCTTGCCGTGGCTGGGTTTCGTGAACGTGGCAGCGGTCTGCGTGCTGCTCCGCCCCCCTCCGTGGCTGTCGTGCGCGACGGCTGGGACGACACCGGCCACGGCCAGCACGAGGGCGGCGGCCGGCACGGCGAGAGTGCGCTTGTGCATTGCGGATGAACCTCTCATTCTGGGCCGACCGGTCGTGGTCGGTCGGGGTCTTGTACGCGTCGCCCGGGCGGCCCGTTCAAATGAGGAATCCGCTGAATCCGATTGAACAGCAGGTCAGTTGAGGCCGTACCACCCGCCGTACGCACAGCTGTTCACCCACCCGGAAGCCGAGGGACATCACCATGCGCAGCACCCGGAACCATGGCCGCACCAAGGCCCTGATCGCAGCCCCGCTGATGGCACTGGCGCTGCTCACCGTGACCGCGTGCGAGGACTCCGGCGGCTCGGGCTCGTCGTACGGAGCGGGTGCGGCAGGGCCGTCGGCGGACCAGCCGCAGCCGAAGTCCCCGGCGGGCTCCCCGGCGGAGGCACCGGAAGGGGAGCAGCCCGCAGCCGACGGCTCCGCGGACACGGCAGCGCCGAAGCAGCCGCCCGCCCCCTCCATCTCGATCAGGACCGCGGAGTCGGACCTCGGCACGATCCTTGTCGACGACCAGGGCCGCACCCTGTACGGATTCACCAAGGACAAGCCGGGCCAGGCCAACTGCGATTCGGACTGCATCGCGGTCTGGCCTGCGCTGATCTCCGCCAAGGACGTGACGGCCGGCGAGGGCACGGACGCTTCGCTGCTGAAGGAGATCAAGCTGGGCGCGGGCGCTGAGCAGGCGGTCTACGGCGACTGGCCGCTGTACTACTACGTGGGCGACGTGACGGCCGGCGACGTGAACGGCCAGGGCCTGGACGGCGAGTGGTTCGTGGTCGCGGCGGACGGCAAGCTCATCAAGTCGGAGGCGTGACGGCCGGGTCCTTTGCCCCGGCCCGCTGCCCCCCGCCCGTTGCTCCGGCACGCTGCCCCCCGACCCCTTGCCCCGGCCCGTTGCCCCCCGGCGTTGCCTACGGCAGCCGCGCCAGGAACTCCCGCACGGCCGTGGCGAAGTCCGCCGGAGCCGTGTCGTGGACGGTGTGACCGGTGGGGAGCGACACGAGCCGGGTGTGCTTGCGGTGGGCGGTCATGGCTGCCGCCTGCTCCGCGCCGAGCACATCGCTGTGCGTGCCGTGGACGAGCAGCGTGGGACAGTCGCTCGCCAGCCAGTCGTCCCAGTGGTCGCCCCGGACCTGTCCGTGCGAGGTGACCATGTCCTGCGGTTCGAAGGCGAGGCCCCAGCCGTCCGGGTGCTCCCGTATCGCGTCCGCCAGGTAGCGGACGGAGTCCCCGAGCGCCTCGACCAGGGCCGCGCGTGTCGGCGCCCGGCGCGGCCAGGACAGGCAGAACGACAGGTCGTCCGCCACGACCGCGCCTACGTCCTCGATGACGAGCGCGCGCACCAGATGCGGGTGGCGGGCAGCGAGCTGGTACGCGTTGACCCCGCCGAGCGAGTGCCCGAGCACCACGACCCCGTCCAGCCCGAGGTGTTCGAGGAGCGCCGCCGCGTCCCGCACGTAGCCGTCCCGGTCGTACCCGGGTGTGCGGTCCGACCGGCCGTGGCCGCGCTGGTCCAGGGCGATGACCCGCCAGTCGGGGGCGAGCGCGGCGGCGAGCGCGGTGAACGTACGGCCTTCGCAGAAGTGGCCGTGCAGGGCGAGCAGCGGCCGGCCAGGCCCGCCGAAGTCCAGGTACGACAGCCGGTGCCCGCCGGCGTCGAACGCCCGGCGTTCGGGCTCGCGGGCGTCGATGGTCCGGGGGTCCGGCCCGCCTGGCCCGCCCGTGGCGACCGGTCGGCGGTCCGGCTCACTCGTCCCGGGGGCCGCGCGCCCCGCCTCGTCCACCGACGGCTCCGGGAGGAGATCGGGCAGCCGGGCGGCGACCCGGTCGCGCAGCAACTCGTACTCCTCCCACCGCCGCCGTGTCCGGCCCGCGGGCCGCTGGACGGTCCGACCGGCCGTGACCGTCTGACCCACGCGGAACTGCTCGCGTGTGAGATCCACCTCGAAGCCGCCGGGCAGCCGGTTCCACCAGTGGAAGCCCTGCGGTTCACCCGCCAGGTGGACCTCGCCGACCACGAGCTCCCCTCCCAGTAGGTCGTGCACGACGAGGGCCGTTATGTCGCAGTGCCCCCACGCCGGGTTGTCGGCGCTCCACCCGGCGCGCTCGAGATCGTCGGGGGAGCAGGTGTCGGCCGCCCAGGAGGCGCGAAGCGCGTTCTCGATGCCCGTCAGGGTGTGCGGTGTCATGCGATGCAGGATGCCGCAGGGCACTGACAATGCCCGGGGGAAGGTGGTCAGTTGCCGAGCCGTCGCCGAGACGTCGCTGAGCCCTCAGCGGGACCGGGCGTCCACCTGCACCAACGCATGGGTGCCGCTGGTCCGCCACGCCTCCCCGCTCGCTTCGAGCGCGGCCAGGACGTCGCGGTCCAGGCCGGTGATCACGTCCGACTTCAGGGTGCGCAGCGCCGCGACCGGGCCCGGCCAGTACGCGGTCCGCTCCGCGAAGGGTGTGGTCGGGGGCCACAGTTGGTCACCGACGAGGCGGCGGTAGTTCAGGTCGCCCTTGAGGACGGTCACGGTGGCGGCCGCGAACTGCTCCCGGAGAGCGTCGGGCATCGCGCTGTACGGGAACGGGGCGCAGAAGAACTCGTGCGCGCGGACCGTCAGCCGTCCGGCGGCCGTCGCGGCCCACAGACGCCGGCCGATCTCCGCGGCGTAACCCGCCGCGGGCGCGTGGGTGAGCCGGCGCAGGCTGTCGATGACGTCCGACATGGTCGCGTCGGAGATGTAGTACGGGTGCGGCTTCACATGAAGGACCACGTCCGCGGCCCGCTCCGAGTGCAGCAGGTGGTCGACGAGGACGAGGTCGGGAATGAGCTCCCGGCCCGCGTTGTCCGCGACGAGGTGGACGGTCGCCGCGCCTCCGGTCGGCAGAAGGGCCCACAGCCGCGCACTCTCGTCGGTGACGAGCCGCGAGTCCGAGCCGGCGGCCGTCGACTCGTGGGCGCCGCCGGAGTCGATACGGAAGCCGAGGTCGGCGCGGTTGCCCCACAGGGACCCGGCGAGCAGCGCGGGAGCCTGGACGTCGGCGGGCTGCCCGGCCAGTTCGTCCAGGGCGGCGAGCTCCTCGTCGACCAGCTTGCCGGCCAGTTCGGCGGCCTTGAAGGGGCCGAAGGGGTCGATGCCCTGCCAGGGGCCGGGAGTGAAGTGGCCGAGGGCGCCGAGGAGTTTGCGGTAGAAGTAGCTCTCGGCCCACAGGAACGGCACGTCGAACCAGGACCGGCCGAAGTACCCCTGCCCCCACGCGGCCCACCGCTCACGGTCGTGCGCGTCGGCGCCGAGCGGCCCGATCACGCCTTCGGTGGCCTCGGCGAGCAGAGCGTCGAGGGCGGCGTGCTGCGCGGGCGCGAGGGGGAACGCGTCGCGCACCTGCTGGATCAGCACCGGGTGGCGTTCGGCCAGGACGGCCCAGGGGAACGAGCCGGGTTCGCTGCTCGTGATCACGGGGCTGGAAGGCTGCGTGGAGGCGCCAGGTGCTTCAGGTGTGTCGGGTACTTCAGGTGTGACGGGTGCGTCGGCTGCGTCAGGTGTGTCGGCTGCGTCGGGCGCGTCGTCGTGGGCGGGCATCAGGTCTCACGTACTCCTCGGTCGTCGCGGGCCCGGCCGGGACCGGTGCGGGCGGGCCGCTGTGGGCCCCGGTGGGTTCGCCCGGTGCGGCCGGCACCTTGCCGTATCGCATCCCGGCACGGGCCGACCGTACCCGCCGGGCGCGCGGACACCACGCGCCCGGGCCCGTGGCTGGGTGTCAGCCACGGGGCCTTCACTCTTGGCGCCCGCTGATCGACGGATCCACGACCGTCCTCTTCGGGCCCCGCGTCTGCCAGCAATGCATACGGGGGATCGGCGTGGGCCGTGCCAGACTTCCCGGATGGAGATCAGGACGGCACAGAAGGACGACTTCGAGGGCTACTTGGGCCTCGCGGCGCAGGTGGAGGACTGGTTCGGCCCGATGGTCGACGACCCGGGCTTCCACCAGGCGGTGACCGAGCACATCGGCCGGTCGACCGCGCTCGTCGCCACCGCCGGCGGCCCGGACCTGCTCGGCGGTCTTCTGTTCGGCCCGAGCCACCCGGCGCACCACGTCCACTGGCTCGTGGTCTCGGCACAGGCCCGGGGCCGGGGCGTCGGAAAGGCGCTGATGGCGGACGCCATGAGCCGCTTCGTACGCAGCGGCCCGGCCACCATCGAGGTCGTCACCTTCGGCCCCGACCACCCCGGGGCCGTCACCAGCGGCGCCCGCGTCTTCTACGAACGCCTGGGCTTCACACCGGCCGAGGCCACGGAACCAGGCCCGGAGGGCGGGTCACGGCAGATCTACCGGATGACCGTGGTCTGATCGCTCTCCCGGTGCCGGCGCCTGGTGCTCGCCGAGCTGGAAAGCGTCGGCCAGCAGCACGCCGGCCGGGGGGCAACGCCTGCCCGAGGGAGCCGCGCCACAGCTCGGGGTCGGGACGATCCGCCGCCGATCATTCGCCCACGTCGACCGCGACAGGGAGCGAGCACGGTCTCCTCGTCGGTCAGCAGGGCGGTGATCGTGGTCAGGTCGGAGCGCGTCGCGGTACGGAAGATCATGGCGGGAACATGGCAAGCGCGAGAGTGGTTCGAGCGGACCGGAGTCCGTCGCGGGGGACGGTCTCCTGTGCGACGCACTTCTCGGAAAGGGCGACCCACCCTGCCCGAGAACGTATTTTGAGAACCGATCGGAGAGCGGTGGGGCAGCGCGGCATGCTTTCTCTCGCTCCGCCGAAGGACCGCTGCTGAGAACGGGCCGGCGTGATCGCCGTCACCCTCGGCTGCTCGTCACTTCGTCGTAGCTTCGGAGGGAGCGGCCGCCCGTCGGCAGACAGGGCGTCGCAGGCAGGGGAGTGGGACATGGGCGCACCGGACGCGCAGGACACGGCCGAGCGGCTGCGCGCGATCAGTGACGAGCTGTCGGACCGTTTCTACGAGCGCGACGACGTGGTGCGGACGCTGGTGGTGACGCTGCTGGCCGGCCAGCACTCGTTGGTGCTCGGCCCACCCGGAACGGCGAAGTCCGAGTTGGCCCGGGAGCTCACGAGCAGGATCGACGGGGCGGCCTACTGGGAGATCCTCCTGTCGAAGTTCACCGCGCCGACGAGGATGTTCGGTCCCATCGACGTCGCCGCGCTGGCCCGGGGCGAGTACCGCCAGGTCTACGACGGCCGCGCAACGACCGCGCACGTCGCGTTCATCGACGAGATCTTCAAGTGCTCCACGGCGGCGCTGAACGAGACGCTGGGCTACCTCAACGAGCGGATCTACCACCCCGAGAGCGGTGGCGAACCGATCCACTGCCCCCTGATCGGGGCCATCACGGCGAGCAACGAACTGCCCGGCGGAGAGGACACGGCCGCGATCTACGACCGGCTGCTGGTGCGGATCGAGGTCGGCTACCTGGCAGACCCCTCGAACTTCGCCGCGCTCGTCCGCTCCGCCGTCAGCCGCCCGGCCGCGCCGACACGGACCACGGTCGAGCTGGCCGCGCTCCAGCACGCCGTGACCGGAGCCGTCCCGGCCGTGGACGTCCCCGACATGATCGTGGACGCGGTGTGCACGCTGCGCGCCGCCCTGCGCCGCAAGGAGCTCGTCGCCTCCGACCGCCGCTGGCGACAGGCGGTGCGCCTGCTCCAGGCGTCCGCCTACCTCGACGGCCGCCCGGCGGTCGCCGAGACCGACCTGTCGGTGCTGACCCATGTGCTGTGGGACTCTCCCGCCGAACGCCCGACCGTCGAACGCGAGGTGCTGCAACTGGTCAACCCCGACGCCAAGGAGGCGCTCGACCTGGCCGACACCATCGAGGAACTGGAGGCCCAGCTCGACGCCATGGTCGGGCAGTCCCGCGAGGCGCTGAGCGAGTGGGTCATCAAGAAGGCCCACAACAAGCTCGCCATGGCGGGGAAGCGGCTGGAGAAGCTGCGCGAGGAGGCGGCGGGCGCCGGGCGTTCCACCGCCGCGATCGACCGGGTCACCGGCCGCCAGCGCGCCCTGCGCGCACGCGTTCTCACCGAGGCCCTCGGCGTGGACGCGAGCATGGTGCAGGCGCAGCTCTGAACACCGGGAACAGGACCATGGACGAGCCGGCGGGCAGGCTGGGCGAGCCGGGTGGGGCGGGCGAGGCACCGGGCAGGCCGGCGGAGACCCCGGGCGGGGCGGGCGAGGCACCGGGCAGGCCGGGGGAGACAGGCGATGCACCGGGCAGGCTGGGCGAGCTCGCGAGCCTGGCCGGGAAGTGGCTGGGTCTGTCCGCCGCCGCCCGCGAGCGGCACACCTCGGCCGTGGTCGCGGACCGGTTCGACCGGATCACCTGGCGCGACACCTACGAGCAGTCGGCCGGACTGCGCGACCTGGCCGAGGAGCTCGACGAGCGCGACGACCACACTACCGACCTCCTGGCCGACGCGTTCCTGGCCGCCTACAAGGTCGGCCCGCGGTTGCGCGAGCGCGCGGCGATGGACCCGTCCCGGCTGGTCAACCACCAGGTCGTCGCCGCGCTCATGGAGTCACCGGAGTTCGCCGAGCTGCGCCGGGAGACGGTCGGCGACCCCTATGCCGCCGCCATGGCCGTGCTCGCCCAGGCCGCCGCGCTGCGCCGGATGCTGGAGCGCTCGCGAGGCGCCCAGGAGCAGGCCGAGCAGTCGAAGAAGGCCGAGCAAGACACCGAAGACGCGGCGACCGCCGTGGGTGAGGCGCTCCGGCAGGCCGCCGAGGAGGCCGACGAGGACGGCACCGTGCCGGCCCCGGCCGCTGTCGCCGTACACCAGGCGATCGACGCTGCCCAGGCCGCAGAGACCGCGGCGCGGCGGGCCGCCCAAGGGGCCGCGCAGGCCCTCGCCGCGGCGACGCCCGGTGTCAGTGCGGTCGCGCGGACCGCGGTGGCGAAGGCCGCCGAGGCCGTGCGGGAGGAGGCCGCGCTGATGCGGGCATGGGGCGTGGGTCCCGGCGAGCTGGAGCGGCTGCCGTTCGACCAGCGCGCCCGGCTCGCCGAGCGGCTGCGCACCGGCCGTCTCGCCCAGTGGGCCGAACTGATCGGCCGCTTCCGGCAGATGGCCGTCGGCGAACGCGCCCGCAAGGTGGAGAACACCGCCGGCGAACTGGTCGGCGTCACGCTCGGCAACGACCTCTCCCGCGTCATCCCCTCCGAGCTGGCCAACCTCGGCCTGCCCGAGCTGCGTGCGGTGTTCGCCGCGCGCTACGCCGCCGGGGAGCTGATGCTCTACGACAGCCAGGGAGAACAGAGCACCGGCCGGGGCGCGATCATCGCGTGCGTGGACACGTCGCACTCCATGTACGTGGAGGGACCCGGCGGAGTCACCCGGGAGGCGTGGGCCAAGGCATGCGCGCTGGCGCTGCTGGACCAGGCCCGCCATGGGGGGCGTGACTTCGTCGGCATCCTGTTCTCCTCCGCCGACAAGATCCAGGTCTTCCGGTTCCCGGCCGACCGGCCAGCCGACATCGGCGGTGTCCTCGACTTCGCGGAGACCTTCCTCGGCGGCGGCACCAGCTACCAGACGCCGCTGTCAGCGGCGAGTGACCTGCTGGGTGAGGAGTTCAACGACGCCGCCCGCACGCGTGGCGACATCGTGATGATCACCGACGACGAATGCGGCGTCACCGAGGATTGGATGCGCGGCTGGAACGACGCCAAGCACCGGCTGGGCTTCCGAGTCTTCGGCATGGCCATCGGCGCCCCGCGTGCCGCCGAGGCCGGCTCGGTCCTGGAGGCGCTGTGCGACAACCTCCGCTCCATCGAGGACCTGACGGACGTCCACGCGGCGGCGGATCTGTTCCGGGTGATCTGACCGGGTTTCCTTCGGCTGTGCTGGTGCTGACTGCCGGTCAGCACCGCGAAGCCGGCTGTACACGTAGCGGACAGTCGGATCGCGGCGCAGCACCCGGAAACCAATCCCCTTCGGAAGAGGAGCCATGCGCCCGACGCCCGCGCCTTCTTACCCGTGGTCGGACCGGCGGTCTGTGGGTGGATGCAGCCGCAGAGTTCCGCGTCAGGGTACGCGGACTGCTACAGCCCCGCACTGACAGGGACAGGCCCCCGCCGGCGCTGCTAGCTGCTATGCCTCAGCGGACCGGGCTGCGGACAGTATGACGCCGAGTTCCTCGTACTGACGGTGATCATGAAGCGCGGCAGCGATGTTCAACACGGCATTGTTGTCGCGGGTTGCAGCAGCGGACTTCAACAAGGATTCAACGGCTTGCTCGATGCCCGACTGCTTCCAGGCGATGACGACTTCTGGGAACGCGCTGCTGGACAGCCGGGTAGCCGTATGCGAGATCAGCACCAGAGCGTCCCAGTGGCGCCCAGCCTCATAGTGGTGCCGGATGTCCGCCGCATACAACCAGTGATCGTCAGGACCGCGAAGGCCAGTGGAAGACCGAGTCGTAGAAGGTGAAGGGCGCCGGTCCCCCCGCCTTAGAGGGACCGGCACCCCGATACCTGCCACCTGTCCGTCGGAGTGGAACGGGTGGACGCTGCTGGCTGCCGGCTCCGCACCCGGCAGGGAGCGCCCCGCTTCTCCATGAGCTGCGGCGCTGAGACTTGCGAAGTGCGGCCCGTTTGCTGCTCGAGCGTACTCACGCAGGGCGACCAACGAACTGAGCTCGTGGGGGATGCTGTCTCCGTTGAGCCGCACGTCGTCCTGAATGACCTTGTAGAGGGCCTCCAGCTTGTCAGCTTCCGGCACCCGCTTGCCGTTCAGGTAGCCGGAGAAGGTGCTTTCAGACACGCCAGCCAGACGTGCGATGTCACCTTGGCTCAGCGATGTGGAGTCCTTGACTTCACGGAGAGCGCTGACGAAGAACCTGATCGCTGGTGGCCGCTCCGCTGGAAGCTCCTTCCAGCGTTGGGTTCTTCGAGTGCGAGTGGCCACAGATTCCCTCCCGGCAAGTGACAGTCAACGGTCGCGCCGTTCCTCAGTGTGATTGTTAACGACCGCTCAGCCAGCGAGAAGGACTTTCTGGACGCTGTGATCTACGCGAGCCCCCTCGAAAGTCTCTGAGCACTGGATTCCGAGGCAGGCTGGCATGACGCTGGAGGGGCTCCCGGTTTCGTCGGATGACGCCGTTGCCGGGCAACCAGAGGATCCGGAGTCGAGGGGGCTCGATGTCGTTGCCTGACTGGCAGGACAAGACGCTTGGCACGATGAAGCGGGCAGCACTGTGGCTGATCGCTGTTGTAGGTGAGGGCAACACCTTCACGAAGGAAGACGTCAAGAAGGCATTCCCGGGTGTCAGCCAGGCTGACCGCCGCGTGCGGGACCTGCGGGACTTCGGCTGGCAGATCGACACTCATCGTGATGACGCGTCGCTTGGCCAGCATGAGCAGCGCTTCAAGAAGAAGGGCGAGCCGGTCTGGGAACCTGGAAAGGGAAGCCGGCCCGGGACGAAGGTCACTCACACCCGGCGACGTGAAGTGCTGTCGAGCGATGGTCACTTCTGCCGGTCATGTGGCATCACTCCGGGCGAGTCCTACGAGGGGACGTACGACGCGGCGCAGTTGGATATAGCGCGTCGCAGTGTGCAGCAGCCGGATGGCAGCGAACACGTGGAACTCGTGGCGGAGTGCAACCGCTGCCGGGTCGGGGGCGTGGGCCGGGCGGCCGATCTCAACGCGATTCTCGGTGCCATTCAGTCGCTCGGAGGCCTGGAGCGCCAGGCCCTTGCCGGCTGGGTCAGCGCCGACAAGCGTGAGTTCAGTGCCGTGGAACGTCTTTGGGCGGACTACCGGACTCTCCCGTCGGAGTCGAGGGCCAAGGTCCGGCAGGTCTTGGGCCTTGCCGGCTGAGACAGCCAGCCAGCATGAGGGAGCTGCGGAGGCCTGCCGTGAAGGCAGGTCTCCGCAGGGCACACAGCCCATTTTGTGAGCAGTAGGAGTGGATTCCATGAGCAAGGACTTCGGCCATCCGCCGCTGGCAGAACAGAACCGGACACTGGTTCTGGAGCGGCTGAAGGAGGTCAGCGAAGGCGTCGGAGTGCGGGAGACGCTGACTGTTGAATGGCGTACGCAGCCCCGGCACGTCGAGGTCATCGACATGCCAGTTGATTCTCTCTACTACAACCCGAGCACCCACCGGATCCGGGCCCAGCGCAGTCATGACCCTGGCCGTGACCGCCTGCTCGACAGCGATCCTTGGTGCGGCGCGGGGCAGGACTACCTGCACTTCCTGCTGATGGCCCTGCCGGCGGACCCGAACAAGCCGGATCCTGACTTCGAGAAGCTGATGGAGAGCCTGCGCGACTTCAAGCAGAATGAGCCTGGGCTCATCACTCGCGAGGGCATTCTGGTCAACGGGAATACTCGTCGCGCCGCGCTCAAAGAGCTCGGAGTGACCCACATGCGTGTGGGCGTGCTGCCGGACTCATGCAACTGGGACGACATCAACGCAGTAGAGCTCTCTCTGCAGCTGCGTCCAGACCGCCGACGGGACTATTCGTACATCAACCGGCTTCTGGCGATCGAAGAACAGGTCAAACGGGGCCGGTCAGTCCACGACATCGCCAAGGACTTTCATGTCCGGCCTGCGACCTGCGAGCAGGATCTGTGGATCCTGGGCTGCTTTCAGGAGCTCATCGAACGGTCGAAAGATGGTGACGCACAGCTGCGGCTGCTGGATTTCGAACAGCAGCAAGAGAAGCTGAGAGAGCTGCACCGCCGGTACGTCAAGGAGACAGCGGTCAACAGAGACAGCGCCGAGCTGTTGAAGGAGCTGCGCCTGGCGGCGATCGCCGCGGACTTCTCGAAGACTGACGTCCGTCTCATCGAACCCGACTTCAAGACCCGGTACCTCGACCAGCGACTGCCTGATTCGCTCAAGAGTTCTGCCGGCACGGCAGCTGTGCCGGGTGTAGCGATTCCTGGTCTCAACCGGTCCGTCCGGGCCGCTGCGCCGGTCGTCGCTGAGGCCAGAGCATTGACTGATGCCGTGCTCAAGGCGAAGGCGGTCCTCGGTAAGGAAGACGGCCAGCTTTCAGAGCGGGGGACGGCAGCAACCAAGGTCTTCGAATCCGCCCGAAGCGCGATAGAGGACGCTCTTGAGCCTGCTGGCAAGGACGCCCGCGTACGCAAGCGCAAGCAGGCTGCGCCCGATCGGATCTCGGATGCCTGCCAGGACATCGAGCAGTGTGTGACTGACCTTGTCCTCGCCCGGGCGTCGAAGAGTCTCGACGAGGAGGCTTTTGACGAGGCCGTCGTGAAGCTTCGCACGGTCCTCGCCAAGTTGGCTCACGAAACCGCCCGGACCATCAAGGCGCCAGGTGATGGTGTGGTGTGGCTGCTCGACGCTGCTCAGCAGGAGGGAGCGTGACCGCGGCAGAGCCGTCACTAGAGATCGCTTTTGACGTCACCCGGACGCGCGCAGTTCTGCGCGCAGCGCCCGGACTTGAAGCCGATCTGACCCGGCTGGCTTCTCGCTTCCCGGCCGGTGGCAGCCGGACTCCTTTGTCAGTTGAAGTCGAGCTCGACGACCTGTTGACCGGCTTGGACGCTCTGGCGAACTGGCCGCATCAGGGTCCTGGGGACGTCACCTGGGAAGAAGCACTCGCCGCGCTTGTCGGCGGCGTTCTTGACGACGCGGACACCGCGGAGCAGCGTCTGCGGACATCTGACCAGACGCATTCCGTTGTCCCGGACTCGCTGGCAGACCGGCTGGGCCCGGACTGGCTCGCTGACCTTACGGACTTTCAGCGGCGTGACATCGCGCAGTTGCTCTCCATGCAGCATGGGGCCAATTTCTCAGTGCCGGGCGCCGGCAAGACCCGTGTGGGACTGGCGGTCTACTCAGCAATGCGAGCGCGGGGTGATGTCCGCCGCCTGCTCGTTGTCAGTCCCAAGTCCGCTTATGAGTCATGGCTCTACGAGAGCACGGTCTGCTTCCGAGAGCCGCCGGTTGCGCGTGTCCTGGAGATGGGACAGGGCCCTGTTGCAGGAACAGAGATTCTGCTCGTCAACTACGAACGGCTGGACAAGTCGCTCACAGCCCTGGCTGCGTGGCTGTCTGCTGCTCCGTCGATGATCATCCTAGACGAGGCGCACCGTATGAAACTCGGTGCCCAGGGTATTTACGGGAGCGCTTGCATGGCGCTCGGCCCTCTGAGCCGCCGACGTCTGATCCTCAGCGGCACACCAGCACCCAACGGAGCCCGGGACCTTGAGAACCTGCTCTCTTTCGTCTGGCCCGGACACGGGCGGCGTGTGGTGACGCAGGCTGTGGCAGGAGGTGATCTGGCTCATGCCAGTACGGTGCTGCGTCCGCTGTTCACGCGTACGACGAAGAAGGAGCTCGGGCTGCCGCCGTTTACGACCCGCATCCGCTATGTGGAGATGCCGCCGATCCACAGGGAGGTGTATGACGCGCTGATCGGCCAGTACAGCGCTCGCGCTGAAGCAGGGCGCGATAGTTTTGACGCCTTGGGCAAGGCCATGCTGCGACTGCTCATGGCAGCCACCAGCCCAGCACTGCTGTTGGAAGGGGAGAGCCGGTATTCACCACTGGCCTACCTTGTCCCACCCCTTGAAGTGCCACAGACGGATTCGCTATACGCCTTGATGCGGCGACTGCCCAGCTATGAGTTCTCGCCCAAATACAAGGAAGCGCTGAGCATCGTGGCGGAGAATGCAGCGAAGGGAAGGAAAACTATTGTATGGAGTACTTTTGTCAGGAGTCTGACGACTATGGAGGAGCTCTTCTCCGCCTACCAGCCGGCACTCGTCCATGGGAGCACCAAAGACCGGGAGAGCCAGATCAAACGCTTCCGCGAAGATCCGGACTGTTATGTCCTCCTCTCCAACCCTGCCACCTTGGGTGAAGGAATCAGTCTCCATCATGAGTGCAACGACGCAGTTTATGTCGACCGCGACTTCACGGCTGGGCGCTTCCTGCAAAGCCTTGACCGCATACACAGGCTGGGTCTTGCTCCGGATAAGGAGACGCGGGTGACTGTGCTTGCCTCGGAGGCTTCTATTGACGAAGTCGTCGCCTTGCGCCTCCAAGAGAAGCTCGAATTCATGGGCAGAATCCTGGATGACCCTTCGGTGCAGCAGCTTGCCGATCTTGAAGAAGAGCCGTCTCTTGCGGGAGGCATGGACATGGTGGACGTTCAGGCCTTGCTCGCACACTTGGGTACCCGTGATCACGTCTGAGGGTGCGGGCCGCGCGGCAGTGCGATGGCTTGAACTGCTGCCCGTGGCCGAAATCGCTCGCCTGCGCAGCCTTTTCACCAATCATCCCGATTACTCAGACCTCACTCCAGTCCAGTACGCGGATGGCCTGCTGTGGCTCCAGCGCTGCGGGCTTGTCACGGCCGATGGCCAGCCTGAAGTGAGCTTGAGCATGCATGAAAATCCCCCGGGCGGGGCTGCGGAGAGCTGGCGGTGGAGTAAGGAGGCTGAGTTGGCCCGTCGGCGGACGGGGGCAGCGGGGGAGCGGGCACTCTATGGGCTCCTGTGGGATGCGGGGGCGCATGAGGTCAGGCACGTCTCGACGGTTTCTGACACTTACGGATACGACATAGAAGTGGAGTGGCCTGGCGGAGAGCGCATGCATATCGAGGTAAAGACGACAACTGATCCGACCCGGTTGGTGCTTCACCTCACCCGGCATGAGTACGAGGTGATGTGCTCTGACGCCGAGTGGCTCCTTGCCGCCGTCCTGCTGGGGGCCAGAGACCAGGCGCTGACTGTGGCAACGGTGAGCCGGCAGTGGCTGACGGCATCCGCGCCTGTTGACAGGGACGGCGGTTCGCGATGGGAGTCAGTCCGCATGCGTGTGCCGACACATGCCATCGTTCCAGGTGTCCCCAACACCAAAGCCATGTCAGTTGCTTGCCGGGGCGACGCATTTCTGCCTGCGTGGGGAATGGAGCTCGACGTGTCGGCGCGGCCGGTGTGACATGCGGAGAGGCAGGCGGCGAGAATCAGGCACTTCGGAGTGACGAGTATCACTCCGGACGGCGCTGGCGACGGCCGGTGAGTCTGCAGCCGTCACCGGTCCATGGGGCTGCCGAGGCCTCTTGGCTCAGGGGTAAGTTGTGGGGGTGCAGTAGTCACGTCAGCCGGCTGAGCCTGGTGGACGGGCTCGGAGTCTGACGTACGAAGGCGTAGAGCGGGTTCTGGCCGGCTCTTGTCAGTGGTGGGTGCGACACTTGCGTACCGGTAGACCATCTCAGTGCGTACTACTCCATCTCACCCCCGCATGCCCGCAGTACAGCCCTATCAGGAGGCGCCCAATGAGCCCCAGCGGCAAGCCGCTGACCTCGATCGAGATCTGCGCGGGCGCAGGAGGGCAGGCGATCGGTCTCCACCAAGCAGGCTTCAAACACCTTGCTCTCGTCGAGATCGACCCGCACGCCGTCGAGACGCTGAAGCTGAACATCAGCAATCAGAGCGACTGGCGCTGGGAAAACGAGAATTGCGATGTTATTTCCGGAGATGTTCGGAAGTATGACCCGGCCGGTTCTGTGAAGAAGGCTCAACGATTCCTGGATGATTCGGGTGTGAAGACCCTTATGCCCGGCTTTCTCGACTTGCTGGCCGGTGGCGTTCCATGCCCACCCTTCTCGCATGCGGGGAAGCAGCTGGGGAGAGATGATGATCGTGATCTTTTCCCCGACATGATCCACTTGGTGGAAAAGTTGCGGCCTAAAGCAGTCATGATTGAGAACGTCCGTGGCATCATGGACGTCAAGTTCGACGAGTATCGCAAATGGATTATTGACGAGATCTCGTCTGTCGGCGTCAAGAGCGGAAGCAGTGCAGAGGCTGGGCCGGGCTACAAGGTGGTGCACTGGGACGTTTTGGAGGCGAGCGACTTCGGGGTTCCCCAGCTGCGTCCTCGGGCGATTCTGGTTGCTTTTCGTCGGGATATCTATGATGGCCCTGAAATTAAGATTGACACGCTGACGCAGCAAAACCACGTCACGGTGCTTGATGCTCTCAAAAAGACCATGGATGATCGGTACCGCCCATGGCTGAGCGGCGATCGCGGCTGGGAAGCTTGGAGTTCCTACCGCCGGTGGTATCAAAAGGCGCGGCTGCGCGCTAAGGCCAAGAAGGACGGGAGTGCCGGCATCGCGCCCACCCTGGTCGGCGGATCGAAGAAGCATGGCGGGGCGGACCTGGGGCCCAGCCGCGCTAAAGCCGCCTGGAAAGAACTCGGAGTCTGTGGTCTCGGCGTGGCCAACGACCCCAAGGACCTGGAGAAGAAGCGCAGCGAAGACCGGGACCTGTTCGGCGCTGACGGTCCGATGCTGACCGTTCAGCAAGCGGCGATCATCCAGGGCTTCCCCGAAAAATGGATCTTCGAAGGCGGGAAGACGGCGCAGTACCGTCAGGTCGGCAACGCATTCCCGCCGCCCGTTGCGGCAGCGGTCGGGCGGAAGATCGCGGCCGTCATCCGGGCGGCTGAGGAGTCCCAGGCCAAGAGCCCGGGCCGGACGGAATCAGGAGACGGTGCCGTTCCCGCACCGGCGTTCTCTGACCGTCGTAGCGATCTGGCGGGCGCAGCTGTCTGAGTCTTCGTGCTCCCAGAACCGGAGGACCAGCCAGCCGGCCTCTCTCAGCTGCTGGTCTGTGTCGCGGTCGCGGCTCATGTTTCTGAGAACCTTGTCTGACCAGTAGCCGGAGTTTGTCTTCGGGGGGACGTAGTGCTGGGGGCAGCCATGCCAGTAGCAGCCGTCAATGAACACCGCTACTTTCGCGGGGCGGAAGACCATGTCAGCTGTCCTGCGAAGGCGCGGCAGGGGTCTTGCCGCCACCCGGTAGCGCAAGCCGCTGGCGTGGACCAGCTGCCGGATGAGGAGCTCGGGCTGGGTGTCCCTGCTCCGGATCGCCTGCATATTCCTCCGCCTCGCGGCGGAGGAAGCCCAGGTCCCCTCAGGTGGTACCCAGTTCGATGTGGTGTCCATGGGTTCTGAAGTCTGGTGATTCTCTCTGCGGTTACTGTGCATCTGGCAGTCGGGGGGCTTCCTGTGGCGGGTCGGCAGCAGTCGCAACCACCCAGCGTTCCCCCTCTAGCTCAACGTGGCAGTCCGTATGATGGTACGGGCGTCTGCGTGCCACCCGGAAAGCTACAAATTCACCCTTTTCTGGAACGGGACCTCCCAGCGCTGCAGCGACAGCCTGGTGCGACTTGTAGTCACCGAGGATGATGATGCCTTCCTTTCTGAGTTTAGGGCGTGCCCGCCCCGGGTCGCCCTCCCGGACCCTGGCCATGTAGTCATGCTGCTGGCCGGCCGTCCGGACTACGCCGCGGCCGATCCGGCGACCATGTACCAAGCGGAACAGTTGGTTTACGCGCTGCTGTCCCTTGCGTGGCCCTTTGATTAAGATCTTCTCTCTCGTTGCCGGGTCCAAATGAAGCAGTAGATTTTCAGGAAGAGCCGCATTCTGCCATACCCATTCAATTTGCGAACGAGCACTAGCTTTGATGGTCGTCTTGAGGTCACGATTTTCCCCGCCATTTAGCAGGTCTCGGCGGATCCTCAAGAGTCCTGCGCTCCAGCGGCTCTGCTGATCGTCAGCCCAGACCAGCAGGCAGATATGGCCCGTCGCTTCCGGGGGGATCATCCACTGGCCGAACGTCTGTGAATATTTGCAGTCAACTTCGACGCCGGCTATCCGGTAGTCCATCAGGGTGCCGTCATCGAAATTGAATTCGCGGTGAAGGTTGATTTCAACCATCGAGCCAGCATGCGTCTTCTCGGTCTGGCGGAGCTGGGACCATGCGTAGCGTCCGGTCACCTCGCCGTTGAGCAGCTGGTCGAATGTGTCGCGCAATACTCGGCCGAACCGCTGCCCGTCCGGATCCTGCCGGAGCAGGTGGTCCTTGACTGCCAGAAGCTCACTGTGCTGTGCGGCTGTGGTGACGTTGACTGCAGCAGAGTGATCTTTCGAGAACAAGGCGGCCTTTCGGTAGTTCCGGAGAGGAAGGGCGGCGGTCTGGTCGTTACTGAGCTTCGACGATAGCCCTCGTCGCGGCTGAGGAGTCGGCAGCGCGGAAGCGAACGTAGGGTACTGGGCTGGTGTTAGGGGGTGTGGAGGGGATGAAGGAAGCAGCCAGAACGACCTTGCCGGGATCGATGCGCCCGTCTGAGACGAGGCTGGAGGGACTCCCAAGGTCCGGGTCGGCAATTGCATAGAGCAGGACCGCGCCACGACGCGGCTGATGAAAGACGGTGGCATACGGATCGTCCTCGCTCAGGCCCCTTAGTCCCGCGATCCGCTCGGCGGACTGGCGATGAGCTACTCCAGAGATGCGGTTGAAGGCCCCTCGGGCGTTGCGTCGCCGCTGGACGAGAGTGAGTGGTGAGGAACCAAGAATGGTGGCGGCGACGCTGCTGGGTCCGGACGTCTGCGGAGCGATAACAACCCAGTCGTCAGTTCCGCAGCCGAAGGTGCTTGAATCGCTGAGGTATTGCAGGTGGGGGGACAGAAGGCCCGGCCGGGCCCAATTTAGAGCGCCGAGAGTTGTCAGCAGTTGGGTATGGCTGATGACCGCCGTCTTCGCTGGGTAGCGGGTGTAACCACCTCGGTCCTCCCCGTCGAGATGCACGAAGACCATAGGATCGTCGCCCAGCGCAGCCAGGACAGGTTGCCAGGCCTTAGAATTATGGCGGAGTTCTGGCGCATTTACGGGGTAGGCGGTGGGCTCCACCCACTGGCCCGGCGAGCGGATTTCCACTAGCTCTGCGTTGAACATTTTGCTGCGGCCGCTTGGCTTGATCCATGGGAGGTGCTGCGAGACCAAAGGCGGGATCTGGGCCGGGGTAACCTGCGGTCGGCCGTCCACCAGGGCGGAATACCGGACAAGCTGTGCACGGAAGAGTTCTTCGTCCTGGCAGATGGCCTCGAACGCTTCGTAGAGATCAACCGTTCTGGTCTTCGTGAGCGGCTCCTCCCGCCCGATGTAGAGCCTGACCAAGTCGCGGTAGCCCGGGCGGAACCCGAACCAGCGGCCCATCTGCATCAGGGTGTCGGCCTGCTGGGTGGTGCGGCGGTAGTACGTCGTTGTCAGGCCTTCGATGGTGAAGCCCCGGGAGAGCTTGGTGCCGCCCACGAGGATCTTCCAGACGTGCGGCGTGCGGTCGAAGTCCAGATCCAGTTGCTCGAAGTACTTGTCGGAATTCCCGTTGACGATGACCACGGGGTTGCCGCCCGAGCCGATGCGCTGGCGTGCTCCGCTGACGTAGGGACGCAGCGCTGCATACGACTCCGGGACAGGCAGACCGTCGGCACGGGCCGTGCTAACGGGTGCGAAGTCCGTCTGCCACAGTGCTTCGAGCCGCTCATGGCCGGCGACAGAGGCGTATCCCGCCTGGTGCCACATGGTGTTGATACGCAGGGCGAGGTCCGCGTGGTCGTCGACCTTCACGGACTCGTGCACCAGCATCGTGTGGTGACGGAAGGGACCATCGGGAACACCATGGTCGGCGCGGAAGAGCTTGAGCGCCCCGGACAGAACGAAGGAATCCATGGCCTCAAGCAGGCGGTCATCCATGTCCGGTCCGATTCCCCGGACGTGTGCCTTCTCCTGAGAATTGGCGTAAGTGCGCTCTTCGTAAGGGATGGCGGAGTCCAGGTCGTGGAAGTCCTGGACTCCCATGTATCCGGCGGGGCGCGGGAGCGAGATGAGGAAGTCAGACGGGAAGATGTCCTCTGAGTCGCCTGGGTCGACGAAGACGTTGGCGAAGGGCGTCGCGGTGTAGCCCACGTACTGCGCACGCGGGAGGAGCCCGAGGAGCTGGGATATCAGGGCGTTGATCGCTGTGCGCTCGGTACGGCCCTGCTCCCACTTCTTAGGGTTCGACGTGTTGACGGAAGCCTGGTCGGACTCATCGTCGATGATCAGAACCGGCAGCTCGCCGAGAAGGCCGTGGATCTGCTTGAGGTCCTTCACCAGCTTGGTGAGAACCGACTTGTTCTTCTTCACCACGACCATGCGGGCGGCCGTGCGGTGAAGGTTCACGGGGTCGTGGAGTGGCCGCGTCGGCTCGCGCTTGTCGTACTCGAGCGCCCTGATGCCCTGAGCGAGGCTCTTGTAGTCGTTGTCCCGGGTGGTGAGCCGTTCGATGTCGAACGCTCCAAGCGTGGACGGGCGCCCACCGTGGCGTATGAAGTGCGGCCAGTCGTTGTCGTCGTCGCCGACGTAGTCGATGCCCACAAGGGAGTCGACATCACCGGGATCGGCCCCCCGGAGGATGTTCTCCTGGCCGATCAGTTCCATATCGAGACGCCTCTGCGTCTGAGCACGCAGCAAGTTGAGGGTTCCCGCGAGAACGATGACAAGCCGGTAACCCGCGTCGATGGCCTTGGCTGTCACACCGGTGAAGTTGGCCGTCTTTCCGGACTGGACGTAACCGACGACAAGCCCCTTGGTCTGGCGGGCTTCCGGCTGCTCGGGGTCCGCGAGGCGCTCGACCACTGCCCGGCTGGCCTCGTCCAGACTCGCGATCGCCGCGTCCGACCAGCCCTTGTCCCAGAGCTTGCGCTCATAGGCGGACCAGTAGAACGTGCGTGCCGCGGCTTTCTCGGGCGTGTACCAGGGGGTGAACTCCCGTGTGATGACAGTGGCCGGAGGGATCTCCGGCACCGGCACGACGGCATCCAGCGCCTTGCGGAGGTCCGTGCTGAGCCTGAGCAGGTCGTACGCGGTCGCTCGGCGCTCCTCGGTGCGCGGTGCCGCGTTCGGAGCCCACTCCGGAGCCTCAGCGAAGTCCCACGAGGTGAGCGTGCGGCTCCAGAGCGACTTGAGCGCTTCGGCGCCCGCGTCTGAGCCCATCAGCCGGGCCCGGAAGTTTTCCTCGGTCAGGTCCGCGTCCGGATCGTCCTCGTCAGCGACGAGCGCCGCCCACTTCCCGAACGGCCGAGGGCCGTCCTGCATCGCGGCCAGCGCGGAAGTATGGATCTTCAGGAGCGTGTCTGGCACGGGAATCCTCGTGATGAGTCGAACTTCGGGGTGGTGATGACGCGAAAGGCGAACGGCTCAGTCCATACCGCGTTCGCGGCGTTCCCGCTGGGTCCTGACAGACGCGAGCAGGATGGTGTTCCAGTAGTCGATTCGGTCCTGCCGGCCCCGTTCCCAGCGGCCCAGACCGAAGCAGTCCTCCAGAAGGAGGTACAGCAGAGTCTTGGTGACGGGCGCGTCGTTGGCGCCACCGCGTCTGCCGTCGTTGAAGTCCTCGCGGAAGGACTTGTTGAGCAGCACGGTGTTGGCGTCGCGGTTGAGCTCGAAGAAGCGGTCGGCGGGGAGCGGCGCCCAGGAGAAGGCGATGGGGTCTTCGCCGGGTTTCTGGGGCAGTTCTTCCGTGATGACCCGCTTGATCTTGGGGTCGATGCCCTTGCCGGGTGCGGTCACCGGTTTCCGGACGATCTCTGAACGCTTAGCGCCGTCCCGGTACGCCGCTTCGGCGTCTGCCAGGTATGCGGGAAACGAGTGGCCAGCGGCATCGACGGCCCTCTCCACGCCGGCGGTGAAGGAGGGAGTCACCGTGACTCCCTCCTTCTTCACGTCCAGACTGAACACCGGGTTCGGGTGGGAGGGGAGGTCGACCTCGATCCGAGCAAGTGCGAGATGGCCTTCGGGGGTGCGCAGGTTGTTCCAGCCGCCCGCCTGTACGAGACGGTCGTTCCGGTAGAAGTAGAAGCCCTGCCGCTCGTTCAGCGAGCCGATCTGGCGGAAGCCCGCCTGCCGGGACTTTGCCGGCCAGATGTGGGCTGTCAGCTGGACATCGCCGACTCCCTCGATCGGGGCCGTGTACTTCTTGGGGTATTGCGCCCGTCCCGGCACCTTGTAACCGAAGGGGTCCAGAGCTTCTACCGCGATGTGGTCCAGCTCTTCGCCGAGCATTCCCTCGCCGGAGCTCACGTCCCACACCGCGATGTCGAGCGCTAGCCCGCGGGAGAGGAAGCGATGCAGGTAGAGGCCAAGATGGGTCTCAAGCTGGGAAATCGCCCGCGACAGGTACTGATCGCTCTGCCCCGGAGTGACGGTACGGAACGCACGCACGAGATCCCACCGGACCACCGTGCCCTGCCACTCGATGATGCCGTCATAACAGTCGACGAGGTCCTGTGCGTATGAAGGATCAACGGTGTCGCAGCGGAAGTCGTCGGCTATGCCCTCGGCGGTCAACCGCCGTCCCGCCGCGCGGCTCCGCTTGGTGCGGCTGACGACGGTGAGCGAGTCGGCGTGAGAGAGGGAGGCGGCCTTCAGGCCCGTGCCGTACATGCCGAGAGCGCGGTCGTCGTAGTCACGGCGGTGTCCCACGGTCATGGCCGCGTCCAGCGCCGAATCGTCCATGCCGTGACCGTTGTCGACGATCAGAAGGCTGAGGATGCGCTCCGTGTCACGCAGAAAGTGCACCACGACCTTGTCAGCCCCGGCGTCGATCGAGTTGTCGATCAGGTCGGCGACGGCGACCTCGAACCCGTAGCCCTGATTGGTGAGTGCTTTGGCGTATCCCGCGTCTGGAGGCAGGTGCCTGCTGCCGGCGGTCGGAACCTCGTACTGCCAGGAGGCAGAGAAGTCTTGGCTCATGGACTGGTTACTTCTCCCATGCACACAGGACTGGGCCCGTGTGGGGGAAGAGCGGCCCGTCAGCTCATCAGGTGAAATGCGAGATTATCGCAAGTTCTTTACAAGTGTCAGCGGCAGCTCCGTCTCGGCGCTGAGAACCCCGCGAGGAACCTCACAACGGGCTCCTGCGCCTACACGTCGTCATGTTCGAAGGTGTGTGGAGAGATACGACGTCACCGCCCCCTGCGAGGTGTTCTCCGCCTCAGGCCACCTCCCGACCGTGAAGTCGGCGTTCGCTACGTCAGCGTGAACGACATCCGGAGCGTGCGGCGTGCGGGACGAGGGGCCGCGTCAATCACCGTTGCGCGCCCGGGCAGGGGGACGTCCTCTCGTGCCCGGCGGCGGATACACACGCCGTGAAGACAAGGGCGTGTCTCTTCCGCCGGACTGACCCGCGGGCGCCCCGGTACGACGCACCACAGGACGCGCGCCGACCACGGACAGCACGGCGGGGTACTGAAACACCTATCGTCGACGCCGGCCTGGTCACCCGACGCCGGTGCCGCGTCCGGATGTCGCCCCGCGGCTGGTGCGCCGCCAGTCGGGCGCGGACCCCCTGTTCGGCCTCGAGGAGATACCCAAGCACGTAGCGTGCGGCACCCGCATGGCCGGCGGGCCGAGCGCGTGGGGGGCGAGGGCGGCCTCACCCGCCCCGTATCCGTCCTCATTCATCTGCATGAACGTGTGCCTTCAACCGCGCAGCCGCGGGAGTTGTGCCCCGGGACATCTGGCGGCAATTGACTGTCCTCGCCGTACAGTTCCGACGATCGAAGGACGATCATGCAGCGAAAGTCCCTCTCCATCCTGGCAGCGGCTGCGGCGGTCATGGGCGCGGCCGTGGTCGTGCCCGGCGCGGAGGCCTCGCCGCCGCCGGTGTCCGGCTCCGCAGAGGCGGGCGCGGCGCCGGCGTCCCCCGCGGCGCCGACGGCGGTCTCCGGCGCCCGTTCCGCGACGCCGTCATGGCTGCTCGGCGCCGCGTCCGAGACCACCACCGTGAGACCGGGTGTGACGCTGACCTCGATGTCGCTCGGGAAGCGGGACGCCGACGACCAGTGGACCGTGCACGTGTATCTGCCGGCCACCGTCGACGGACCGCTCAAGAGCGCTGGTACGGCGCTGGGTTCGAAGGCGATCGCCGACCGGGTCGCCGACGCGGTGCGGGACAGGGGCTTCGCCCCGCGCGTGGAGCGGGTCGTGATCCCCGCCTACGCCGACCGGCCCGCCGGGACGCTGGGATGGACCGTGCGGGTCGGACGGTACGCGGCCGAGGCGGACGCCGCGGCCGCGCTGAGCCAGGTCCGGGCGGCCGGGTTCGCGGGCGGCACCCGTTACATCGCGCAGGACGGCAACGACCTCGGCGCACCGCAGAAGGTGCACGTACTGCGCGTGGACTTCCGCACGTTCGAGGGCACCGTGGGCACCGACTTCGGGCCGGCGCTGAACGGTACGGAGAAGCTGACCGACCTCATGGCCGCGACCGGCGCGATAGCCGGGGTCAACGGCCAGTGGTTCTACAACAACGCTCCCGGCGGTCTGTACGTCAAGGACGGCAAGCTGCTCGGCTCCGCGACCCAGGGCCGGGGCGGAGTGAAGATCACCCGTGGGGGACGGTCGGTCGACGTGGACGCCTTCACGGCGCATGTGACGCTGCGGGCCGGCGGCGAGACGGTCGAGATCGACGGCGTCAACCGGGTGCCCGGCGACGTCTGGAACTGCGGTGGTGTGGGCGGCGACCTGCCCACCGAGAGGCCGCAGCACGACCTGCGGTGCACCGACAGCAGCGAACTCGTCCGCTTCACCCCGGAGTTCGGCCGGACGCCGACCGGCGCCGGGGCCGAGGTGGTGCTCGACGCGACGGGCAGGGTGACCGCGGTGAACACGTCGCGCGGCGCGGCGGTGCCCGCGGGCGGGTCGACCGTCCAGGCCATCGGGGACCGCGCCGGCTGGCTGCTCGAGCACGCCACGGTCGGCACGAGGCTGACGGTCACCGAACGGGTGGAGGACGGCCGGGGCCGCAGGGTCGCGCTCACCCCCGACACGACCATCCTCCAGGTCGGCCCGACCCTGGTGCGGGACGGGAGGGTCTCGGTCAACGCCGCGGCGGACGGGCTGATCCGCGAGGGCACGGACCAGACCTTCACCTACAACTGGACCGTGCGCGGCAACCCGCGATCGATGATCGGCGTCGACGGGCAGGGCCGCATGATGCTCGTGGTCGTCGACGGCCGGCAGGCCGGATACAGCGAGGGCCTCGGCATCGCGAGGACCGCTGAACTCATGAGGGCCCTCGGCGCGCGCGAGGCGATGAACCTCGACGGCGGGGGGTCCAGCGTCATGGCGACCGCGGGGTCCGGAATCGTCAACCGGCCGTCGGACGCCGCGGGTCAGCGTTCCCTCGGCAACGTGCTGCTCGTCCGCCCCTGACGCACACCCGGGCTGCCCCGGACGGGAACCCGGACCCGAACCCGGACCCGAGCCCGGACCCGAGGCCGGCGGGGTGGCCCCGTCCGGGCCCCGTCCGGCCCGGAACACGAACAGGCCGTGCGCACCGACCGGACAGGTCGGTGCGTCCGGCCCGCTCGTCGCCGTCCGCACGCGTGAGCGCGACGCCGAGGAGAGGCGGCGCGCCGAGCGACCGGTGAAGCCCGCGCTACAGCTCCGCCACCCCGTGGCACTCCCCGTACGTCCGCCCCGACCCGCACCAGCAGGCCGCGCCCTTCGGCGGCGGCCAGGCCACCGCGCGGCCGCGGGCGGCCAGCGTGGTCGCGTACTGGGGGAGGAGGTCCGCGTTCGCGGGGGAGGACTGCTCGGAGGCGGCGAAGGCCTCGTACGAGGGGACCGTCGCCGTCACGATGCCCAGGTTCTCCGTGCCCGTGGCCGACAGGTCGCGCAGGGAGGCCTCGATGTCCGTGAGGTGGGCCCGGTGGGTCGGGTACTCGGACTCGAGCTGCGGATAGGCCTCGAGGAGCTCGTCGAGCTCCGCCTCCGGCCAGTGGAGGACCGCGACCGGGAAGGGGCGGGACAGGGCCGAGCGGTAGGACCCCAGTTCGGAGCGGAGGCGGGCGATCTCGGCCTTCAGCTCGGCCGGGTTGTCGGAGCCGAGCGCCCACAGGCGCTTCGGGTCGTGGAGTTCGTCGAGGGAGACGTCCGGGGTGTGGCCGGAGTGGACCCGGTCGGCCAGGGAGTCCCACTCGTCGTGGGGGCGGCCCAGCAGGCGGCGGACGCGGTGGCGGCCGGAGAGGAGGGACCGCGTCGCGTAAGGGACGTCGTCGTCGCCCTCGGTGAGGAGGATCGACAGGGCTGTCGAGAAGCACTCGTGGGAGGCCTCGAGCTCGTCGTGGTTCTCCAGCGTCTCGGCGACGATCTCCCACGGCGCGGCCTCCGTCGGCGCGGCGGAGCGGATGCCGTTGATCAGGGCCCGGGCCTCGGCCTCGTGACCGTACTCCCAGAGGTTGGCGGCCTGGAGGGCCTTGACGAGCTGCGGGTGCTCGGGGTGTTCGGACGCCAGGAGGCGGTCGTAGAGGGTGGAGGCACGGCCGCGTTCGCCGGCGAGTTCCAGGTGGGCTGCGGCTTGGAGGAGCAGCGGTTCCGCGTCCTCGGGATACTGCTCGGCGGTACGCAGCAGGCGCTCGGCTTCGGCAATGTGGTCAGCAGGCGTGTCGGGGCGCATGCAGCACACCGTACTGCTGTACGGGCCACGGCAGGGGGCCGACCCGATTCCGCCCCCGGGCCCGGTCGCGGCGGACCCGGTGCCGGCCGCGTCCGGTGCGGAGGCGGCCGGAACGCTGGTGAGTTGAAGGCCTCGGCCCTACCCTGCGCCCGTGCGGAGGCGGTGGGAGCAGCGGCGGTGGGCGGGGCGACGGTCATGGCCGCGGCGACGGTCATGGCCCAGGGCTGCGCGCCGGACGGCGGCACGGCGACGGCCGCCGGTACGGGGACGGCGGCAGGGGCGTGTTCGGCTCGCCCGTCTGCTATGGACCGCCGCGGAGGTGGCCGTCACCTTCGGTGTCGTCGTGCTGCTCCTCGTCGTCCACCAGTTGTGGTGGAGCAACCGGCAGGCCGGACAGGGCGCGCAGCGGCAGGTCCAGGCACTGGAACGGCACTGGGAGCGCGAGGCTCCGGATCCCGTGCCGGTGCCGGTGCCCGCACCGGAAGAGACGGGACAAGAGCCCGGTACCGAGGACGGGACGCGCCCGGATCCCGAACCTGAGCCGTCCCGCCCTCGCCCGGACCAGGCGTACGCCGTCCTGCGCATACCCGCCCTCGGCGTCGTCGCGCCCGTCGCCGAGGGCGTCGCCAAGCGGGGTGTCCTCGACAAGGGGTACGTCGGGCACTACCCGCGGACCGCCCAGCCGGGCCGGGCAGGGAACTTCGCCGTCGCCGGGCACCGCAACACCCACGGCGAGCCCTTCCGCCGCATCGACCGGCTCCGCCCCGGCGACACCGTGGAGATCGAGACGGGCGACGCGGTCTACGTGTACGCCGTCGACAAGGTGCTCACGAAGACGCTGCCCGGCGACACCGGGGTGATCGAGCCCGTTCCACGGAGCGCGGTGCGCCCCGCCGCCGGGTACGGCGCGGCGGGGCACTACCTGACGATGACGACATGCACGCCCGAGTTCAGCTCGAAGTACCGGCTCGTGGTGTGGGGCCGGCTGGCGTCGATGCGGCCACGCTGACCACCTCCACGGGGCCACGCTGACCACCTCCACGCGGCCGCGCCGACCACCGGTCCGGGTGCGCGGCCCCGGCCACGGCCAGGATCAGGGTCACGGCGACGGCCAGGGCTACGGGCGCGTGGCGTTCCGACACCCAGGGACGCGGCGGGGGCGGCTACGAGAGGCCGAGCTCCGCGCAGGCGGCCGCGAACTGGGGTTCGCAGATCTGCTCCACCGTGTAGAGGCCGTCGGCGACGACGGTCTCCTTGATGTTCTCCTTGGTCAGCGCGATCACCGGGATGCGCACGGTGGGGACGGACTTCTCCGTCGGGGTGTCGATGTCGGTGTGCGCGGCGGCTCCGAGGGACATGTTCCTGGCCAGCAGGATGGCCATCTCCGCGGCGGCCGCGGCCTCCGGCGCGTACTGCTTGTAGACCGTCATGTACTGATCACCGGCGACGATGCGCTGCACCGCCGCGAGTTCCGCGTCCTGGCCGGTGACCGGCGGGAGGTCGGACAGGCCGGCCGCCTTGAGCGCGGAGATGATGCCGCCCGCCATGCCGTCGTTGGCGGAGTAGACGCCGACGATGGCGTCCTTGCCGAGGGTGGCGATCGCCGCGTCCATGTTGGCCTTGGCGTTCTCCGGCTTCCAGTCCTTGGTGTCGTACTCCAGGCCGATCTCCACCTTGCCGTCGAGCTCGGTGTGGGCGCCCTTCTTGAACATGGCGGCGTTCGGGTCCGTGAGCGCGCCGTTCATCATCACGACCTTGCCCGACCCGGCGTCGTCGCCGAGGGCCTTCAGCAGGGCCTTGCCCTGGATGTGGCCGACCTGTTCGTTGTCGAAGGAGACGTAGCCGTCGATCGGTCCCTCGGCGAGGCGGTCGAAGGCGACGACGGGGATACCGGCCTCGTCGGCCTTCTCGATCGCGCCGCCGATGGCCTTGGCGTCCACCGCGTCGACGATCAGCACGTCGACCTGTTCCTCGATCATCGACTCGAGCTGCTGCGTCTGCAGATCGGCGTCGTGCTTGGCGTTGGCGTAGAGGACCTTGCCCTTGCTGTTGGTGAGCCGGGCTATGCGTTCCTCGATGACCGGTTTGTCGAACTGCTCGTAGCGAGCGGCCTGGTTCTCCGGAAGCAGCAGACCAACAACGATGTCATCGGTCAGCCTCACACCCGGCTCCTCGGTGGTCCCACAGCCGGAGAGCGGTACGACCATCGCGGCGGTGGCGGCTGCGACGGCGGCACGACGCAGAAGTGCGTTCATTGGTTGAATCCAACCTCCCTGACAGGCCGCATCAATTGCAGCCAAGGTGGCCGAAAGCCAACTCTGTGGGTCGAGAAGCGTCAAGACCTGCACGGTTAACGTGACCGCAACGTGATTCTCTGTAATCAACCGTTCAAATAGCTGAGACCGGCGCCGGTCGCGGGCCGTCCCTCCCGATGCGCGTCCCGGGAGATGCCCGGGAGGCGCATGCGAACGGGAACCTCGGGAGGGAGTTGTTCGTCTTCCCGTGTGCGCGAGGCCGGCGCGAGCACGCCCCGGTCGTCACTGACAGAGGGAGGGGCGCATGGCCGGTCGTACGGCTCGGCTGCTCCGCCCCGCCGCGCTGCTGCTCCTGCTGCTGATCGAGGTCCTCCTCGTCGACGGCGGCAGCATCTCCGCCGCGCTCGCCCTCGCCGCGACCGCCACCGCCGCCGTCGGATCCGCCCTCCTCGTCTGTGCCGTCATCAGCGCGCGCTGCGCGCCCGTCGTGCCACGCACCCGAGTCCGGACCGCCCTGCGCGACCGCGAGCAACGCACCGCGTTCCTGCCGCAGCGCGATCCCGATGCCCGGGGGCGTACGCGTCCCCGAGCGCCCGGTCGTCCCCTCCTGACGGCCCCGTAGGCACCACCACGCCACTACGCAGTCCCCGCGCGGGCCGTCATGCCGTCATGTCCTCGTTCCCCGGCACGACGAGACCCCCGGAGGGCTCACCCATGTCCGTTTTCGCCACCCTGGTCGAGCAGCTCGCGGAGCTGCTCCGGCCGCTGTTCGCCGCGTCCGCCACCGCCGCAGCGATCATCGCCTTCACCGCGCTCGTGCGCCTCGCCGTCCACCCCCTTTCCCGCGCGGCCGCCCGTGGCCAGAAGGCCCGCACCCGGCTCGCACCGCAGCTCGCCGAACTGCGCACCAAGCACGGCAAGAGCCCGGAGCGGCTGCAGAAGGCGACGATGGAGCTGTACGCGCGGGAGAAGGTGTCGCCGCTCTCCGGCTGCCTGCCGAGCCTGCTCCAGCTGCCGGCGTTCTTCCTGATGTACCACCTGTTCTCGAGCACCGAGATCGGCGGCGAACCGAACGGACTCCTCGGCCACGCGCTGTTCGACGCGCCCCTCGGCGACCGCTGGACGGACGCCCTCGCGCACGGCGGCATGTTCGGCGGGGCCGGTCTCGTCTACGTCGCTCTCTTCGTGATCGTCGCCGCCGTCGCGACCTTCACCTACCGGCGCACCAAGCGGCAGATGGCCGCCGCACCCGCCGTCGGCGAACAGATGCCGGGCATGGGGGCGATGACCAAGATCATGCCGCTGCTGTCGTTCGCCACGCTCGCGACCGTCGCCGTCGTACCGCTGGCCGCCGCGCTCTACGTCGTCACCTCCACCACCTGGACGGCGGTGGAGCGGGTCTTCCTCTACCGGGACACGCCGGTACCGGTGGCGCAGCTCTGAACGGGCCCGGCGCGGGCTGCCGCCGGGATCAGTGGCCGCAGCCCGGCGCGGGCTGCCGCCGGATCAGTGGCCGCGCGGCGCGTACATGATGACGGCCATTCCGGCGAGGCAGATCAGCGCGCCGGCGATGTCGTAACGGTCGGGCCGGTAGCCGTCCGCGACCATGCCCCAGGCGAGGGAACCGGCGACGAAGACACCGCCGTACGCGGCGAGGACGCGGCCGAAGTTCGCGTCGCTCTGGAACGTGGCGACGACGCCGTACAGGCCGAGCGCGACCACGCCCCCGCCGATCCAGAGCAGGCCCCGGTGCTCGCGAAGGCCCTGCCAGACGAGCCAGGCCCCGCCGATCTCGAGGAAGGCCGCGGCGACGAACAGGGCGACGGAGCGTGCGACGGACATGGCCCCGACCCTAGCCGGGCGGCTGCCGACCCATGCCGGACGGTGGCCCTGGCCGGGCGGGGCGACGACCTTGGCCGGGGGCCGGGACGGCGAACCCGGGCCGGGGCGGCTGCCGGCCCATGCCGGACGGCGGCCCTGGCCGGGGTGGGGTGACGACCTTGGCCGGGACGGGGCCGGACACCGGCCCTGGCCGGGGCGGGCGGCGGCCTCGTGCGCGCCGGGTGGCGAGGTCCTGGCCCGGCACCGGCCGAGGGCGCTCCGGTCGCCGGTCCCGCGCCTCGGCCGACACCCTGCTTCGAGGCCCTGTCCGAGGCCCTGTCCGGGGTCCTCATCGGCACACACCGTGGGGCCGCTACCCGTCGGTAAGGGTCCAGGTTGTGAACAGGGTCTTGCAGGGTGGTCGGATGTCTTGGAGGATCAGCCAATCCTCCGATCCTCCGATGGCCGCACCTATCGGGCCGGGTTCGTACTCGACCAGGGGAGACAGACCATGAAGTTGCTGCGTGTCGGCACGGCAGGCGCCGAGCGTCCCGCGCTGCTCGACCAGGACGGGACGCTGCGCGACCTGTCCGGTCTCGTCACGGACATCGACGGGGCGCTGCTCGCCGACGCCGCCGCCCTCGACCGGATCAGGACCGCGGCCGAGGCCGGTGACCTGCCCGTACTCGACGCGGCCGGGCTCCGCGTCGGGCCGCCGGTCGGCCGGATCGGAAAGGTCGTGTGCATCGGGCTGAACTACCACGACCACGCCGCCGAGACCGGGGCCGAGCCTCCGGCGGAGCCGGTCGTCTTCTTCAAGGCCGCCGACACCGTCGTCGGACCGGACGACACCGTGCTCGTCCCGCGTGGCAGCCGCAAGACCGACTGGGAGGTCGAGCTCGCGGTGGTCATCGGACGTACGGCCCGCTACATCGAGCCGGACGAGGACCCGCTGTCGTACGTCGCCGGCTACGCCGTCGCCCATGACGTGTCGGAACGCGAGTTCCAGATCGAGCGCGGCGGCACCTGGGACAAGGGCAAGAACTGCGAGACGTTCAACCCGCTGGGGCCGTGGCTCGTGACCTCGGACGAGGTGCCGGACCCGCAGGCCCTGGGGCTACGGCTGTGGGTCAACGGCGAGCTCAAGCAGAACGGCACGACCGCCGACCAGATCTTCCCGGTCGCCGACGTCGTCCGGTACGTCAGCCGGTTCATGGCCCTGTATCCGGGCGACATCATCAACACCGGTACGCCGGCGGGTGTCGCCCTCGGGCAGCCCGAGCCGAAGCCGTTCCTGCGCGCCGGTGACGTGGTCGAGCTCGAGATCGACGGCCTCGGCCGCCAGCGCCAGGAGCTCAAGGACGCCTGAGCCCGCACGCCCGGGACGGGGGGCGTGCGGTGCGGCGGACGCGGCAGCGGACCGCGCCCGCCGCACCGCACGGACCTGACGGCGGTGTCACCTGGCGATGAAGCGCTCCAGCGCCTCGACCACCATCGCGTGGTCCTCCGCCTGCGGCAGACCCGAGACCGTCACCGAGCCGACGACACCGGCTCCGACGACCGTGATCGGGAACGAGCCGCCGTGCGCCGCGTAGACGTCCGGATCCAGCCGCGAGGACTCCTCGAACGTGGTGCCCTTGGCGCGGTGACGTGCCCCGACCAGGTACGAACTCTCGCCGTACCGCTCCACGACCCGCCGCTTCCGGTCGATCCACGCGTCGTTGTCGGCGCTGGAGCCCGGCAGTGCGGCGTGGAACAACTGCTGCGCCCCGCGGTGGATGTCGATGGCCACCGGAGCCTCCCGCAGGTGTGCCATCTCGACCAGCATGCTGCCGAGCGCCCACGCGTCGGAGTGGGTGAACCGGCGCAGGGTGAGCCGCCGCTCCTGCTGCACGATCTCATCGACGGTGAGGTGGGGGACCGGCTTCATCGTGTCCGTGTTCATGCGGTGACCTCCACGGTGACGGTGATCCCTTCACGGGCGGAACGGCGGGCGGCCTCCAGTACGTCCAGGGCGGCCGCGGCCTCCTCCGCGGTGACCGGCGGAGCGGCCTTGTCGCGCACCGCGGCGGCGACCGCCGCGTAGTACGCGGGGTAGTCGCCCGGCACAGTCTCCACGGGAGCGCCTCCGCCCGTCAGCGGCGACTCTCCCGCACCGACCCGGCCCCACATCGACTCCGGCTCCACGCCCCACGGCTCGCCGTCGTCCGGGCGGCGGCCGGCGCGCAGAGCGTCCTCCTGCGGGTCCAGGCCGTACTTCACGTACCCGCCTGCGGAGCCCAGAACCCGGAATCGGGGGCCGAGCTGCGCGGTCGTGGCGCTGGCGTACAGATGCGAGCGGACGCCGTTCGCGTGCGTGATCGCGATGAACGTGTCGTCGTCGGCCTGCGCGCCGGGGCGGCGTACGTCGGACTCCGCGTACACCCGCACCGCCGGGCCGAAGAGCGTCAGCGCCTGGTCGACGACATGGCTGCCCAGGTCGTAGAGCAGGCCGCCGATCTCCTGCGGGTCGCCCGACTCGCGCCAGCCGCCCTTGAGCTGCGGGCGCCAGCGCTCGAAACGGGACTCGAAGCGCTGCACCTCGCCGAGCTCGCCGGCCTCGATGAGCCCTCTCAGGGTCAGGAAGTCGTTGTCCCAGCGGCGGTTCTGGAACACGGAGAGCACCAGACCGCGCTCGGCGGCCAGGGCGGCGAGCGCCCGCGCCTCGACTGCGGTGCCGGCGACGGGCTTGTCGACGACGACCGGGGTACCCGCTTCGAGGGCGGCGCGGGCGAGCGGGACGTGCGTCTTGTTCGGCGTGGCGACGACGATCAGGTCGAGCTCGTCGGCGCGGGCCCACAGGCGGTCCGGCGACGCCTCGACGCGGGCCCCGGGGAACGCCGCGCGGGCCTGCTCCTGCCGCTCCGGGCTGGAGGTGACGACCGTGTCGAGGACGAGACCCTCGGTGGCGGCGATCAGCGGGGCGTGGAAGACGGAGCCCGCCAGGCCGTAGCCGATGAGTGCGACGCGGAGGGGAGAGCCGGTACCAGTCATGCCGTCCACTTAAGCAACGGTGTTGCCAAAGTGCAAGCGGGGCGGACAATGGAGGAGTGAACAGGAGCATGGCGGGAGTGGGAGCCAATCTGCCCGCGCTGCGCAGCCACAATGCGGCGCTCGTCCTCGACCTGCTGCGGACAGCGGGCGAGGCCGGCATCAGCAGGCTCGAGCTGGCCGAGGGCACGGGGCTCACGCCCCAGGCCGTCAGCAAGATTGTCGCCCGACTGCGCGAGGAGGGCACGGTCGAAGAGGCGGGACAGCGTGCCTCGACCGGCGGTAAACCGCGGACGGTACTGCGCCTGGTGCCCTCCGCGGGGTATGCGCTGGGCGTCCATCTGGACCGGGACGAGCTGACCGTGGTCCTGGTCGACCTCGCAGGCACCCGTGTCGCCGGCCGGAAGGTCCCGCTGGACCTCGGCGCCGGCACCGAGGCGGTCGTCGCGAAGGCGGTGGCCGAGGTCGGGGTCCTGCTGGCGGACGCGGACCCGGCCGGACCCGGGGGTCCCGTCCTCGGCGCGGCCGGTCTGCGGGTGCTCGGCGTCGGTGTCGCCATGCCGGGGCCGCTCGACCACTTCAACGGCGTGACCCAGCGCGTCACCGGCTTCCCCCAGTGGGAGGGTTTCCCGCTGCGTGACGTGCTCGCCGGACGTCTCGGGCTGCCCGTCGTCCTCGACAAGGACACCAACGCCGCCGCCCTCGGCATCGCGCTGCGCGGCCCCGGCGACTCCTTCGCCTACCTCCACCTCGGCACCGGGCTCGGCGCCGGGCTCGTCCTCGGCGGCGTGCTCTACCGGGGCGCACGCACCGACGCCGGCGAGTTCGGCCACCAGGTGATCCAGCTCGACGGGCCTTTGTGCACCTGCGGCAGACACGGCTGCATCGAGGTGCTCTGCCTGGAAGCGGTCGCCCGTGGCGACATCGCGGGCGCCGCCCGCGTCCTCGGCGTCGGCGCCACCAACCTCGTGGAACTCCTCGACATCGAACGGGTCGTCCTGGGCGGCCGTGTCGTCGACGCCGCGGCGGACGAGTTCGTACGGGGAGTGCGTGCCGTGCTCGCCCCGCTCGCCGACATCCCGGTGACGGCCGCCGCGGGGGACGGCGAGCAGACCGTCGCCGACGGCGCCGCCCAGCTCGTGCTCGCCCCGCTGTTCGGCCGGTCGGAAGCGGTCGCTCCGGCCGCCGCGTCCCATGAGGGGCCGCAGGCCAATCACCAGGCGCCGGAAATACGCTGACAGGAGGGGCGTTCAGCCGCTGATCGGCCGTACCTGGCCTGCCGTGACGGCGCCGCCGGGCACACATGGCACGGTCCCGGGCCGCGTGTGCCCGGGCGATCCTGGCAGTACGCGAGCAAGCAAAGGCCTGCCTCTCATGCGAACGCGCAATGCCCTCGCCCTCGGAGCCGCCGCGGCGCTGATCGCGTCCGCGGTGGTCAGCGGCTCGGCCGCCATCGCCGCCCGCGGCCCCCAGCGGCCCGTCCCCGCCCCGTTCGCCGCCCCCACCGCGCCGGCCGGGGACCGGTCCGGCGACCAGCCGGCCGACCGTGCGCCTTCCTGCGGCAAGGCCTCCGATCCGGTGTTCCCGATCAGGACCCGGATCCACGGCGGTCCCGCCACCGTCCGGGCGGGCTCGGGCTTCCACTCCTGGTCGGTGGACCTCACGAACAGCACCCGCGAGACCTGTCACCGGATCCACCCCGTGCTCGTACTCACCGCCAAGGACCCGGGATTCACCGAGGACCGCGTCACCCTCGAGTTCTACGACGAGGACGCGGACCGCTGGCGCCCGGTCGTGCTCGAAGGGACCGCCGAGGACGAGATCGTCGGCGTCTTCGACGGCTTCCAGGGCTTCGCCGTACCGGCCGGCGCGACGGTCACCGTACGGACGAGGCTCTCGCTCGCCGCGGACACACCCTCGAACACCGTCACCGTCAACGCCGCCGTCGTGCAGCGCAAGGGGGACGACGGCGACTGGGTGGGGGCGTCGGGGGACCACCGCTTCACCGTCGTCGAGGGGGAGGGGCACCGGTCCGCCGAGCCCAGCCCCGCCCGGCCCACCGTGGAGCCGTCCCCCAGCGGGTCGCCGACCCCGGCGGCCACGCCCGCCGGGGTGTCGCCGAGCCGTTCCGGCCAGCTCGCCACCACCGGCTCCGGACCGCTCACCCGTATCGGTGTCGGGGTCGGCGGCGCGATCCTGCTGGGCGCCGGGGCCCTGGCGCTCCTCACCCGCCGCCGGCGCACCGGGCCGCACCGGCGCTGAGCCACGCCGGCTTCCTCGGACGGCCGCTGCCGAGGATCCGCCGGCGCCGGGCCGGTGTGTACGCGCAGTGCGCCGACACCGCACGGGTCGCCCACCGGCAGCAGGTCCGCGACGGCGCCTGGCTGGTGACCGGTCCCGGCGGGCGTGGCATGACCTGTTCGCCGGCTATCGCCGAGCGCACCGCGAACGAACCGGGATGGTAAGGAAGTTGACGTCAAAGTGCCCTTCGGCTGAAGGCCCGTAAGACGCCCAAGCGGGAGATCCCCGGCCCGGTCGCCCGCCGTGGTCGTGCCTCCCGGCGCCTCCAGCGTCAGCTTCCGCTTCCACTACACGGAGCCGACAACTGGTACTGGGTGATCGACGGGGTAAGGATCCGGACTTCCTGATTAGGCTGGGGGCGTCGCCACAGCGCAGTCGCGGCGCCCCAGCACGCATGTTCCGTACGGCAGGAGTCCGTCTGATGGCAGAGCGCAAGCCGATCGAATCCTGGCTCACCGACATGGACGGTGTCCTCATCCACGAGGGCGTCCCGATTCCCGGCGCCGACGCCTTCATCAAGAAGCTGCGGGAGACCGGGAAGCCGTTCCTGGTGCTCACCAACAACTCCATCTACACGGCGCGCGACCTGCACGCCCGCCTGGCCCGCATGGGCCTCGACGTGCCGGTGGAGAACATCTGGACGTCGGCCCTGGCCACCGCGCAGTTCCTCGACGACCAGCGGCCGGGCGGCACCGCCTACGTCATCGGCGAGGCCGGGCTGACCACGGCGCTCCACGACATCGGCTACATCCTCACCGACCACGACCCCGACTACGTCGTGCTCGGAGAGACCCGCACCTACAGCTTCGAGTCGCTGACCAAGGCGATCCGGTTGATCAACGGCGGCGCCCGGTTCATCTGCACCAACCCCGACAACACCGGCCCCTCCGCGGAGGGGCCGCTTCCCGCCACGGGCTCGGTCGCCGCGCTGATCACCAAGGCGACCGGCAAGGACCCGTACTTCGCGGGGAAGCCCAACCCGCTGATGATGCGGACCGGGCTGAACGCCATCGGCGCACACTCCGAGACCAGCGCGATGATCGGCGACCGGATGGACACCGACGTGCTCGCCGGACTCGAGGCCGGCATGGAGACCTTCCTGGTGCTCACCGGCTCCACGACCCCTGCTCTGGTCGACCGCTACCCGTTCCGGCCGTCCAAGGTCGTCGACTCGATCGCGGACCTCGTCGACCGCATCTGAGCAGGTCAGCGACGTCGGCGGGAACCGGCGGCCATTCCTGCGGATGCGGAAACGACCCAGACGCGTGACTCTGGCGGTATCAGGAGGTTCACGATGCGTACTGGTTCCATAGCTTTCCGTGTGGCAGGGGTGGCCGCCGTGCTGGTCATGGCGCCCGCGCCCGCCGCTTTCGCCGGCGACACCGTGAAGGCCACGGTGAACCCCGCCGCCGCCCGGCCCGGCGCCGAGGTCGAGATCCGCGTCGTGGGCTGCCGGGACAGATCCGGCGCCGCCCGGTCCCCCGCCTTCGCCGCGGACGCCGAACTGTCGGCGAAGGGCGGGCACGGCTGGCTGACCGGCAGGGCGGAGGTCAGAGCCGACGCCGCGCCCGGTACCTACCCCCTACGGGTCACCTGCGACCTCCGCGACCACCGGCACGCGGGCAGCGTCCAGGTCGAGCGCCACCCGCACCGGCCGTCCCACCCGGTGCAGCCGTCGCACCCGTCCCGGCCCAGGCCGTCGCACACCCCCGGACACGAGGAACCGCCGGACCGCCCGTCCCCGAGCGCGTCACGGCCCCACGAATCACCCGTCGCCCCCGTACGGGCGGGCGGAGGCGGCGCCGCCGTGCTCGCCGCCCCCGTCTCGAGCGTCGACGCGGACGACGCCGGGCCCAGCACCCCGCAGACCGTCATCGGCCTCGCCCTCGCGGGCGTGGCCGCCGTCGTCGTAGCCCTGCGCAGCGCCCGCCGCCGTCGGCGGACGGGCGCCGACTAGTCATGTCCGGCGCCGACCGTCCCGCGCCCTCGTCCGTCCCCGCCGCGGCTCCCGGCAACGGCCGGCTCGTCACCGGAGTGGCCTGGGCGGTGGTGGTCCTCGGACTGTGGCTGTGGGGGAGCGAGGCCCCGGGCGCGCACCTCGGCAGCTCCGCGCCGACCACCGGCGACATCGCCGCGGTGGGCCGCCCGCCCGGCATCCCGATGCCGGCCGAGCACCGGCCGATCGACGCCGCGGAGCCGCGACGGGTGTCCGTTCCCGCCGTCGGCATCGCCGCTCCCGTCGTGCCTCGCGGCCTCGACGCCGCCGGAGCGGTCGACCCGCCCCCGCTGGACTCGCCGCAGACCGTGGGCTGGTACGGCGACGGCACCGAGCCCGGGGAGCCCGGCGCCGCGCTGCTCGTCGGGCACGTCGACACGGAGACGAAGCCCGCGGTGTTCTACGGGCTGAGCGCCGCCCGGCCGGGCGAGCGGATCGAGGTGACCCGGGCAGACGGTTCCGTCGCGGAGTTCACCATCGACGACGTCAAGGTCTTCTCCCGCGACCGGTTCGATCCGCAGGAGGTCTACGGCCCGCGGCAGGAGGGCCGTGCCGAACTGCGCCTCATCACCTGCGGCGGCACCTTCGACCGCGCGGCCGGCACGTACACGGCGAACGTCGTCGTGTACGCGTACCTGACGGGTGTCTCCGCGGCCTGACGGACCGCTCAGGCCCGTGGCCGGCGGCGCGTGCCGGGTGCTCGTCACGGTATGCCGACGAGACCGGGCGGACCTGCGGAGCGCCGCCCCGTGTGTGCCAGGATGGATCGACCGGTCCTGTCCGGGGGGACCCACAGGGCCGGACACCACGCACTGTGCACCAAGGGGGAGTGGATGTACCGCAGTTTGGTCGGCCGGGGTGCCCGGACGGGCGCGTGCCTTGCCGCCGCGGGAGCGGTGCTGCTGACGGCGGGCTGTTCCTCCGACGGCGACGGCGGCAGGGACGACCGGCCGGTCGTCGGCCAGCAGCCCAAGGGCGACGACCCGTACTGGGTCAACCCGGACGGCAAGGCGGCCCGGCAGGTCGCCGTCTACCGGGAGAACGGCGAGACGGCGAACGCCGAACTGATCAAGAAGATCGCGGAGCAGCCGGCCGGTGAATGGATCGGCCCGGACGACCCGGAGGCGGAGGCAGAGGGCATCACCGAGGCGGCCGCGAAGGCCGACCGGGACGCCGTGCTCGTCCTCTACAACATCCCGCACCGCGACTGCGGTCAGTTCTCCAAGGGCGGCGCGGCCGACGGGAACGCCTACCGGGCATGGGTCGACAGCGTCGCCAAGGGCATCGGCGACCGGCGTGCCACGGTGATCCTCGAGCCGGACGCGGTGCTGCACCTGGTGGACAACTGCACGCCGCAGGAGTTCCACGAGGAGCGGTACGACCTGCTCAAGGGAGCCGTGGAAAGGCTGAAGCAGCAGCCTGGGACGAAGGTGTACCTGGACGCCGGAAACGCGGGCTGGTCCAATCCGGACGCGCTGTACGACCCGCTGAAGCGGGCCGGTGTGGAGCAGGCCGACGGTTTCGCGGTGAACGTCTCCAACTTCTACCCGACCGACGCCAGTAAGCAGTTCGGCAAGAAGCTCTCGGAGAAGTTCGGCGGGAAGCATTTCGTCATCGACACCAGCCGCAACGGCAACGGCCCCTACACGGAGGGCGATCCGGCGGAGAACTGGTGCAACCCGCCCGGCCGCGCGCTGGGTGAGCCGCCGACCACCAGGACCGGCGACCCGCTCGTCGACGCCTATCTGTGGGTCAAGCGGCCCGGTGAGTCCGACGGCGACTGCAAGGGCGGTCCCAAGGCGGGCGACTGGTGGCCCGAGTACGCGCTCGGTCTGGCCCGCAACACCAAGTAGACGTACGGAAGGGCCCGGCAGCAGGGGACGCGCTGCCGGGCCCTTCCGTGTTCAGGAGGTCCGTTACGGGACCTCGACCCACACGGCCTCGGACGGTGTGCCCGCCTCGTCCGTCACGAAGAACATGTAGTGACCGGACGGCACCAGTGCCCTGTTCCTGGGCACGGTGATCTCCACTCCGTCCGCGGTCTTCTTCATCTCCAGCGCGATCGAGCGCTGGTCGACGTCGGTGACGTGCGTGACCGCGCTGGGCCGCATCAGCTTCGCCGTCTTCAGCGCCTTCTCGCTCGTGACCTTGAAGGTGCCCTTCTCCCCGCGTCCGATCGTCTTCGGGCCACCGGTCACCTCGGGCCTGCTGTCCCGGTAGAGGTAGGGCGGCGTGTAGATCTCGATGCGCTGCTCGAAGACCCCCGGCCGGGTGTTGTCCTTGTCGGAGAAGAGCGAGTCCGAGCCGAAGATCATGACGCGTCCGTCCGGCAGCAGCACGGAACCGGAGTGGTAGTTGCGGCCCACGGCCGGGTCGGCGACGCGCTTGTACGTCCCGGTCTTCGGGTCGTACGTGCGGGCCTGGAGCACATCGGAGCCGCCACGCCCCCGGTAGTCCTCGGAGCCGCCGGTGACGAGCACGGAGTCGTCGGGCAGCAGCGAGGCGCTCGGGTAGCGGGTGCCCTTGTCCAGCGACGGTCCGTCCGTGAAGCGGGGGTTGTCGGCCTTGAGGTCGACCAGCCGGGACTTCTCGCTCGACTTCTCCGACTCGCCGACCCCGCCGCCGCCGATGACCATGAACTTCTGGTCCTGGGCGGGCGGCAGCATGACCGTCGCCGAGGTCTCCATCCGGTCGGGGTCCGACAGGCCGGGGATCTTGGTGAACTTGTTGGTGTCCAGGTCCCAGACGCCCGGGTCGCGGCCCACGTCGGCGGGCCCGTAACCGGCGTTGGAGCCGGAGTAGAACAGCTTGCCGTTGTCCATCAGGAAGATCGCCGGGTAGGTGGGGAACTTCCTGATGACCCCGGTGTACTCCCAGGTCTTCGTCTTCGGGTCGTAGATCTCGTCCTTGCCGGGAACGATCTGCCCGATCTCGTCGAGGCCGGAGAGCGAGAGGACCTTGCCGTCCTCGAGGGTGGTCAGCGTGGGGTACCAGCGGGCCTCGTTCATGGGGTCGACGGGGATGTACTTCTCCGCGACCGGGTCGAACTCGAAGGCCTCCTTGATGCCCTGGAAGTCCTTCTTGTCGAGGGCGAGCTTCTGGGCGATGCCGTAGACGTTCCGGGCGTCGGACCCCTTGAGGCCCTGCACGCGGTAGTTGTCCTCGGTGCCGGTCTCGTACTGCTTGCCCGACCGCTCGGCCTCGACGTAGATCCGGCCGAGGCCCGCCTCGGTGCGCAGGAAGCGGCCGGTCTTCGGATCGAAGACCTTCTTCGCCTTCTCCACGAGGACCGGGTCCTTGGAGACGAACGTCTTGCCGCTCTTCTTGCCGGTGAACTTGGTGCCCGCGGGCAGGGTCTTGGGCGCGTCCGGGTCCTCGTTGTGGACGATCATCAGGCCGCCGGCCTTGGTGACGTCGCCCTTGAGCTTCTCGTACCGCTTGGTGCCGCCCGCGACCAGCAGCTTGCCGTCGGGCAGCTGGGTGTGCCCGGCGCAGAACATGTCCTTGGGGGTGGGGATCTTCTTGAACTTGTTCGTCTTCGGGTCCCAGAGCACCGACTCGAACTTCTTGGCGTCGAAGTTCTTCTGGTTGTTGCCGGAACCGGCGATGAGCAGCACCTTACCGGTGTGCAGCAGCGCGGCGTGGATGCTGTTGATCCTGAACTCGGAGGGGACGTCGAGGAAGTCCCAGTGTCCGTTCGCCGCCTTGTACTCCGGCTTGTTGATCTCGTAGTCGTGGTACTGCTCCGAGCCGAAGCGCCAGATGGCGGGCCCGTTGAACCCGGCGACCACCACGATCACCGCCGCGCCGATGGCTATTCGGCGGGCGCGGTTCTTGCGGTGGTTCGGCCGCGCGGGCATCGTGCTCATTTCTTACGTCCCCCAAGGGCGATCTGTATGGTCTGGTCCGTGGCCCCTCCGGGACCTGGCCGGGGGTCCGCGAAGCGGGGCCGTTGCTGCGGCACATGAGGGCCGCCGGTTCCCGGCCCGGTCGGGGGCCCGTCTCCCGCGTGCCGTCTCCTGCGCTTCTTCTTCTCCGCGGCGATGCCGTGCCGCCAGGCGAAGATGGGCGCGGCCGTGATCAGCAGCGCCAGCGACGCCCAGGTGATCATCGCCGGATGGTTGTGCCCGAGCCAGAACGACGAGGCGAGCGAACCACCGAAGACCGCGATGAAGAACAGGTGGACGCGGAACGTGCCGAACAGGGTGTCGGGGCTGGACGAGTCGCCCTTGGGGGTCACCACGAACGTGCTCTTGCGCCGCAGTACGGCGTCCATCAGCGAACGGGCGTAGATGGGCGCGGAGAGCGCCGACATCACCATGCCGGCGAGGCCGCCTGAGCCCTCCGGCTCGTGCGGCGACACGTTGTGCCGGCGGTTCCAGATGTACAGGCCGATCTGGAGGGCGGAGGCGTTGCCGTAGAGCATCATCCAGATGGCCGGGTCGATCTGCACACCGGAGGCGCCCATGCCCAGGAACAGCGCGCAGCTCAGCGCCGCGAGGATCCAGTTGAGGGCCGACATCGGATAGAAGATGATCATCATCGTGTAGTTGAAGAGCTTGCCGGGCGGCAGGGTGCCGAAGCCCTTCCAGTACTGCTTGAGGATCGTCTCGTACGTGCCGCGGGACCAGCGCAGCTGCTGGGTGAAGAAGTCGGTCCAGGCCGTGGGCCCCTCGCCGACGGCCAGGACGTCGGGCGTGTAGACCGAGCGCCACTTGTTGCCGGTGGCCGGGTTCGTGGCGCGGTGCATCTCGAAGCCGGTGGCCATGTCCTCGGTGATCGAGTCGTACAGGCCGCCGATCTGCTTGATGGCCCTGATACGCACGGCGTTGGACGTGCCGACGAACATCGGTGCGCCGTAGCGGTTGCCCGCGCGCTGGATCAGGGCGTGGAAGAGGAACTGCTGCGACTCGGCGGCCTTGGTGACGAAGGTGTCGTAGTTGCCGTAGACCTGGGGGCCGATGACGAAGCCGACGTCCGGGTCGCGGAAGTAGCCGAGCATCCGCTCCAGGTAGTTGGGCAGCGGTACGTGGTCGGTGTCGACGGAGGCGAAGAAGTCGTAGTCGCCGCCGTGCGCCTCGAGCCAGGCGTTGTAGTTGCCGTGCTTGGTCTTCGCCCGGTGCGCGCCCTTCTCCTGGTTCCACCTGGCGACGCCCTTGCGGGAGAAGTGGTGGACACCGAGACGGGCGCAGACCTCCTTGACGGCCGGGTCGTCGCCCTCGTCGAGCAGCCAGACGTGCATCGGGCCCCGGTGCCGGATCCTCACCGCCGCCTCGAGGGTCTTCGTCACCATCTCCAGGGGCTCCTTGCCCGGCACGAAGGAGGTGAGGAAGGCGACGCGGGTGCCCGACTCCGGCACCACGGGCACCGGGTCGCGTGCCACGAGCGTCGCGTGGGCGTTGGACAGCACGTTCATCGTCCGGAACAGCTCGATCAGGCCGATCGAGACGAGCATGACGATGTCGAGGGCGAGCAGCAGATCGTTCTTGAGGTTCGGGTCGCGGTCGGTCCAGTGCTGCGGCTGCATCAGCCAGGCGAACAGGCCCAGCGACAGCAGCGGCGCGGCACCGAGCAGCAGCGCGGCACGTATCCGGTGGGGTTCCTGTGAGAGCAGCGAGCGGTACCGGACCTTGTACGGCCGGTTCGGGTCGGGCTGCGTGAGGGGGCCCGCCAGCCGGCTGTAGTGCTCGTAGTCGTAGCGCGGCAGCGCCTTCCTGGGGCGCAGCCGCGCGGTGGCGGCACGCAGGTGCGCGGGCACGCGCAGCTGGGTGGTCCGCGAAGAGTCTTCCGGCTGCCCGGTGCCGTCCGGCGTCGACGTCATTGATCATCCCCCCGCACGCGGGGTCGGCGCGTGCTGTGGTCGGTCGTGTCACCTGGGGCCGCAGGATCCCCTGTACCTGCTGTCCCGGGCGTGTCAGTGGTGGCTGGCCACCGTTCCTACAGACATGAAACGGTCACCCTTCGGTTGCATGATGCCCGTCGCGTAATCCGACCGTGACGGGGCCCCCGCCCCTTGCTCCGCGCACCGGAGGCGGCCCCCGGAAACCGCGCCCAACTGCCCAAACCGGGCGTCCAATTGGGGTGACCGGCTCCACCATAGGTTCTCGGAGCCCAGTCATGATCGCAAGGGCGGAACGGGCTGTTAACCGATCGTATGCGCGATTTGGGGCCCTCTCGGACCGGAGGTTTCCGACCGGTAGGCATTGGCCGGAAATAATCGTACGCACGGCCAAGGGGTGCCGACGGTACGACCGAGGCCCCCTCGCCTGTGGCGAGGGGGCCTCGGTTCCGCGTGCGCCGCCAGGGACTCGAACCCCGGACCCGCTGATTAAGAGTCAGCTGCTCTAACCAACTGAGCTAGCGGCGCCTGCTGACCTGGAGAACTCTACCGGAACTCCGGCGGTGCTCCGTGCCGCCGCCTGTTCGCCGCGGGACGCGCCACGGCCTGTCGAATCATCATTTTTAACCTTTGATCCGTCAAAATGCGTTATGTCCATACCGCTGGGACACTGGCGCCCGTGAAACATCGTCAGAAGATCTTGCTGAGTGCGGAGGGGACAGACATGGCTGCCGTACCGGTCTTCGAGGAGTTCGAGCCCGCCGCGGACTGCGACTGCGCGGGGTGCGCGCACCGGCGCCGCATGCACGCAGCCGGGGAGCACCTCTCGGCGCAGGGCTGCCGCACGGCGCTGGTCGTCGTCACCGCCGCAGGGGTCGTCCTGGGAGCCACGGGAACGGGGGCGACGGCGAGGGACGCCTCCGCCGCCGTGCGACCCGGGGAACGGGCCGGGGAGCGGACCGCGGAGCCGGGGCCGGCCACCGAACAGGGCGGCACCGCTCCACTGCACGGCCCGGCCGGCCGGCCCGCCGCCGCGAAGGCGCCGCTGCGCGCCAGCACCCGCGCGGAGATCATCAACCGCGCCAAGAAATGGGTCGACGCCAAGGTGCCGTACAGCATGTCCAAGTACTGGTCCGACGGTTACCGCCAGGACTGCTCCGGCTATGTGTCGATGGCCTGGAACCTGGCGAAGAACGAGTGGACCGGAAGCCTCGCCCAGTTCGGCGACCGGATCATGCGCGACGATCTCCAGGCCGGGGACATCCTGCTCTTCCACAATCCCGCCGACCCGACGGGCGGCTCGCACGTCACGATCTTCGGCGGCTGGACCGACTACACGCACACCTACTACACGGCGTACGAGCAGACCAAGCCGCACACCCGCAAACAGGCCACGCCGATGGCCTACTGGAACAACTCCGCGTCCTACGTCGCCTACCGCTACAAGGGCCTCGGCACCGGCACCGGCGCCGGAGGGGGACAGCGGGAGGCCGTGCCGTTCCCGGGCGTCTCCCGCTTCGGACCGGGCACGAACAACGCGTCCGTCACGCGCCTCGGCGAGATGCTCGTGGCGCGCGGCGGCAAGCGGTTCTACCGGGAGGGGCCCGATCCGCGCTGGACGGAGGCCGACCGGCGGGCGACCCAGGCCTTCCAGCGCGCCCAGGGCTGGCGCGGGAAAGAGGCGGACGGCCTGCCGGGACCGCACACCTGGCGGCTGCTGGTGAACAAGCAGGGCAGGAACATCCCCGCCGCGAAACCCGCGGCCAACGGCCCGAACGCCGGTAAGCCGGCCTTCCCCGGGCGCGCCCACTTCCGGCCCGGCCGCTCCAGCGCGTACGTCACCCAACTGGGCAAGCGCCTGGTCGAGCGCGGCTACGGCAAGCACTACACGTCCGGGCCGGACCCGCGCTGGCGCGAGGCTGACCGCCGGAACGTCCAGGCGTTCCAGCGCGCCCAGGGCTGGCGCGGCGCTGCGGCGGACGGCTATCCGGGGCCGGAGACCTGGAGGCGTCTCTTCTCCTAGGACCCCGGTCCCACGGCACCGGGCACGAGCACACCCGACGACACCACAGAGCGACCAGCTAAGGCGGCAGGCATGAACACCACGACGTCGGAGCCGGAGGGCACCGTGCCGTCCGAGAGCCCGCGGCGCAACTTCGTCATCGCGAGCGAGACGACGACCGAGATCCCCGTCCACCTGCTGTTCAGGGACGACGCGGCCCCGCTGCGGCCCACTGTCGTGTCCCGGCGGCAGGGGACGGGCGAGCAGCCGAGGGTCGGGCACGAGCCGCCCGCCACGCAAGAGGTCCAGCAGCGGAACGGCGGCGAGCAGGGCACCCTCGATCCGACGCGGCAGGACCCGCGGAAGCCGGACCTGCGGAAGGCCGACGCGCGGAAGTCCGGTACGAGCAAGCCCGATCTGACGAAGCGCTGGCCCCACGAGCACCCGGACGAGTCCGATCCGCGGCAGCCGCGCCAGGACGGTTCCCGACCGCGGAAGTCAGGGCAGCAGACGCCCGGACCGCAGCAGCCGGGGCCGCGGAAGTCCTCCGCCGCGGCCCGGCCGGTACCGTCCGTCGATCCGCAGCTCGCCGAGCGCCCGGGACCGGTACTGCCGGGCTGGACGGCGCTCGTCGCGGGCGGCTGCTCGCTCGCCGGGATCGGTGCGGTGATCTGGGGGACCGGGGCGGTCCCGGAGGTGCTCGCGGCCGTGTTCGGGCTGACCCCGCCGCCGTACGGGGGCATCGGGATCTGGCTGTGGTGCCTGCTCACACTGGGCGTGATCCTGGCGCTGTTCGCGCTCGGCGGGCTCGGGCGGGGCCAGGTCGGCCGGGCGTGGGTGCTCACCCTCTGCGGTGACTACCGCGGCAGTGTGCGCCGTACCGGGCTGGTGTGGGTCAGCCCGCTGGTGCTGCGCCGGCGGATCGACGTACGGCTGCGGCACTGGCGCAGCGAGCCGATGGCCGTCGTCGACGCCGAGGGAACGCCGCTGCGCGCCGTGGTGCTGGTCGTGTGGCGGGTCAAGGACACGGCACGCGCCGCGCTCGGCGTGGCCGACCACGAGACGTATCTGCGGGAGCAGGTGGAGGCGGCCACCGTGCGGGTCTTCTCGCAGCTGCCCGCCGACGCCTTCCTCCCGGCGGTGCCGACGCTGCGCAACGCGGAGGCGGTCGGGGACAGGCTGACGAAGATGCTGGCGGCACAGTGCGCGGCGGTCGGGGTCGAGGTCTTCTCCGCGCAGCCGGTGGGCATCGACTACGCGCCCGAGGTGGCGGCCGCGATGCAGCGCCGCCGGGTCGCGGCGATCGACGCCAAGCACCGGAACACCGTGCTGACTTCGGTGGTGGACGCGGTCGAGGAGACGGTGGGCCGGCTGACCGCGCGTGGTCTGGTCGACCTGGACGACTACGAGCGCAAGGCGCTGGTGAAGGATCTGACCGTTGCCTTCTACACGGGTCGGGCGGGTGCCGTCGAGGCCCCGTGATTGGTCTGGACAACTCCAACGGGCGTCAATACATTGGAACTTGGTCTAGACCGGAACAAGCAATACCGCACGCGTGCAGCAAGTGCCTCGGAACTCCCCCACGTTCTACCAGGAGCCAAGCATGCGAAAGAAGATAGGCGCGGCCGCGGTCGGCCTCGTCGTGACGGGTGCGACCCTGCTCGCCACCGGCAGCGCGAGCAGCCACGGCTACACCGACTCACCGATCAGCCGGCAGAAGCTCTGCGCCAACAAGACGGTGAGCAACTGCGGCCAGATCCAGTGGGAGCCGCAGAGCGTCGAGGGCCCGAAGGGCTTCCCGGCCGCGGGTCCGGCCGACGGCAAGATCTGCGCGGGCGGCAACGGCCAGTTCGCCGAACTGGACAACCCGCGCGGCGGAGCCTGGCCCACCACCAAGGTCAGCTCGGGCCAGAACTACACCTTCCGCTGGCAGTTCACCGCCAGGCACCGCACCACCGACTTCAAGTACTACATCACCAAGGCCGGCTGGAACCCGAGCCAGCCGCTGACCAGGGCCGCACTGGAGTCGCAGCCCTTCCTGACCATCCCCTACGGCGGTCAGCAGCCGCCGGCGACCCTGTCCCACTCCGGCAACCTTCCCCAGCGGTCGGGCCGCCATCTGATCCTGGCGGTGTGGACGGTGCACGACACGGCGAACGCCTTCTACGCCTGCTCCGACGTGCAGTTCTGACGGCAGGCCGGTCACGCCGCGGCGACCCCTTCCGCCGGGGGCCGCCGCGGTCGTGTGCCCGTTGTGCCCGCGATGTTCATGGAAAGCGGGTGCACCTGGCAGGATCATCGGATGACCGTGAAACGATCCCTCCTTCGCCGTCCGGAGGGCCGCCCGCAGCCATGCTGATCGATCTGGAGAAAACCGAACAGCTCCCCGGCGGACTGTGCCTCGCTCACGCGCGCACCCCCATCGGGCCGGTCGTCGCCCGCTGGTGCGGTGAACCCGACGCGCTGCCCGGCCGGTACGACGCCGAGTGGACGGTCGACGAGGACGTGGCGTGGCTGACCAATACGCATCCCGCCCCCGAGCAGTCCTACCTGATCGGCCCGCGGGCGGACGGTCTGCTGCTGCGCGGCCGGCTCGACGAGGTCGCCCGTGCCGCCGCCGTCCTGGACCTGGCGGGGACCTTGATCCTGCTGGACCTGGCCGGCCCGTTACCCGACGGGTCCCTCGGGACATGGATCGACATCCACGCGGAGCGGGAGAAGGTGGCCCTCTATCCGTACGAGCTGTGAGGCTACGAGCTGTGAGGAGCGCCACATCGGCGCACGGTCCGGCGCCGCACGGCGCGAGACACGCCTCACGCGGAAAGCCCTGTAGGGCGTCCCGGATCACCGGAACGCCCTACAGGGTCTGGTTGTGCGCCGCCAGGGACTCGAACCCCGGACCCGCTGATTAAGAGTCAGCTGCTCTAACCAACTGAGCTAGCGGCGCCTCTTT
>NZ_JBFAQK010000052.1:0-51155 GCF_040677245.1 Streptomyces kurssanovii
GCGATTGAGGCGCGGGGGTCCGGGGGCGGAGCCCCCGGTTCGGGAAGGGGCGGGTTGGGGAAACGGCCCCGCGCAGCGGCCGCCCGCCCGCCACCCCCGCGTCACAGCTCGGCTGCAGTCCGGCCCCACCCGCGTCCGACCCGTCGGACCCCGTCTTCGCGGCTCGTAGAATCGGCGCGTGGATACGACCCTCCAGGACCCTCTCGTCGGGCAGGTGCTCGACGGCCGCTACCGCGTCGATGCGCGCATCGCCGTCGGCGGCATGGCCACGGTCTACCGGGCCGTCGACACCCGGCTCGACCGGGTGCTCGCTCTCAAGGTGATGCATCCGGATCTCGCCACGGACGTCACGTTCGTGGAGCGGTTCATCCGCGAGGCGAAGTCCGTCGCACGGCTGGCGCACCCGAACGTGGTCGGGGTCTTCGACCAGGGCGCCCAGGGCGCGTACGTGTATCTGGCGATGGAGTACGTGGAGGGCTGCACCCTCCGTGACGTCCTGCGTGAGCGCGGCGCGCTCCAGCCGCGGGCCGCGCTCGACATCCTGGAGCCCGTGCTGGCCGCGCTCGGCGCCGCGCACCGGGCCGGGTTCGTGCACCGGGACATGAAGCCGGAGAACGTGCTGATAGGGGACGACGGCCGGGTCAAGGTCGCCGACTTCGGCCTGGTGCGCGCGGTCGGTTCCGTGACCAACACCTCGGGCACGGTCCTCGGCACCGTCTCCTATCTCGCGCCGGAGCAGATCGAGTACGGCACGGCGGACACCCGCGCCGATGTGTACGCGTGCGGGGTCGTCCTCTACGAGATGCTGACGGGCGCCAAGCCGCACGCCGGTGACACTCCGGCCCAGGTGCTGTTCCAGCACCTGAACGCGGACGTCCCGGCGCCGTCCGCGCTCTTCCCGGGGCTCGCCGTCGAGCTGGACGAGCTGGTGGCGAGCGCGACCGCCCGTAATCCCGATGTCCGCCCGCACGACGCGGTGGCCCTGCTTGCCCAGGCGCGTGAGGCGCGGGCGGCGCTCGGCGACGAGCAGCTGGACGCGGTTCCCCCGCGGGCCCGCACCGGGGAACCGGCGGACGGCGGATCGGACGGCGACGCGTCCGACGAGGACCGTACGGACGTCATTGTGCGGGCACCGGCCGACGCGGAGCCCGGGGTGCACCACACGGCCCGGCTGATCCTGCCGCCTCCGGAGCGGCCCGAGCCCGAGCCGGTGCGTCCGGCCGGCCGGGGCCTGCCGATGTCGCGCCGCGGCCTGTTCGCGCTGCTGCTCGCGGTGATCACCGTCATCGGTGTGGGTGCGGGCGTCTGGTACATCAACTCCGGCCAGTTCACCCGTGTCCCCCCGCTGATCGGCAAGAGCGAGCAGCAGGCCCGGGAGGCGCTCGACAAGGCGGGCCTGGACCTGAAGACCGTCCGCCACGACTTCAGCGAGACAGTGGCCCGCGGCACCGTCATCAACAGCGACCCGGGCACGAACGAGCGGATACGGGGCAACGGCTCCGTGACGATCACCGTCTCCCGCGGTCCGGAGATCGTGAAGGTTCCCGAGGTGTCCGGCAGGCCGCTGGCGGAGGCCGAGCGCGAGCTGCGCAAGGTGGGGCTGGCGCCGGGCGTGGTGACCAGGGAGTTCGACGAGAGCGTCGCCCAGGGTTCGGTGATCCGTACCGACCCGGCCGCCGGCAGCGGCCGGAGCCCCGACACCGCCGTGTCGATCGTCGTCAGCAAGGGTGCGCCGATCGACATGCCTGATGTGACGGGTGACTCCGTCGAGGACGCGACGGCCGAGCTCGAGGAAGCAGGTCTGAAGGTGAAGGTCGCCGACGAGCGGATCCACTCCGAGCAGGAGGCCGGTGCCGTCGCCCGGCAGTCGGCCGCCGAGGGGGCCAGGCTGGCCCGCGGCGACACGGTCACGCTGACGGTCTCCAAGGGCCCGCGGATGGTGGACGTGCCGGACGTGGTCGGTGACAAGGTGGACGACGCCACCGCCGAGCTGGAGGAAGCCGGCTTCGTGGTGAAGGTCGAGAAGAACTTCCCGTTCCTCGGTGACGAGGTCGAGAGCCAGTCCGTCGAGGGCGGCGGCCAGGCGCCGGAAGGCAGCACGATCACGATCAAGACCAAGGGGCTCTAGTTCTCATGCGCAACCCTGTCGGCGGCCACGTTCCCGTGGCCGGCGGCCTCGCCACGACCGGACTCACCTACGCGAGGGAACTGGAGGCGGAGACCGTGCAGGTCTTCGTGGCCAATCCGCGGGGCTGGGCGACGCCCAAGGGGAATCCGGCCCAGGACGAGAAGTTCCGGGCCGAGTGCGCGGCCGAGGGCGTCTCGGCCTGGGTGCACGCCCCCTATCTGATCAACTTCGGTTCTCACACCGAAGCCACCGTCGAGCAGTCCGTCCTCTCCTTGAGGCACTCGCTGCGCCGGGCCCGGGAGATCGGCGCCCGAGGCGTGGTGGTGCACACGGGTTCGGCGACGGGGGGCCGCGCCCGTGAGGTGGCGCTGGCCCAGGTGCGGGAGCGGATGCTGCCGCTGCTGGACGAACTGACGCATGACGACGATCCGTTTCTGCTTCTGGAGTCGACGGCCGGCCAGGGCTCCTCGCTCTGCTCCCGTACCTGGGACTTCGGTCCCTACTTCGAGGCACTCGACGCGCATCCCAAGCTGGGCGTCTGCCTGGACACCTGCCACATCTTCGCGGCCGGGCACGACCTTGCGGCGCCCGGGGGGATGGCGCGGACACTGGATCTGCTGGTGGAAACGGTGGGCCAAGGGCGGCTGAAGCTGATCCACGCGAATGACTCGAAGGACATCGCCGGGGCACACAAGGACCGTCACGAGAACATCGGCTCGGGCCACATCGGCGAGGAACCGTTCCGCGCGCTGATGTCGCATCCCGCCACCGAGGGCGTGCCTCTGGTCATCGAGACGCCCGGTGGCAAGGAGGGACATGCCGCGGACGTTGCGCGGCTGAAAGAACTTCGCTGAGACTCTGCGGAATACCCCGAGGGGGTATACGGTTCCTACTGGTCGGCAGGAACCGCTACCGCATATTGGGGGCACGCCATGCAGCACGAGACGCACATGGACCACTCGGAGCACGGGCACCACGGCCACGCACAGGGCCCGGGCAGGGCGAGCTGGAGCATGGCGGCCAAGGCGACCCTGCACTGCCTCACCGGCTGCGCCATCGGCGAGGTGCTCGGCATGATCATCGGTACGGCGCTGGGCTGGGGCACCGCCCCCACGATGATCCTCGCCATCGCGCTGGCTTTCCTCTTCGGCTACTCGCTGACCCTGTGGGCGGTCCTGCGGGCCGGCCTGAGCCTGAAGGCGGCGATCGGCGTGGCACTCGCCGCGGACACCATCTCCATCACGGTCATGGAGATCGTCGACAACGGCGTGCTGCTCCTCGTCCCGGGCGCGATGGACGCCCATCTGGCCGACTTCCTCTTCTGGGGCGCGCTCGCGTTCGCGTTCCTCGTCGCGTTCGTGGTCACCACTCCAGTGAACAAGTGGATGATCGGCCGCGGCAAGGGTCACGCGGTGGTCCACCAGTACCACTGACGTCGGTACCACCGACGTCTCCCACGGCGGACCTCACGGCCCGGGGCTCAGAGCTCCGGGCCGTCCCCGGGTTCCTCCTGGTACGAGTACCGCTGCTCCCGCCAGGGATCGCCGAGGTTGTGATAGCCCCGCTCCTCCCAGAAGCCACGGCGGTCGGCCGTCATGTACTCCACACCCCGGACCCACTTGGGCCCCTTCCAGGCGTACAGGTGCGGGACCACCAGACGCAGCGGGAAGCCGTGCTCCGCGGTCAGCAGTTCGCCGTCCTTGTGGGTGGCGAAGATCGTGCGTTCCGCGACGAAGTCGGAGAGGCGCAGATTGGCGCTGAAGCCGTACTCCGCCCAGACCATCACATGACTGACGGAGGGCGCCGGCGGGGCGAGCTCCACGATCGTACGGGCGGGCACACCGCCCCATTCGGCCCCCAGCATGCTGAACTTCGTCACGCAGTGCAGATCGCCGACTACGCTCGCGTAGGGAAGCGCCGAGAACTCCTCGTGGTTCCAGCAGTGCTTCTCACCGTCGGCGGTGGCGCCGAAGACCCTGAACTCCCAGCGGTCCGGCTTGAACTTGGGTACAGGTCCGTAGTGGGTGACGGGCCAGCCTCGCTGGAGTCGCTGCCCCGGCGGAAGCTCGGACTCCTCTGGTGCGCGGTATTCCCGGCTCTCCGGCTGACCCATGCCTTCAATGGTGACAGACCGGGAGGGGTGGTCATGACCAGGTCTGGGCCGATTCGGGCAACTCCTACTAAGCATGCACTTACTGGACGCTCCCGTGTCGCGGTGCAAGGATGCGCGAACCTGCCCAGACGTACGCGTGGAAGGAGCCTCTGCGATGCAGGGCGACCCCGAGGTCCTCGAGTTCCTCAACGAGCAGCTGACTGCCGAGCTGACCGCGATCAACCAGTACTTCCTGCACGCGAAGATGCAGGAGAACTTCGGCTGGACGAAGCTCGCCAAATACACCCGGGCCGAGTCGTTCGACGAGATGAAGCACGCGGAGGTGCTCACCGACCGGATCCTCTTCCTGGACGGTCTGCCGAACTACCAGCGGCTGTTCCATGTGCGCGTCGGGCAGACGGTCACCGAGATGTTCCAGGCCGACCGGCAGGTCGAGGTGGAGGCGATCGACCGCCTCAAGCGCGGAATCGACGTCATGCGCGCGAAGGGCGATGTCACCTCGGCGAACATCTTCGAGTCGATCCTCGCGGACGAGGAGCACCACATCGACTACCTCGACACCCAGCTGGACCTGGTCGACAAGCTCGGTGAGGCGCTGTACATCGCCCAGCTGATCGAGCAGCCGGAGTCCTAGGCGACGAGCGACGGCCGGCGGAACCGGGCCGGGCCCGGCCTAGGCGGCTTCGCCGAGCGCGGGCCCGGTACCGCCGTCCGGCTCCGAGGCCAGGACGGACGCGCCGTTGCCTTGCTCCAGCAGCTCACGGCGGGGGCAGGCGCCACGGCCCAGGATTCCCTGGATGCGCCGCACACAGGAACCGCAGTCGGTGCCGGCCTTGGACACGGACGCGATCTGCCGGGGGGTGCAGGCACCGGCATCCGCATGCTCCTTGACCTGCTTCTCCGTGATGCCGAAGCACGAGCAGACGTACACGCGGTTCACCTCCCGGGATCGATTGGTTGTCGCCGTCCCGATGATCGGTGAGGCTAACCTAACCTTACCCGCAGCCCCGGGCCGGTAAAAGCCCCGAATATGCCGGTGGGGCATGGATCACATCGATCCACGCCCCACCGGCACATCGCCTCGGCTACTGGTCGCGGTACATCTCCGCGACGAGGAACGCCAGGTCCAGGGACTGGCTGCGGTTCAGCCGGGGGTCGCAGGCCGTCTCGTAGCGCTGGTGCAGGTCGTCGACGAAGATCTCGTCGCCGCCGCCCACGCACTCGGTGACGTCGTCACCGGTGAGCTCGACGTGAATGCCGCCGGGGTGGGTGCCGAGCGCCTTGTGGACCTCGAAGAAGCCCTTGACCTCGTCGAGCACGTCGTCGAAGCGGCGGGTCTTGTGGCCGGACGCCGCCTCGAAGGTGTTGCCGTGCATCGGGTCGGTCACCCACGCCACGGTCGCGCCGGAGGCCGTGACCTTCTCGACCAGCTCGGGGAGCTTGTCGCGGACCTTGTCGGCGCCCATGCGGACGATGAAGGTCAGCCGGCCCGGCTCACGGTCGGGGTCGAGACGGTCGATGTAGGTCAGCGCCTCGTCCACCGTCGTCGTCGGCCCGAGCTTGATGCCGATCGGGTTGCTGATCCTGGAGGCGAACTCGATGTGCGCGCCGTCCAGCTGGCGGGTGCGCTCACCGACCCAGACCATGTGGCCCGAGGTGTTGTACAGCCGGCCGGTGCGGGAGTCGGTCCGGGTCAGGGCCGACTCGTAGTCCAGCAGCAGGGCCTCGTGGGAGGAGAAGAACTCGACCGTGCGGAACTCGGCCGGGTCGGTGCCGCAGGCCTTCATGAAGTTCAGCGCGTTGTCGATCTCACGGGCGAGCTGCTCGTAGCGCTGGCCGGAGGGGGACGACTTCACGAAGTCCTGGTTCCAGGCGTGCACCTGGCGCAGGTCCGCGTAACCGCCGGTGGTGAAGGCACGCACCAGGTTGAGCGTCGAGGCGGAGGCGTTGTACATCCGCTTGAGGCGCTCGGGGTCCGGGATGCGGGCCTCTTCGGTGAAGTCGAAGCCGTTGACGGAGTCGCCGCGGTAGGTCGGCAGGGTCACGCCGTCGCGGGTCTCGGTGGGCTTGGAGCGCGGCTTCGAGTACTGGCCGGCGATGCGGCCGACCTTCACCACGGGGACGGACGCGGCGTAGGTGAGGACCGCGCCCATCTGGAGCAGGGTCTTCAGCTTGTTCCGGATGTGGTCGGCGGAGACGGCGTCGAAGGCCTCGGCGCAGTCGCCGCCCTGGAGCAGGAACGCCTCGCCCTTGGCGACGGCTCCCATCCGGGCGCGCAGCTGGTCGCACTCGCCCGCGAAAACGAGCGGCGGATACGACTCGAGGTCCGCGATCACATCGCGCAGAGCCTCGGCATCGGGGTACTCGGGCTGCTGCGCCGCGGGCAGGTTTCGCCAGGTGTTGCCACCGGTAGCGGTGGTCTTAGCGTTCACGGTCACAGCACAACCCTACGGCTTCCCGCCACCTGTCCGGCCGCGTGCCCAGCGACTGAGACAGCCGTCCGAAATGTCCCTCGACGACGTTCACCCGATCGAGTGGTGTTACCCTGCGGCGCGTTTTCGAAACGGATCACAACACAAGACGGACCAGGGGTGGGCGTGAGCCAGGGGCACCGCAGAGATCGCAAGAAGAAACGGCTCTTCTACGGGGTGGCGGCGGCAGTCGTCGCCACTGCCACGATCGGAACGGTCGCGGTGGCATCGCCCGACCTCGTCGGTCTCGGCGACGACAAGGGCAGCCGGAACGAGTCGCTCCAGAGCCAGTTCGCGGAGGCGGCGCGCGAGTTCGACGTACCCCAGAGCGTGCTGATGGCGGTCTCGTACCGGCAGACGCGCTGGGAGGACCACGAGGGCGAGCCGAGCGTCACCGGCGCGTACAACGTGATGGGTCTGACGGACGTCGACCCGGAGGACATCGAGACGGACGAGGCCGGCGAGGAGGCCGTCGCCCACTTCAACGGCAGCGGCAAGCCGGAGATCGAGAAGTCCTTCGATCCCGCCAAGGTCCGTCGGATTCTGGCCGAGGCGACCGTCGACACCGACGACCCCCGGCTCCACACCGTGGACAAGGCCGCCGAGCTGATCGACAGCTCCCCCGAGGCGGTCCAGAGCGACACCTCCGAGTCCATCCGGGCCGGCGCGGCTCTGCTCGCGGAGTACCAGAAGGAGGCCGGCGCGGAGCTGTCCGACGACCCTGGCGCCTGGTACCCGGCAGTGGCCCGCTACAGCCAGTCGCCGGACAAGAAGGGCGCCGACCTCTTCGCCAAGCGCGTCTTCGAGTCGATCAAGACGGGTGAGCAGGAGCTCACCCTGGACGGCGAGCAGGTCTCCCTGCCGGCCGACCCGTCGGTCCGGCCCGTCAAGCCCGCGAACGTCCCGCTGGCGGTGAGCCACGCCTCCACCACGGCGGAGCCGACGCTCGAGTGCCCCACCGGCCTGAACTGCAACTTCGTGCCGTCCCGCACGTCGAGCACGGGCAAGCGCAACTACACGCTCGCCGACCGCCCGAACCAGGGTGTGGACATCCGCCAGATCGTCATCCACGACACCGAGGGCGGCTACGACGGCTCGCTCGCGGCGCTCACGAACCCGGATGTCCCGGGCAGCGCGCACTATCTGATCCGCGCCTCGGACGGTCTGGTCACCCAGATGATCGAGAACAAGCACCTGGCGTGGCACGCGGGCAACTGGACCCACAACATGCACTCGATCGGCGTGGAGCACGAGGGCTACGCGATCAAGGAAGGCAAGTGGTACACCGAGTCCCAGTACCAGTCCTCGGCCGACCTGGTGAAGTTCCTGGCCACCAAGTACAACGTGCCGCTGGACCGCGACCACATTATCGGCCATGACGAGGTGGCGCTCCAGACGGACGCCGGCATGGCCAATCTCCACTGGGACGCGGGCCCGTACTGGGACTGGAACCACTACATGGGCCTGATGGGCGCCCGGCAGGGCGACCAGGGCGCGGGCGGTCCGCTCGCGGCCGGCCAAGTGGTCCGTGTCGTTCCCCCGTTCACCACGGCGAACCAGCCCAAGCTCACCGTCGGTGGCAACGCGGTCACCGCCCGACCGTCCAACTTCGGCTACCTCTACACCTCGCCCTCGACGAGCGCGTCGACGCTGACCGACCCGTATTTCACCTCCCTCTGGTCCGAGGGCTCGAACTACGGGAACAAGGTCCGTGCCGGTGGCAGCTACGTCGTCGCCGAGGCTAGGACCAACTGGACGGCAATCTGGTACGCGGGCAAGAAGGCCTGGTTCTACAACCCGGGCGGCCAGTACACCGTTCCGGTGGCCAATGCCACGAGCATCAAGGTGAAGGCCGGTGCGACCTCGGCCGACGTCTACGGGCGCTCCTTCCCGGAGACCGCCGCCTACACCGCCGCGGGCCTCGAGGCGCCCGGTGACGAGAACGCCCACCTGACGAAGTTCACCTTCGCCGCCGGCCAGGCCTATGTGAAGGCCGGCCCGGCGGTGAGGGGCGACGACTGGTTCGGCTCCGCGCAGAAGAACGTCATAGGCGACACGCTCTACGTGCCGATCCGCTTCCACCACAAGATCACCTGGGTGAAGGCGGCCGACGTCGTGGAGGCCACCCCCACCGCTCCCGATCCCGGCACCACCCGGTTCAACGTGCTCGCCCGCGACACCGGCGGCTCGCTGTACCAGTACCAGGGCACCGGCAGCGCGACGACGCCGTTCTACTCGCGCTACCGGATCGGCGGCGGCTGGCAGGGCTACAACGCCATCACCGATCTCGGACCGCTCCGTGCCGACGGCACCGGTGACATGGTGGCCAGGGACGGCTCCGGCTACCTCTGGTACTACAAGGGCAGCGGCAACAAGAACCAGCCGTTCCGGGCCCGCGTCAACGTCGGCCCCGGCTGGAACATGTTCAACATGATCGTCGGCTCGCAGGACCTCGACGGCGACGGCATCGCCGACATGGTCGGCCGTGAGCCGTCCGGCGCCCTGTGGTTCTACAAGGGCACCGGCGTCCCGTCCGCCCCCTTCGCCCGCCGCACCAAGGTCGGCGACGGCTGGCAGACGTACAACATGCTCGTCGCCACCGGTGACCTCGACAAGGACGGCAAGGCCGACGCGGTCGGCCGGGACACGTCCGGCTACCTGTGGTTCTACCGGGGCACCGGCAACGGGGCGGCTCCGTTCGCAGCGCGCATCCGGGTCGGCGGCGGCTGGAACATGTTCAACATGCTGGTCTCCACCGGGGACCTGAACAAGGACGGCATCGCCGACATGGTCGGCCGTGAGCCGTCCGGCGCCCTGTGGTTCTACAAGGGCACCGGCGTCCCGACGTCTCCCTTCGCCGCCCGGACCTCGGTCGGCAACGGCTGGCAGATCTACAACACGCTGATCTGACCCGCGCACCTCGCACACTCCGCCCGCGTCGGCGGGGCCGTCCTCATCGTGGGACGTGCCCCGCAGGCGCGGGCGGATGCGTTATCGTCGGCGTCATGTTCGCGCAGCAGATCCAGAACTGGTGGTGGACCGCACTCCGGCGGCCCACTGCTTCCTGATCGCGCGCAGCACCGATCGCGAAGGCCGCCCGAGGGGCGGCCTTCACTGTTTTCCCGACAGCGGCCGTTCCTCCTCTCCCGGAAGGAACACCCCGCATGCTCATCGGACGACTGCTCGACGACGACTGCCCCCCGTTCGCCCTGCTGCACCGCCGTACCCCCGGCCGCGACCACGGCACCGTCGAGGTCCTGATCGGCGACGTCCACGAGGCCGCCCGCCTGGCCGACATCCCGGTGGGCGGGCATCCCTCCCTGGCGCTCGTGCCCTTCCGCCAGATCGCGGAACGCGGCTTCGACGTGACCGACGACGGCACGCCCCTCGCGGTGCTGGTCGCCCGCGAAAGCCATGAACTCGCCCTCGGGCAGGTCCTGGAGGAGCTCCCCCGGCACGAGGTACGGGTCGAGGGCGGCACGTTCGACGTCGGCGACGAGGAGTACGCGGACATCGTGCGGCGGGTCGTCGAGGACGAGATCGGGCAGGGTGAAGGCGCCAACTTCGTGATCCGGCGCACCTTCACCGGGCAGATCGACGGCTTCGGCCGGGCCGACGCGCTCGCACTGTTCCGGCGCCTGCTGACCGGCGAACGCGGCGCGTACTGGACCTTCGTGGTCCACACGGGCGACCGCACGCTGGTGGGGGCGAGCCCGGAGGTGCATGTGCGCATGACCGGCGGCACGGTCGTGATGAACCCGATCAGCGGGACCTTCCGGTATCCGCCCGGGGGGCCGACCGCCGAGGCGCTGCTCGCCTTCCTGGACGACCGCAAGGAGCGCGAGGAGCTCTCCATGGTGGTCGACGAGGAGCTGAAGATGATGTGCACGGTCGGCGACATGGGCGGGGTCGTGGTGGGGCCCCGGCTGAAGGAGATGGCTCATCTCGCCCACACCGAGTACGAGTTGCGGGGACGCTCGTCCCTCGACGTGCGCGAGGTGCTGAAGGAGACGATGTTCGCCGCCACGGTCACGGGCTCGCCCCTGCAGAACGCCTGCCGGGTCATCGAGCGCCACGAGGTGGGCGGCCGCGGCTACTACGCGGGCGCGCTGGCACTGATCGGCACGGACGCCTCCGGCGCGCAGACGCTGGACTCGCCCATCCTGATCCGTACCGCCGACATCGACGCCACGGGCACACTGCGGGTGCCGGTCGGGGCGACGCTGGTGCGGCACTCCGACCCGGCCGGCGAGGTCGCGGAGACACACGCCAAGGCCGCGGGCGTGCTCGCCGCGCTGGGAGTGCGGCCGGGGCGGTCCGACGCCGGGGGGCCGGCGCCGCGTCTGGCGGACGATCCACGCGTGCGGGCGGCCCTGGACTCCCGCCGGGCCGATCTCGCCCCGTTCTGGCTGCGGATGCAGGAGCAGGCCGCGAGACTCTCCGGGCACGCCCTGGTCGTCGACGGCGAGGACACCTTCACCGCCATGCTGGCGCATCTGCTGCGCTCGACCGGGCTGGAGGTGACCGTGGTGCGGTACGACGCGCCGGGGCTGCGGGAGCGCGCCCTCGCCCACCCGGGGCCCGTGGTGCTGGGACCGGGCCCCGGCGACCCGGCCGACGCGTCCGACCCGAAGATGCGCTTCCTGCGGGCCCTCGCCGCCGACCTGCTGAAGGGGCACGGCCACGGTCTGCTGGGTGTGTGCCTCGGCCATGAGGTGCTGGCCGCGGAGCTGGGGCTGGTGACCGTCCGCAAGGACGAGCCGTACCAGGGGGCGCAGGAGCGGATCGACTTCTTCGGCCGCCCGGAGACGGTCGGCTTCTACAACAGCTTCACCGCGCGCTGCGACGAGGTCACCGCGGCCGAACTCGCCATGCACCGGATCGAGCTCAGCCGGGACGAGGTGACCGGTGACGTGCACGCGCTGCGCGGCAGCGGTTTCGCGTCCGTGCAGTTCCATCCGGAGTCGGTGCTGACCATGAACGGCGCGGCGCTGACGGCGTCGCTGCTGGCGGGTGTGCTGGTCGGCTGAGGGACACGGCGCTCAGAGGGCGGGCGCGGCGGGGACGAGCACGTTCTCGCTGCGCCGGCCCTCGAGGTGGTCCTTGATGTTCCGGGCGGTGGTGTCCACGATCTGGGCGACCGCTTCCACGGTGTAGTACGCCTGGTGGGAGGTGACGAGGACGTTGGGGAACGTCATCAGCCGGGCGAGGGTGTCGTCGTCGACCGCCTCCATGGACCTGTCGAGGAAGAACAGCCCGGCCTCCGCCTCGTACACGTCGAGGCCGACCCCCGCGAAGCGCCCCTTGCGCAGTTCGCCGACGAGGGCGTCGCTGTCGATCAGGCCGCCGCGGCTGGAGTTCACCAGGATCGCGTCGTCCTTCATCGCGCGCAGCTCCCGGGCGCCGATGAGATGCCGGGTGGCGGGCAGCAGCGGTACGTGGAGGGTGACCAGGTCCGCGGCGGCGAGGAGTTCGTCCTTGTCGACGTATTCCATGCCCAGTTCGAGGCACACGGGGTTCGGCGCCACGTCCAGGCCGAGCAGCCGCATGCCGAAGCCGTGGGCGATCCGGGTGAATGCCTCTCCGATCTTGCCGGTGCCGATCACGCCGGCGGTCCGGCCGCGCATGTCCCGGCCCATCAGGCCGTCGAGGCGGAAGTCGAAGTCGCGGGTGCGGTTGGCGGCGCGGACGATACGCCGGTTGACGGCCATGGCCAGCGTCCAGGCGAACTCGGCGACGGAGTACGGCGAGTAGTACGACACCCTGGCGACGGTGAGACCGAGCCGCCCTGCCACATCGAGGTCGATGTTGTTGAAGCCGGTGGAACGCTGGGCGATCATCCTCGTGCCGCCCGCGGCGAGGGGCCGCAGCACCTCGGCGTCCAACTGGGCGTTGACGCTGGTGGAGATCACCTGGTGGCCGGCGGCGATGGCGGCGGTGTCGGCGTCGAGGAACACGTCCAGGCACCGGACGCTCATGCGGAGATCCGCGAATGCCTTCTCGATGAGCGGCTTTTCGTCGGCCTGGACACCGTAGGCGAGGATTTCCACGTTCTCTCCCGGTTCACGAGCTGTGGGCCGGATACCCGCGAATACCCGGATATCGCGAATATACGGCCCACCGCGGCGTCAGCCGAAGAAGACGCCGACCTCCTCGTAGAGCTTCGGGTCGACCGTCTTGAGCTTGGCTGTCGCCTCCGCGATCGGCACCCGCACGATGTCGGTGCCCTGGAGGGCGACCATCTTGCCGAAGTCCCCGTCGCGCACGGCGTCGATGGCGTGCAGCCCGAAGCGGGTGGCGAGCCAGCGGTCGAATGCGCTCGGGGTGCCTCCGCGCTGGACGTGGCCGAGGACGGTGGTGCGGGCCTCCTTGCCCGTACGGCTCTCGATCTCCTTGGCCAGCCACTCGCCGACGCCGGAGAGGCGGACATGGCCGAACGAGTCGAGCGTGCCGTCCTTGAGGACCGCCTCGCCGTCCTTGGGCATCGCGCCCTCGGCGATCACCACGATCGGCGCGTAACTCGCCTTGAAACGGGAGGTGACCCAGGCGCAGACCTGGTCGACGTCGAAACGCTGCTCGGGGATGAGGATGACGTTGGCGCCGCCCGCGAGACCGGAGTGGAGGGCGATCCAGCCCGCGTGACGCCCCATCACCTCCACGACGAGGACACGCATATGGGATTCGGCCGTGGTGTGCAGCCGGTCGATCGCCTCGGTGGCGATGCCGACCGCCGTGTCGAAGCCGAAGGTGTAGTCGGTGGCGGACAGGTCGTTGTCGATGGTCTTGGGTACGCCGACACAGCTGATGCCGTACTCGTCGCAGAGCCGCGCCGCGACGCCGAGCGTGTCCTCGCCGCCGATGGTGACGAGGGCGTCCACCTCGTGCTTGGCGAGGTTCTCCTTGATCCGGCGGACGCCGTCCGCCTCCTTCAGCGGATTGGTACGGGAAGAGCCGAGGATCGTGCCGCCGCGGGGAAGGATGCCGCGGACGGCCGGGATGTCGAGCGGGACGGTGTCGCCTTCCAGCGGTCCGCGCCAGCCGTCGCGGTAGCCGACGAACTCGTAGCCGTACTCCTGCACACCCTTGCGGACGAGGCCGCGGATGACCGCGTTGAGGCCGGGGCAGTCGCCGCCCCCGGTCAGTACTCCGACGCGCATGGAAACTTCCCTTCGCCAGATGAGCCCTGTGACCGTCACGCTAATGGTGACGCAGGTCACTCAGGGATGGGGCGAATGGTCGATTCCTGTGCGTGGCGCGGTCGTTGACCGTCCGCCATTCACTCGTACGGGTACAACTCGAACCGGCCGGCGGGCGGTCAGACGTCGTCCAGGCCGCGCTCGATCGCGTACCGCACCAGCTCGACGCGGTTGTGCAACTGAAGCTTGCCCAGGGTGTTCTGCACATGGTTCTGGACGGTGCGGTGGGAGATGACCAGCCGCTCCGCGATCTGCTTGTACGACAACCCCTTGGCGACCAGCCGCAGTACCTCGGTCTCCCGGTCCGTCAGCTGCGGGGCCTTCGGCTCGTCCGCACCGGCCGGCGGACCGGGCTCCGAGGCGAGCCGGCGGTACTCGCCGAGCACCAGGCCCGCGAGACCCGGTGTGAAGACGGGATCGCCCACAGCCGTGCGGCGCACCGCGTCCGTCAGCTCCTCCGTGCTGGCCGACTTCAGCAGATAGCCGGTGGCGCCCGACTTCACCGCCTCGAGGACGTCCGCGTGCTCGCCGCTGGCGGACAGCACCAGGACACGCAGTCCGGGCAGCGCCCCGACCAGTTCCTTGCACACCTGCACGCCCGGCAGCTCGGGCAGATTGAGGTCGAGCACGAGAACGTCGGGCGCGGCGGCCCTGGCCCGGCGCACGGCCTGCGCACCGTCGCCCGCCGTGGCGACCACGTCGAACCCGGCCTCCGTGAGGTCGCGTGCCACCGCGTCCCGCCACATCGGATGGTCGTCGACCACCATCACCTTGAGCGTCCGCTGATCCGTCATTTCGCTGCCTTCCCCCGTGGGATCCTGAGCTCTACTTCCGTGCCCTGACCGGGGACCGACAGCAGCTCGGCCGTGCCGCCGAGGTCCCGCAGCCGCCCGCGGATGGACTGGGCGACTCCGAGCCGGCCCTCCCCCTCCGCCTGCGCGAGCCGGCCGTCCGCGATGCCGGGGCCGTCGTCCCTGACCGTCACGATCACCTCGTCGGGCCAGTCCTCGACCAGGATCCATGCCTGGGCGTCCGGGCCCGCGTGCCTGTGCACATTGTCCAGTGCGGCCCCGACCGCCGCCGCCAGCTCGCGGGCCGCCGGAGCGTCCATCAGGACGGGGGCGCCGGGCTCCGACAGCGTCACCTTCGCGCCGGCGTGCGGGGCGAGCAGCGTCCGCAGGTCGCAGGGCCGCGCGGGCCCGTCGTCGTCCGGTACGTCCACGACCCGTACGACCGCGCCCTCGGACTCGTCCTCCGACACCCGGGACGCCGGGACCAGACCACCGGCGACCAGGCTGCGCAGCGCGACCTCCTGCTCGCCCGCCATCCTGCCCAGCTCCGCCGCCTCGCCGCCCAGGGCCGTGCCCCGGCGCTGCACCATCGCGAGGACCTGGAGAACGCTGTCGTGGATGTCGCGCGCCAGGCGCTCCCGCTCACGGGTCGCCGCCTCGATCTCCAGGGCACGGGCGAGGGTGCGCTCGGAGGCTCGGGCCACCTCGACGACGTAGCCGATCGCTATGGAGGCGACCCACACCAGCAGGACGTTGTGGAAGGTGTCCCGGCTGGGCTCGCCCCGCTCGATGATGTTGGCGACGGCGACGAAGGACGAGGCGAAACCGGCCCAGCGCCAGCCGCCCTTGATGGCGAAGGCGAGGACGGAGCCCGCCGTCCAGATCGACGGCAGGGTGGGGCCGTCGTGGGTCTGGGCGTGCGCGTCGGCAAGCGGGGTGAGGAGTATGCCGGTGAGGGCGATGGTCAGGTCCGCGGCGAGGAACCCTTTGGTGCAGCGCGCCGCGTTGGCGACCTTGGGGAGGGTGGCCAGGGTCCAGACGGCCATCACCGCGAGGAAGCCGGCCGCCACCAGCGGGCGTTCGAAGTTCTGCCGGGTGAAGACGAAGAGCAGCACCGCGTAGACCATGGTCAGCACGCGGTACGCGGTCAGGGCACGCCACAGCGGCAGCTCGACCGACATCCGCACGACACGCTCGCGCTTGGCCATCTCCCCCACCCCGTAGCAGTGCCGCGCCGCTCAGGCGGCGGGCCGCTGCGCCCTCTTGGCCTTCTCGGCCTTCTCCGCCTCGGCCCGGGCCGCCTTCTCCGCCTTCTCCGCGTCGGCGATCTGACGCTTCGCGGCCGTCGCGTACATGTCGACGTACTCCTGGCCGGACAGCTTCATGATCTCGTACATGACCTCGTCGGTCACCGAGCGCAGGATGAAGCGGTCGCCCTCCATGCCGTGGTAGCGGCTGAAGTCCAGCGGCTTGCCGATCCGGATACCCGGGCGCATCAGCTTCGGGACGACCTTGCCGGGCGGCTGGATCTTCTCGGTGTCGATCATCGCGACGGGGATCACCGGCGCGCCGGTGGCCAGCGCCACACGGGCGAGGCCGCCCGGCTTGCCGCGGTAGAGGCGGCCGTCGGGGGAACGGGTGCCCTCCGGGTAGATGCCGAACAAACCACCGGACTCGATCACGTCGATCCCGGCCTTGATCGCCGCCTCGCCCGCTCCGCGGGCACCCGAACGGTCCACCGGCAGCTGGCCGACGCCCTTGAAGAACGCGGCCGTCAGCCTGCCCTTCACGCCCGGCGAGGTGAAGTACTCCGCCTTGGCGATGAAGGTGACCTTGCGGTCGAGCATAGCGGGGAGGAAGAACGAGTCGGAGAACGACAGGTGGTTGCTGGCGAGGATCGCGGGGCCCTCGGCCGGAACGTTCTCCAGACCCTCCACCCAGGGCCTGAAGGCAAGCTTCAGCGAACCCCCGATGGAGAACTTCATGGCGCCGTAGATCAACTCGAATGCCTCCTGTTGCTTTCGAACAGACCTTATCCCGAGGTCGGCCCGCGTCCGCCGCTCCGGGTCCGTCACCGCCGTGCTCACGTGCCGGAACGGCCCTGGTCGGTGTCGGTCCGGTCGCGTACCGTGAAGTACACCCTCGACCCTCCCGTACGCCCGCGTACCTCACGAACAGGAGACCCCGGTGCCGGTCCTTCCTGGAGCCGAGCCCTACCGCCACGACGGCGGCGAGGTCGGCGTCCTTCTCTGTCACGGATTCACCGGCTCCCCGCAGTCGCTGCGGCCCTGGGCCGAGTATCTGGCGGAGCGGGGCCTCACGGTGTCCCTGCCGCTGCTGCCCGGTCACGGCACCCGCTGGCAGGACATGCAGGTCACCGGCTGGCAGGACTGGTACGCGGAGGTGGACAGGGAACTGCGCTCGCTGCTCGAGCGCTGCCGGCACGTGTTCGTCTTCGGCCTCTCCATGGGCGGCGCCCTGACGCTGCGGCTCGCCGCCAAGCACGGCGACGCGGTGCGGGGCGTCGTCGTCGTCAATCCGGCGAACAAGGTCCACGGCGCGATGGCTTCGCTGCTGCCCGTGGTGCGTCACCTGGTGCCGTCCACGAAGGGCCTGACCAGCGACATCGCCAAGCAGGGCGTGGAGGAGCTGGGGTACGACCGGGTGCCGCTGCACGCCGCGCATTCGGTGCGACAGTTCTTCCGTATCGTCGACGGGGAGCTTCCGCAGGTCACGCAGCCGATGCTGCTGCTGCACAGCCCCGAGGACCATGTCGTCCCGGCCGCCGACTCCGCCCGGATCCTCAGCCGTGTCTCCTCCACGGACGTCACCGAGATACTGCTGGAACAGAGCTACCACGTCGCGACGTTGGACCACGATGCGGAGCGGATCTTCGAGGAGAGTTACGCGTTCATCGGCCGGCTCGCTCCGAGCGCGGGGACCACGGGGTCTCCCGCGCCGGAAGCCTTGGGAGGGAGCACAACCGGTGGCTGACCAGCACGACGCGGACCGTGAGCCGCAGCCGATCGACGAGGACGCGGCCTGGGCGGCCATCGTCGCCGGATACGGCGACGAGCCGGCCGACCCGCCGGGCGCGAAGCCGTTCAAATCGGTGGAGGACCTGGCGCTCCTGGAGAGCGACATGAACGACACACCGGATCCCGCGCCGGAGCCCGCGGCCCGGCCCGACGACGACAAGCCGGCGCTGGGCAGCTCGGTCACCTTCGCACCGGGCGTCGGCGGGCCGCGCGACTACCAGGTCACGGAGCCGTCCGACGGCGACTTCGACGACAGCGACGAGGGCCACTTCGTCCCGCCCGAGCCCCCGCCGCTGCCGGAGGCCGACGTGACGTCGAAGTTCGCGTGGCTGGCGGTGATCGGCGGACCGGTGCTGATGCTGATCGCGGTGATCCTGCGGTGGGACATGACGTGGTGGCTGACGACGCTGTGCGTCGGCGGCTTCCTGGGCGGTTTCGCGACGCTGGTCGCGCGGATGTCGCACGGCGACGACGACGAGAACGATGATCCGGGGCGGGGCGCGGTGGTGTGACGGCGTGACGGCCGGGGTGCCGCTGCGCGGGGCTTGTTCCCCACCCCGCCCCTTCCCGAAACCGGGCTCCGCCCGGACCCGGTACCGCGCTTCGCGCGGTGCCCTCAATCTCCCCCTACGGCCTGGCGGCCGTGGGAGGTGCCCCCAGGCGGGCTGGATTTCGCTCCGCGAAATCAGCCTCGCCGGCGTTTGAGGCGCGGGGGTCCGGGGGCAGAGCCCCCGGTTTCGGGAAGGGGCGGGGTGGGGAACGGCCCGCCGCAGGCGTCAGCCCGTCGTGGGGACGCGGAGGGCCGCCAGGACCGGGAGGTGGTCGGAGGCCGCCCGCAGGTCCGCGGTGGGAAGACCCGGCACCCCGCACCCCAGCACCTCCACCCCGTCCGTCGCGAAGACCGCGTCGATCCGCTGGTGCGGCCCCGCCGCCGTGGACGTGAACTCACCGCCCCACGGGGCCACCGCCCAGCAGTCCTGGAGCTCCCCCGCCAAGCGGCTGAAGGCCCGGCCGCCGGGCCGTTCGTTGAGGTCCCCGGCGACGACGGCGTGCGGCACGTCCATCGCCTTCAGCCGCTCCAGCAGCAGTCCCGCCTGGGCGAGACGCTCGTCGGCGGCCAGGCTCAGATGGCAGCTGATCAGTCCCAGCCGCGCACCCGCGAAGCGGACGACGGCCGTGGCGAGGCCGCGCCGGTGCAGGCCCGGGGTGCGCGGCAGCAGGATGTCCTCGGTGCGTTCCACCGTGGCCCGCAGCGAGCACAGCAGCATCGGGCCCGCCGCCGTCGCGCCGCCGGACAGCATCACCAGGTCCGTCTTCGCGGCGAGCCGCGCCGCGTGCTTGCGCCAGCGGAAGAAGCGCGGCGCTTCCTGGACGAACACCAGGTCGGGTTCGCAGGCCCGGATCACCCGGGCCAGCGCCTCCTCGTCGTCGCGCATGGAGCGGATGTTGTAGCCGAGGACCCGGACCACGGCCGAACCGTCCGGCTCGGTGCGGGACTTGGGCAGTGCGGTGATCGCCATGGGAGCAACATACGACGGTGCCCGCCGCGCTTCCCGAAGGACGCGGCCCACAAGGCCGCGCCCTTCGGCGGGCGCGGCGGGCACCTGCCGGAGACGGATACCGCGGTCAGCCCTGGCGTGCCAGGTCCGCCGCGCCCACCAGCCCCGCCTTGCCGCCCAGTTGCGCGGCGAGCACCTGGGCGTGGGGGCGCCACTGGCCGCCGATCAGCCAGCGGCGGAAGGACTTGCGGATGGGGTCGAGGACGAGGTCGCCCTCGTCGGAGACACCGCCGCCGACGATGAACGCCGACGGGTCGAAGAGGGAGGCCAGGTCCGCGAGACCGGCTCCCGCCCAGCGGGCCAGCTCACGGAAGGAGTCGACGGCGACGGGGCAGCCCTGCCGTGCGGCCTGGCTGATGTGCTTGCCCTGGATGCCGTCGACGGTGCCGTCGCCGAGGCCGAGCAGGATCGTCGCGTTCTCCGGTGTGGCGTTGGCGCGCTGCTTGGCGTAGCGGACGAGCGCGCGGCCGGAGGCGTACTGCTCCCAGCAGCCCTGGCTGCCGCAGCCGCAGAGGAGGCCGTCGGGCACGACCCGGATGTGCCCGAACTCGGCGGCGACGCCGAACCGTCCCCGGCGCAGCTTGTTGCCGATGATGATGCCGCCGCCGAGGCCGGTGCCGAGCGTGATGCAGATGACGTCCTCGTGGCCCTGGCCGGCGCCGAAGCGGTATTCGCCCCACGCGGCGGCGTTGGCGTCGTTCTCGACCACGACGGGAAGGCCGACACGCTGTTCGACCTTGTCCTTGAGCGGCTCGTGGCGCCAGTCGATGTTCGGCGCGAAGAGGACCGTGGCGCGCTTGTCGTCGACGTATCCGGCGGCTCCGATACCGACGGCCTCGATCTCGTGGCCCTGGCCGGCTCCTGCGACGGCAGCACAGATCGCGTCGACGATGCCTTCGGGAGTCGACGGGGTGGGCACGGTGTGCGTCTCGAGAATGGCGCCCTCTTCGTCGACCACGCCCGCCGCGATCTTCGTGCCGCCGATGTCGACGCCGATGGTGAGTCCCATGTGTCCCTCAGTATTCGGTCGAGCCCCGCTAAGGCCAACCGTACCCGAGGGCGGGCATGCCCTGGTCAGTCCAGGTCGATGTGCTCGCTGCCGCCGGGGCCTTCGTCGCGCGGGTCGTCGCTGTCCTTGGCGTCCTCGGAGCCCGCGGGGCGCTGCGTCCAGCGGCGTTCCTGACCCTCGACGGCGGACCGGTAGGCGGCGAGCAGTTCGCCGCCGGCGGCCGCGAGATGGTCGAAGACCTGCGGGTTTCGTTCGATGACCGGCTCGACGGCGGCCTTCGCCTGGGTCACGAACTGCTGGACGGCGCTCTGCGCGGCCATACCGGGCAGGGACGACTGGAAGGAGGTGACCTTCTCCGCCACGACGTCGAAGAGCTTGCGCAGTTCTTCCGCCGCGGAACCGGGCGGCTGCCCGTATTCGGCCCGGCGCCGGGCCCGCTCCTGCTGGAGGTCCTCCTCGCAGGCCGTGGCCCAGGCGTCGGCGTCGGGGCGCTCGGTCGCTTCGCTCATGACGTACTCCTGGGGGCCGTTTCGAGGGGTTGTGTGCTATTGACGGTACCCGAACGGTGGTACGTCGTTCAGCGTGTCCGCGGCCACAGCCCGGGGTCCGGCGTGAAGCGGACCCTGAGCGTGCCGTCCGCGAGCCCCGCGCCGGCGACCGTGCAGCGGCGGAGCGCCGAGGGCAGCGGGAGGATCCTGCGGAACGGCCCCGCACCGATCAGGAGTTCATCCCCACGGCGGACGAGGGAGAGCTGCTCCTTGACGACGCCGGGCAGCTCCAGTTCCCACACGTAGAGGGCGTCCTGGGCGCCGGGGCCGGTCGCGGACGGCTCGATCCGGCCGATGCCTCCCCGGAGCCCTTCCCGGTCCGGGTCGCCTTCGACGGCGAGTCCGTCGCCGCCGTGCCCGTCCCCGCCCGCGGCGGTGCGGACGGCGCGGGTGTCGAGCAGGGCGAGGTCCTCGAGGCCCTGCGGGTCCCGGCCGAGGTGGGGGACCTCGCATATGGAGGCGCTGGGAAGCCAGGCGTCGTACCACTCGTGCAGGCACTTCTCCTGCTGGGCGACGAGAGGAGCGAGCCAGGGGTCCGCCGGTTCCCTCGGCAGGTTCCGGTTGGGTACGAGGGTGTCCACGGCGAGCCCGTGGAGGGCGAGTCCGGCACGGGCCTCGAGCAGGGCCGCGGCGGCCCGGGGGCCCGGCTCCGCGACGACCCGCAAGGTGGTGTTCACGGACTCGATCAGTGCCTGCACACCCGCCAGTTCGGTGTCCCAGCGTTCGGCGGTCCCGTACAGCCACCGGGCGGGCATCGGCACTCCCGCGAGCTGTGCGAGCACGGGGCGCAGCGCGCGGGCGGCCTGGCGTTCCTGCGGAAGGAGGCGGCGCAGATAGCGGCGCAGTTCCTCCGGCAGCGCGAGCAGCGCGATCGTCTCGTGCAGCGGGGGCATGTCGACGACGACCACGTCCCAGCCGCCGCGCGAGGCGACGGTGAGCGCGCGCAGCAGGGCGAACTGCTCGCTGCCGGGCAGCCGGGTCAGTTCCTCGTCCTCGAGCCTGGCCGCGCCCAGCAGGTCCAGCGCCGCGGAGGCACGCTCCTGGAGGTCGAGGAACTCGGCGCGGAAGTCGGAGCCGGCGTCGATGCGCGCGGCCCACAGGCCGTCACGGACGCGGGCCGGCTCTTCGGGGAGGGCGGTGACGGGTGCGCCGAGCACGTCGCCCGGACCGGCGGAGAGGAACAGCGCCCGCCTGCCGCGTGCCGCCTCGGCGAGCGCCGTGGCGGCGGCGACGGTGGTGCGGCCCGCGCCGCCGAGGCCGGTGACGAGGACCTTGCGCATCAGGCGCCTGCGCCGCTCTCGACGCGCTTCTTCAGACCGGCGAGGGCGCGGTCGATGATGACCTTCTCCGCCTTGCGCTTGATCATGCCGAGCATGGGGATCTTGACGTCGACGGTGAGCTGGTACGTGACCTCCGTACGGTCGCCGCCGCCGACCGGCGAGAGCCGGTAGGAGCCGTCGATCGCGCGCAGCATCTGGGACTTCACGAGGGTCCAGCTGACCTCGTTGGCCCCGTGCCAGGTGTAGGCGAGGGTGTGGTCGTCCTTGATCGCGCCGGCGTCCAGCACCAGGCGGACCTGCTCGGCCCGTCCCTCGGCGTCGGTGGCGAGCACCTCCGCCTCCTTCACCTCGCCGGTCCACTCGGGGTAGCGGGTGAAGTCGGAGATGACGCCCATGACCTCGGCCGGTGCCGCATCGATCGTGATGCTCGAGCTGGTGTGTTCCGCCATCTCTGCGGCTCCTCACAGTGCGGTACGGACCGGGCAGGTGTGTGGGGTGCAGGCTATCGCGACCGCACGGCCGTCCGGTGCGTGCCCCGGGTCACCAGGACAGGGACCAGGGGCGGCCGCCGGCCGCGAAGTGACCGACGTTGACGCACTCGGTCGCGCCCACCCGCATCCGGCGCACGAGCGGCTGATGCACATGACCGAAGAGCGCGTACCGGGGCCGGGTGCGCCGAAGCGCGTCCAGCAGGGCGCGGCTGCCGCGTTCGAAGCGGCGGGCGACGGTGTCGTACGTCAGCTCGGGGATGTCGGGCGGGATGTGCGAGCAGAGCACGTCGACCTCGCCGATCGCCTCGACCTTGGCGGCGTACTCCTCGTCGGAGATCTCGTACGGCGTGCGCATCGGGGTGCGCAGTCCGCCGCCGACGAAGCCGAAGACCCGGCCGCCGATCTCGACCCGCTCGCCGTCGAGGACGGTGGTGCCGGGGCGGGCGTACTCGTGCCACAGGGACGGGATGTCGACGTTGCCGTAGGTGGCGTACGTCGGATGGGGAAAGGCGGCGAACAGCTCGGCGTACTGGCGCCGCACGGCCGCCTCGATGGCGGTTTCCCTGTCGACTTCGAGCTCCGCCCAGAGCCTGCGTCCGAACTCCCGGGCCTCGTCGAAGCGCCGCGCGTTGCGCAGTTCCACGATCATGTCGGCGTTCTCGACGCCGAACAGTTCGGGGAAGATGCCGCGTGAGTGGTCGGCGTAGTCCAGGAAAAGCACCAGGTCACCGAGGCAGATCAGGGCATCGGCACCGTCGCCCGCAATGGCGAGATCTTTTGCATTGCCGTGTACGTCGCTGACCACGTTGACTCGCATGCCTCGCATGGCGATCACCCTAGAACGGGTCGGGAGCACTGGGTAGAGGGGGCCTACCTGCGGTTACTTGGGTCCTGCACGGAGAGTGGAATACTCTGCGCGAAGTCCAGCCATCGATGTGTGACGCACAGAACAATGGCCGGGAACCCCTATCGGGAACCGTGTACTCGTGGGTAACGTCCGGGCAGTCCAGTCGTGCTCACCCCCACCGAGCACCTGCCCGATCTTGGACCGCAGCCGGTGCATCACACAGAGCCGTGGCACCGGCGCCCGATGAGGAGCAGCAGTCTTGCGCGAGTTCAGCCTTCCGGCCCTGTACGAGGTCCCCACGGACGGCAACCTGACGGATCTCATCCGCCGCAATGCCGCGCAGCACCCGGATGTGGCGGTGATGGGCCGCAAGGTCGCCGGCAGATGGACGGACGTCACCGCGACGCAGTTCCTCGCCGAGGTGCGGGCCGCCGCCAAGGGCCTGATCGCCGCCGGCATCCGGCCCGGCGACCGGGTCGGCCTGATGTCCCGCACCCGCTACGAGTGGGTCCAGCTGGACTTCGCGATCTGGAGCGCCGGCGCGGTCACCGTGCCGGTCTACGAGACCAGTTCGGCGGAGCAGGTGCAGTGGATCCTCGGTGACTCCGGTGCCGCCGCCGTGATCGTCGAGGGCGACGCGCACGCCGCCGCCGTGGAGTCCGTGCGCGAGTCGCTGCCGGCCCTGCGGAACGTCTGGCAGATCGAGAAGGGCGCGGTCGACGAACTGACCGCCGCCGGCGCGGAGATCTCCGAGGCGACCGTCGACGAGCGCAGCGCCTCCGCCAAGGCCGACGACCCGGCGACCATCGTCTACACCTCCGGCACCACCGGGCGCCCCAAGGGCTGTGTGCTCACCCACCGCGCCTTCTTCGCGGAGTGCGGCAACCTGGTCGAGCGCCTCAAGCCGCTGTTCCGTACGGGCGAGAGTTCCGTACTGCTGTTCCTCCCCGCCGCGCACGTCTTCGGCCGCATGGTCGAGATCGCGGCCGTGATGGCGCCCATCAGGCTCGGCTGCGTCCCGGACATCAAGAACCTCACCGACGAACTGGCCTCCTTCCGGCCGACGCTGATCCTCGGTGTGCCCCGGGTCTTCGAGAAGGTCTACAACTCCGCGCGGGCCAAGGCCCAGGCGGACGGCAAGGGCAAGATCTTCGACAAGGCCGCGAACACGGCCATCGCCTACAGCCGCGCCCTGGGCGGTCCCGGCGGCGTGCCGGTCGGCCTGAAGCTCAAGCACAAGGTCTTCGACAAGCTCGTCTACAGCAAGCTCCGCGCCGTCCTCGGCGGCCGCGGCGAGTACGCGGTCTCCGGCGGCGCGCCGCTGGGCGAGCGGCTCGGCCACTTCTTCCGCGGCATCGGCTTCACCGTGCTGGAGGGCTACGGCCTCACCGAGTCGTGCGCGGCGACCGCGTTCAACCCGTGGGACCGCCAGAAGATCGGCACGGTCGGCCAGCCGCTGCCAGGCTCCGTGGTGCGGATCGCGGACGACGGCGAGGTGCTGCTGCACGGCGAGCACATCTTCTCCGGCTACTGGAACAACGAGACCGCGACGGCCGACGCACTGGCCGACGGCTGGTTCCACACGGGCGACATCGGCACCCTCGACGAGGACGGCTACCTCGCGATCACCGGCCGCAAGAAGGAGATCCTGGTCACCGCCGGCGGCAAGAACGTCGCCCCCGCGGTGATCGAGGACCGCATCCGCGGGCACGCCCTCGTCGCCGAGTGCATGGTCGTCGGCGACGGCCGTCCGTTCGTCGGCGCGCTCGTCACCATCGACGAGGAGTTCCTCGGCCGCTGGTCCGCGGAGAACGGCAAGCCGGCCGGCTCCACGGCGGCGTCCCTGCGCGACGACGAGGACCTGCGCGCGGAGATCCAGAAGGCCGTCGACGACGGCAACGCGGCGGTCTCCAAGGCGGAGTCGGTACGCAAGTTCCGCATCCTGCCGGCGCAGTTCACGGAGGAGGCGGGACACATCACGCCGTCGCTGAAGCTCAAGCGGAACGTGGTGGCGAAGGACTTCGCGGACGAGATCGAAGCGATCTACCGCGCCTGACGGTCGGTTTCGGGGGCTCGCCCCCGGACCCCCGCTCCCCGGCGAGGCTGACGAAGCCGGCCCGCCTGGGCGCACCTCCCACGGCCGCCGGGCCGTAGGAGGAGATCGAGGGCACCGCGCGAAGCGCGGTACGGGTCCGGGCGGAGCCCCCACGCGGCGGAGCCGCACATCGATGCAGCGGGAAGGGGCGGGTGGGGGACGAGCCCCGCGCAGCGGCCACGCCCGCCGCCCCGCCCCGACACCTCAGAGCAGCGCCTTCAGCCGCTCCGCCAGCAGGTCCCAGCGCCACTTCTCCTCGACCCAGGCCCGGCCCCGCTCCCCCATCCGCTTCCGCAGCTCCGGGTCCTCCAGCAGGTGCACGATGCGCTCGGCCGACTCCTCCGCCGAGCCGCCGCGGACGACCCAGCCGGTCTCGCCGTCGAGCACGGCGTCCGGCGCGCCGCCCGAGTCGCCCGCCACGACGGGCAGGCCGGTCGCCGACGCCTCCAGGTAGACGATGCCGAGGCCCTCGACGTCCAGGCCGCCCCTGCGGGTCCGGCAGGGCATGGCGAAGACATCACCCGCGCCGTAGTGCGCGGGGAGCTCGGACCACGGCACTGCGCCGGTGAAGCGCACCGACCCCTCGACCCCGGTCTGCGCCGCGAGGCCCCGCAGCTCGTTCTCGTACGGGCCGCCGCCGACGATCAGCAGCACCGCGTCCGGCACCTTCGCGAGGATCGCGGGCATGGCGCGGATCAGCGTGTCCTGACCCTTGCGCGGCACGAGGCGTGAGACGCACACCACCACGGGCCGGTCGCTCAGGCCGAGCCGTCGCCGGACCAGGTCGCCCCCGGAGCCGGGGTGGAAGGTCTTCTCGTCGACTCCGGGCGGCAGCTGGACCATGCGGTCCGCGGCCTCGGGCGTCAGTGCCGTGGCGATGCGTGAGCGGGTGTACTCGCCGAGGTAGGTGATCGTGTCCGTGCCCTCGCCGATACGGCGCAGCAGCTGCCGGGACGCGGGCAGCTGCGCCCATCCCGCCTCGTGGCCGTGCGTCGTGGCCACCAGCCGCCGCGCGCCCGCGCGCCGCAGAGCAGGGGCCATCAGTCCGAGCGGTGCGGCCGCGCCGAACCACACGGACTCGCAGCCGTGTTCCCGCAGAAGGCGCGCGGCCGTGCGGGTGACGCGCGGGGTCGGCAGGAGCATCGTCGTACGGTCGCGTACGACGGTGAAGGGCTGCTCGGCGTCGAACGCCGCGGTCGCCTCCGCCCCCTCCCGGCCGCGCTTCCATGTGGAGGCGTAGACGACGAGTTGTCCGGGGTCCAGCCGTAGCGCCATGTTGTGCAGGAACGCCTGGATGCCGCCGGGCCTGGGCGGGAAGTCGTTGGTCACGATCAAGGTCTTGTGCATCGTCGCCGACAGTACCGAACGGCCCGGTCCACCGGTTCGGGTACCGCCACGGCATGATGGCAGTCACAGCTCCCGAGTCGTCCCCCGGCTCCTCCACCGACGAAAGAGACACGATGCCGACGGCGGTCGCGCGAGGCACGATCCTCCCCTTCGCGGTGTGGTTGCTCACCAGGACCGCGCTGCTGCTGTTCGTCTTCAAGGTCGTCGTCTTCCCCGGGCCCGACGTCACCAGCGACGTCTCGGCGATCTACCGGGGCTGGTACGAGGTGCTGAGCACCGGCACGTACCCGCTGAACGACGTGACGTGGCAGTACCCGCCCGCCGGCGCGCTCGCGATCCTCTCCCCCGGTCTCCTGCCGGGTCTCGACTACACGTCCGCCTTCTTCGTCATCGTTCTCGTGTGCGACATGGTCGTCCTGCTCCTGCTGCGGTACGCGGAGCGGCGCGGCACCGCACGGCGGGGCACCTGGGTGTGGGTCGTGGGCGTTCCCCTGCTCGGCCCGACGGTCTACGCCCGCTACGACCTGATGGTCACGGCCGTCGCCGTCGCCGCGCTCCTCGCGGGCGTGCGCCGGCCGCGGACGCTCGGGGCGCTGGCGGGCTTCGGCGCGGTGCTGAAGGTGTGGCCGGTGCTGCTCCTGCTGGGTGTTCCGCGGGGGCGCACCACGGTCCGGTCCTGGGGCGCCGCGGCGGCCACGGCGGCGGCGGTCACCGTGCTGCTGTGCACGCTGATGCCGGGCGGGCTGGCCTTCCTCACGTTCCAGCGCGACCGGGGTACCGAGATCGAGTCGCTGGGCGCCCTGGTCTTCCACTTCGCCCGGCACTTCGGCTGGGAGGGGCAGGTGCTGCTGAACTACGGGTCCGTCGAGTTCCTCGGCCCGTACGTCCCGCTGGTCAGTACGGTCGCCCTCGGCCTGTCCGTCCTCGCGCTGGGCTGGCTGGTGCTGTGGCGGCTCCGGGCGAGGGAGTTCGGACCGTCCACGCCGTGCGACGCCGCCTTCGCGGCGGTGCTGCTGTTCACGACCACGAGCCGCGTGATCAGCCCGCAGTACATGGTGTGGCTGGTCGGCCTGGCCGCCGTGTGCCTGGTGTTCCCCGGCAGCCGGATGACGCTCCCCGCGTGGCTGGTGCTGGCGGCCACCGCGGTGACGGTGCTGGAGTTCCCCATCTGGTTCGCGGAAGTGGTGGCGAGCGATCCGTCCGGCATCGCGCTGCTCGTCCTGCGCAACGGGCTGCTGGTGGCCGCGACGGTCACGGCCTGCCGCCGGCTGTGGCGGCAGACGGTTCCCCTGCCGCGGCCGGCCGCCCGGATCAGCCCAGTTGCTCGCGAAGAAAGTCCCGCCACATCGCGGTGAAGGCCTCCGGTGTGGTGCCGAGCTCCTCGCCCAGCGCCCGCTCGATCGCGCCCTCCCGCCGCGGCCCCTCCCCGACGGACCGGTAGAACGCGGTGAGCTTCGCCTCGCCCCAGCGGCCGGCGATCATGTCGCAGGCGAGCCGGCCGCCCTCGTAGGCCCTGGCCAGCGCGTCCGCGTCGCCGTCGAAGGAGAAGTCCCGGTCCGTCGGCAGCGCGTCCGGCACGTCTCCTGCCCGGACCGCTTCCTGCAGCTCGGGGGCGGCCTCCGCGGCGGTACGTCCGGTGCCGCGGTAGGCGACCCAGTCCGCGAAGCCCTCCGACAGCCACATCGGTGTCGCGGCGGACGTGTGCGCCCGGGTCGCCACATGGGTGGTCTCGTGGGTGAGCACGACCCGCTGCCCGAACTCGCCGAGCAGCCCGTACGCCTCGGGGTTCACGACGACCCGGTCCGCCGGCGAACCGTCCTTCGCGCCGCCCGTCTCACCGGTCGTCACGGCCGCGATGCCCCGGTACCCCGCCGCCGGCGTGCCCAGCAGCCTGCCCATGGCCTCCACCGAGTCCGGTACGAGCACCACCACCCTGCCTGCCCACTTCGACGGCCAGGCGCCCGACACGGCGGGCACGGCACGGTCGGTGGCGGCGGCGAGCTCACGCAGCCGCTTCTCGTCCTGTCCGACGCCGAGGACGAGGCTGTGACTGCCCCGTACGGCCTCCACATCGCCCTGCTGCCACAGCTGCTGCGGGGCGCCGGAGCCGGCGCGGTCGGCGGTCACGTACCAGCGGCCGTCGCGCTCGGACAGCTCGAGGGTCCGGGAGACGGTCATCGGCGCGCTGTCGTAGCCGGCTATCCGGTACCGCAGTTCGGTGTCGGCGACGGCCCTGCCGTCCTGGTGCCGAACGCCCTTGACCCGGTACCCCCACGAGTGCAGCGGCACATCGGCGAGGTTGTCGAACTCCTCGCCCTGCGCCGCCCGCAGAGCGGTCGCGCCCGGCTCGAGCGACGCGAGGTAGCCGGCGCGGTCGTGGCCGAGCACGGCGGCGGCCCGGACGTCCAGGGCCTGCTGTATCTCCTCGACGGCCGGGTCCACGGGCGCCGGGCCGATACCACCGCACCCGCCGACGAGCACGAGCACGGCGAGCGCCGTCCCCGCTGTGCGCTGCGCGCGCCCGTGCGATGCCATCCTGCGATGGTACGTAACGGAACGACCCGGCCCGCCCCGCCGAGGCTGATCCGGGCGGAGCCCGGTTCGGGAAGGGGCGGGGAGGGGAGAAACCCGCCGCAGGCGCGACCTACACCCGCGTCACCGCGTACACCGGCATCATCCCCACCGGGTCGTACCGCACCGCCGCCCCCGGATACGGCGCGTGGACCACCTGCCCGTTCCCCACGTACATCCCGACATGGCTCGCGTCGCTCCGGTACGTGACGATGTCGCCCGGCCGGGCCGCCGAGAGGGGCACGCGGGTGCCCGCGTGCGCCTGGGCCTGGGAGGTGCGCGGGAGGCCCACTCCCGCCTGGGCGTAGGACCACTGCACGAGGCCGGAGCAGTCGAAGCCGGAGGGCCCGGTGGCGCCCCACACATAGGGGCGGCCGACCGCGCCGCGCGCCGCCGCCATGGCCGCCGCCGCATGCGGGGAGGCGGCGGGGAGACCGGGCAGTGCGGCCATGCCGGCCAGGTCGTCGCGGCCGGAGCGCGAGGACCGGTCGTACGCCTCCCGTTCCTCGGCCGGCAGCGCGTTCAGCAGACGCCTGGCCTCGCCGAGCTTGCGTTCCACGGTGCGCTTGTGGCGGGCCACGGCGCTTCTGCTGCGCTCCAGTTCGGCCAGGTCGTGCGCGGCCTCCCTGCGCTCCTGGCCGAGGTCGCGCTGCTCGCGGCGGAGGTCGGTCAGCGCGGCGGAGTGGCGTTCGGTGATGCGGTCCAGCCTCGCCGCCGCGTCGAGGTAGCCGTCCGGGTCCTGGGAGAGCAGCAGCGCCAGCGCCGGGTCGATGCCGCCGGAGCGGTACTGGGCGCCTGCCACGGAGCCGAGTGCTTCGCGCATCCGGTTGATCCGTTCCTGGCCGCGGGCCACCCTGTCCTGCGCGTGCCCGACCTGTTCGTGGAGCTCCTCGACGCGCTCACCCGCGGCGTTGAAGCGCTCCGTGGCCCGTTCGGCCTCCTGGTAGAGCCGGTCGACCCTGGCCCGGGTCGCCTCCGCGCCGGTTCCCGGCTCGGCGCCGGCCGGTGCGGCACCGGCGCCGAGGGCGGCGGCGGCCGTGGCCGCCGCGGCGGACAGGACGGTGCCCCGGGCACTCCGTGTGAGGCCGGGTTGTGAGGGTCGGCGGTGGGACACCACGTGCCGCGCTCCCTTCCGCATGACGTTCGCAGCGGTTCACCGGGACTTCCGGGGAACCGGGTTCGATGCGCGGCAGAGAGTAACCGGGTGAACACGAGGTGACCAAAGACCCCGGCGGGCACGAAGAGTGACGCCCCGCCGGAGACCACAGGTCACCGGCGGGGCGTCGCGTCAGTATGAAAGGGACGAATTCCCCCGTTCGGGCGGGTGTGAGGACCCGCCGAACGATCCGTCCGACTGCCTGACCGGCAGTCCGTCCGACCGTGCGTCAGATACGTACGCCGAACTGGAACGGCATGTTGTTGATCGACTCGTAGCGCACGTTGGTGCCGCTGCGCGGGGCGTGCAGCACCTGGCCGTTGCCCGCGTAGAAGCCGACGTGGTGCAGGTCGCCGTAGAAGATGACCAGGTCGCCCTGCTTCAGCTGGCTCTGCGAGTAGATGCGGGTGCCGGCGTTGGCCTGCGCCTGCGAGGTGCGCGGGATGGAGACGCCGGCCTGGGCGAACGCCCAGGAGGTGAGGCCCGAGCAGTCGAAGGAGTTCGGGCCGGACGCGCCGTAGACGTACGGCTTCCCTATCTGGGACTGCGCGGCGGCGAACGCGGCGGACGCGCGCTGCGAGGCGGGCACGGCCGGGCCGAGGTCGACACGGGCGCTGGCGCGGTTCGCGCGGCTCTCGTCGGCGGCGAGCGCGGCGCGCTCGGCGGCGGTGAGGGAGTTCAGCAGCCGCTGCGCTTCCGCGAGCTTGCCCTGAACCTCCTTCTTCTTCTCGCCGAGCGTCTTGCGGGTCTCGGCCAGGTCGCCGAGCTTGCTCTGGGCCTCCTGGCGCTGCTGCGCGAGGGTGCGCTGCTTGGACTGGATCTCCTGGATCGCCTCGGTCTGCTTGGCGCCGAGCTGGTCCAGCGCGGAGGCCTTGTCGAGGTAGGTGTCCGGGTCACCGGAGAGGAAGAGCTGCACGGAGGGGTCGATGCCACCGGTGCGGTACTGCGCACTGGCCACCGAACCCAGGCTGTCCCTCAGGGTGTTGAGCTCGTCCTGCCCGCGGGCGACCTTGTCCTGCAGCGCGTCGATCTGCTCGTCGAGCTTCTCCTGCTGCTCCTTGGCCCCGTTGTACTTCTCGGTGGCCTTCTCCGCCTCTTCGTAGAGCTTGTCGACCTTCTCCTTGACCTCGCTCTTGCTCGGCTTCGGGTCGGCCTGGGCGGTCTGGGCGGTCAGGGCGACGGCCGCTGCGGCGGTCGCGGTGAGCACGGTCACGCGGGTGCGGCTCGGCTGCTTGGGACGACGGTGGGACGCCACGAAGGCGAGCTCCTTCTTCCTCGAGCCGCCTACCGGGCAGTGGGGGGACGCGAATCCCCGGCGTCCGCGCATCGGGTCCCTGGGGGAAATGGGGTCGAACTGCACGAACTCGGCGGTTCCTTCGCTGTCGCCCCGGATGGGCGATCAACCGCGCGAAGGTTCGAGCCCCGACCTTAGTGACCTTCTTGTGATCACTTCAAATCCTCACGGGGAAAATCTTACCCAGGGAGCTCATTCTTTACTCTCATCACACGTGTAGTGATGGAGACTTGACGCAGCGTCCCACCTGCGGAGACCCGAAATCGGTCATATGCCGCGGGAGTTACGAGACGCGCGAAAGCCGCTTCAGCAACAAGGCGGACGCGACCGGCCTGGCGCCCGCCTTCGCGACGCCGTCGGCCACTTCCCGGTCGGTGGAGACGACCACCACGGGCCGGCCGGGCGGCTCCGCCCGCACCAGCTGACGGATCAGTTCGTCCGCCGTCACGCCCGCCTTGGAGAACAGCACCCGCACCCCGCGAGGCGGCGCCAGCAGCACCGGAGCGGCCAGCTCCGCCCCGTCGAACACGCACGTGATCTCGGCGCCCGTCCGGGCGGCGAGCATCGACAGGCCGCCCAGCAGCCGCAGCCGCTGCTTCTCCAGCGGCATCGTCGGATAGCCGGTCTTCGTGACGTTGTAGCCGTCGACGACGAGGTGGGCCTGCGGCAGCGCCAGCAGCTGGTCGAGGAGGGCGGGGTCCGTCTCGGAGAGCGCCCGTGCCGCGATGTCCTTGGGCGACATCCGCCCCGGTTCCACGGCGTCCACCGTGTCGGCCGGGTGCATGCCCGCGGGCGGCAGGGCCAGCTCCCGGCGCAGCCCCTGGGCCGCGTCGAGCACCGTGTCCAGGAGCAGCCGCAGCCGCATGTCCTCGACGGAACGGCCCTCGCGGGCGGCCCGGCGTCCCGCCTCGACCGCCGCCTCCGCCTCCGCGAGGCGTGCCTTGAGCCGCCGCGTCTCGCTCTCGGCGGCCGATACCTGGGCCGCGGCCTGGGCCCGGACGCCGTCGATCTCGGCGTCCCGGTGGCGCAGGGCGGCCTCGCCCCGTTTCAGATCGGCCTGGGCGCTGCGCAGCTTGCGGTGCAGCGACTCGTTCTCCTTGCGGGCGCTGTCGAGTTCGGCGCGCAGCCGCTCGGTCTCGGTTCTGATCTGGTCGCGGGCATGGGCCAGTTCCTCGCGCAGCCGGTCGAGCTCGCGCCGGCCGGCCTCGTCGGCGCGCTCGGCGTCGGCCCGCTGGGCCTCCTCGCCGGCGGCGGCGACCATCTTGACCCAGCCGGCGGGGCGCAGCACATAGGCGGCCGCCGCCACGTCGGCCGGGTCCGCGGCGGCGGGCGGCGATCCGGACTCGAGTGCCTTGACCAGCTCGGGCTGGGCCTTGCCGAGCCGTTCGCCGATGCGCTGGCGGAAGAGGGGGTCTCCCTCGAGTGCGGCGGCCATCGCGTTCCCGGCGAACTTGGCGCGCCGGGTGGGGGTGAACCGGGCGTACTGCCGGAGCTGTGCGGGCAGTTCGGCGACGGTCAGGCCGCCGAAGGCGTCGGAGACAAGAGCGACGACCCGTCGCCTCACACCTTCCGGCAGCGGGCGGTCGAGCGCCTCGGCGGCGTCACCGGCCGCACCGGCCGGCCCGCCGCCGTTCTCAGGCTGCTCCACGATCCGTCACCCCTACCACCCATGGGGGCCGCTCCGTTCAGGAACCGGCTCCCGGCCTGTCCACCAGCTCGATCTGGTCCACCGCGTTGCACCAGCGGCAGCGGACCGACTCGATGGTCTCACTGACGACCTCGCGCTCCTCCACGGTCGGCTCGCCCGCCAGGTCCAGATGGACGTACTCGACGACCTTCGACGAGCGTGTGACGTCGAAGCGCGTCAGATTGCCACAGAGCGTGCAGCGCCACCTGGTATCGGCGGTCGGCGAGGGAACCGTCGTCATCGTGCCGTCCTCTTGTCTCATGCGGATGCGGTACCGCGGTGCGCCGTCGAACTGCGGATGTACTGCCTGTAACCCTACGGCCTCGCGGGTACCCGATGTCGCGGCGAGGCACTCTGTACCGTTCGGTCCTGCTACGCCATGCTCTGTCCATGATCAGTTGGTGGGGCACGGCCAGGGAAGCGCTCAGGAACGCGGCCGCGGGGCCCGCGGTGACGTACGGCCTGATCGCGGTCTGCTGCGCGATCTTCGTCATCAGCCCGGTGTCCGGACTCAACCCCGTGTACGGCCTCGGTGACCGGCTGCTCGTCGCCCAGGCGGGGTACTTCGAACGCTGGGGCGTGATCCCCGCCGAGCTGACGGCCGGCTCCCCGGGCGCCCTGCTGACTCCGCTCACCGCGCTGTTCGTGCACGGCAGTTGGCTGCATCTACTGGGGAACATGCTGTTCCTGTTCGTCTTCGGCGCCATGGCCGAGGAGCGGATGGGGCAGCTGGAGTTCGTGCTCTTCTACATCGGCGCCGGCTGCCTCGCGCTGCTCGCCTTCGCGGTCGTCAACGCCGACTCCGAGCAGACGCTGGTAGGGGCCTCCGGGGCGATCTCCGCCGTCCTCGGGGCGTTCCTCTTCCTCTTCCCGAGGGCACGGGTGACGAGCCTGTTCCCCTTCCTTTTCTTCCTGCCGCTGCGTTTCCCCGCATGGGCGGTGCTGATCTTCTGGTTCGTCCTCCAGTGGCTGGCCGCCAGGGGCGCCGGCAGCGGGCCGGGCGTCGCGTATCTGGCGCACCTGGTCGGCTTCGGGGCGGGCTTCGTCTACGCGTGGGGCCGCTACGGGCGTGGGACTAGAGTGAACGCATCCGCAGCGACCGAGGGAGAAAGCCAGCCGTGATCACCGCGATCGTGCTCATCAAGACCAGCGTGGACCGCATCCCCGAGATCGCCGAGTCGATCGCCGCGCTGGACAGCGTCAGCGAGGTCTTCTCCGTCACCGGCACCTACGACCTGATCGCCATGGTGCGCGTGGCCAGGCACGACGACCTGGCGGACGTGATCCCCGGCCGGATCAGCAAGATCCCCGGTGTCGAGGGGACCGATACGCACGTCGCCTTCCGCACCTACTCGCAGCACGACCTGGAGGCGGCGTTCGCCATCGGGCTGGACGCGTAGGACCGGTCCGGCGGGCCGGGCCCCCCGGGCGTGCGGACCCGGGCCGGGGCGCCCCGCGGGCCGTTCACGGCCGGGGGCACTGCGGGCCGTTCATGAAGGAATCCTCATCTGCGCCTCATCCGGGCCTTCCGCCAGGACCCGAGGATGACCGGTATGGCTTTCACCCATCGCATGGCGACCCTCGCCGCCGTCGTCGCCATCCCGCTCGGTATCGCGGCCACCAGCTACGCCCTGACCGACGCCCCGGAAACGCCCCGGGTGCCGCCGGCCGTCGAGCTGGACGCCACTCCGCGTCCCGCCTCGCCCGCGCCGTCCGCCACCCCCGGCGGCAGCCCGTCGGGCGGCCCGAGCGGCACGCCGACGAGCCCGCGCCCCACCGGCGACGCCGTCGTGCCGGGTCCGGCGGCCACCGACGACGACGACGACGACACCGGTGAAGAGAACTGACCGCCGGATCTCCGCGCGGGTCCGCATCCTGCTCTGGCTGCTCCTGATGATGACGGTGGCCCTGGCGGCCGTCGCCACCACCACCCGGTCACTGCTGCTGCGGGACATCGATCACCGGATCAACCAGCTGCTCACCCAGGAGACCCAGGAATTCGGGAACTTCGTGCCCCAGGGCGTCGACCCGGACACCGGCCGCACCTTCACCGACCCGGAGAAGCTGCTGCGGGTCTTCCTTCAGCGCCAGTACTCCGATCCCGACGAGGAGCTGCTCGGGCTGACCCGCCCGGCCGGGCAGAGCCTCCACGTCATACGGCAGTCACGCGACATACGCGCCTCCGTCGCGCTGCACCCCGACCGGACCTCGCTGTCCGCGATCCTGGAGTCCAAGTCCTCCTCCGGCGTCCTCGACCGGCCGGCGGGTGAGGTGCGCTGGGCGAAGGTGACCATCGACTCCGCCCGGCCGGGTCACCCTGCGGCCTTCGTCGTCGCGTTCCACGCCGACGGTGAGCGGTCCATCGCCGACGACGCGTTCCGCACGCTGCTGGTGATCTCCGGTGTGGCGCTGCTGCTGACGACCGGCATCGGATGGGTGGTGGCCGGCCGCATCCTGGCACCCGTACGAGTGGTCCGGGCGACCGCCGAGCAGCTGACCGAGCAGGACCTGACCCAGCGGATCCCGGTCCAGGGCCGTGACGACATCGCCGCGCTCGCCGAGACCTTCAACGCCATGCTCGACCGGCTGGAACGGGCCTTCGCGGGCCAGCGGCAGTTCGTCGACGACGCCGGACACGAGCTGCGCACCCCGATCACCATCGTGCGCGGCCATCTGGAGGTCATGGGCGACGATCCGGCCGAGCAGCGCGAGACGGTCCGTCTGGTCACCGACGAACTCGACCGGATGAGCCGGATCGTGGAGGACCTGCTCCTCCTGGCCAAGGCCGAGCGGCCGGACTTCATCCGTCCGGAGCCGGTGCAGCTCGGCGAGCTGACCGCCGACGTCTTCGTGAAGGCGCGGGCGCTGGGCGAGCGTGACTGGGTGCTGGACCAGGTCGCGGACCGCGAGGCGGTGCTCGATCCGCAGCGCATCACCCAGGCCATGGTGCAGCTGGCGCAGAACGCGGTGCAGCACACCGTCCCCGGCGCCCGGATACGGATCGGCTCCCGCGCGCTCGAGGACCGGCTGGAGCTGTACGTCGCCGACAGCGGGCCGGGTGTGCAGGAGCAGGACGCCGGGGTGATCTTCGAGCGCTTCCGGCGCGGTACCGCCCGGCGCGGCGCCCGTACCAGCGGCGCCGGGCTGGGCCTGTCCATCGTCCGGGCCATCGCGGAGGGGCACCGGGGCGGCCGCGTGGAACTGCGCCGCACCGACGGCGGAGGGGCGACTTTCGTACTCGTCATGGAGGACGCGCTGTGAACCGCATTCTGATCGCCGAGGACGAGGAGCGGATCGCGTCCTTCGTCGAGAAGGGGCTGCGCTCCAACGGCTTCACCACCACGGTCGCCGCCGACGGCGACACCGCTCTCGGCCATGCCCTGTCCGGCGGCTTCGACCTGATGCTGCTGGACATCGGTCTGCCCGGCCGGGACGGCTTCACCGTGCTGCGCGAGCTGCGCGAGTCCCGGGTGACCCTGCCCGTAGTCGTGCTGACCGCCCGCGACTCGGTACGGGACACCGTCGCCGGTCTCGAGGGCGGCGCCGACGACTGGATGACCAAGCCGTTCCGCTTCGAGGAGTTGCTGGCGCGGGTACGGCTGCGGCTCCGTACCGCGGCCCGCGCCCCCGAGGTCACGGTCCTGCGCAGCGGCGACCTCGGTCTGGACCTGCGGACCCGCCGGGCGCGCGCGTCGGGGCGGACGGTGGACCTGACGGCACGTGAGTTCGTGCTGCTGGAGCTGTTCCTGCGCCATCCCGGCCAGGTGCTGTCCCGCGAGCAGATCCTCTCCCATGTGTGGGGCTACGACTTCGACCCCGGCTCCAACATCGTCGACGTCTACGTGCGGGCGCTGCGCAAGAAGCTCGGCGCCGAACGGCTGGAGACGGTACGGGGCATGGGCTACCGCATGCCGTAGAACCACGCAAAGGGTGCGCCCACGGATGAACTTTCCCTCATCCGCGGTTCATCGGCGGCTCACGGCCCGCTCCAAGACTGTTCGTCGTGACCCTCTCCCTCCGCCAGGCGGTCTGGCTGTGCGCGGCGCTCAGCGTCTGCGCGCTGCTCGCCGTCCCCACCGTCCTCCCGTCGCTGAACGGTGAAGCACGGCTCACTCTCGCCGTGTTCGCTCTCGCCACCTGCGCCTGGATCGCCGCGCCCGTCGACGACACCTACATCGCCCTCGGGGCGGGCCTGGCGCTCACCGCGACCGGCGTCATCAGCGCCGACACCCTCTTCGCCACCCTCGGTGACGAGACGGTCTGGCTGCTGATCTGCGCGTTCGTCCTGGCGGCCGCCGTCGCCAGGACAGGGCTGGCAGGGCGGGCGGCCGCGTTCCTGGTCGGCGGGGCGCGCACCGTACGGCAGTTGGTGCATCTGACGACCGCGGCGCTGGTGGTCACCGCGTTCGCGGTGCCCGCCACGTCGGGCCGGGCCGCGCTGGCCATGCCGGTGTTCCTCGCCCTCGCCAAGGCGCTCGCCGACCGGCGGCGGCTGGTGGTGATGCTGGCGCTGCTGTTCCCGACGGTGGTCCTGCTGTCGGCCGTCGCGACCCTCATCGGCGCGGGCGCGCATCTGATCACGGTGAGCGTGCTGTGGGAGCAGACCGGTGAGCGGCTCGGCTTCGTCGAATGGCTGCTGCTGGGTCTCCCGTTGGCGGTGGTCTCCTCCCACCTGGCGGCGGAGACCGTGCTGTTGACCACCACGTCGCGGGCGGAGCGCCAAGGGCCGGTCAGGATCACGCCCGCGCTGCTCCAGGAGCACTCCCCCACGGCGGTGACCGGTCCGCTGACCACCGCGGAGACACGGTGCCTGCTGTTGCTGGGCACGGTCGTGGCGCTGTGGTGCAGCGAGCCGCTGCACGGGGTGCCGCCGGCGGTGGTGGCCCTGATCGGCGCGGTGGTGGCGGCATCGCCGGCGCTCGGCACCGTACGGCTGAAGGACGGGCTGCGGACGGTGCCCTGGCCGTTGCTGCTGTTCATGGCCGCGACGACCGCGATGGGGGTGGCGCTGGCCGAGTCCGGGGCGGCCGGGTGGCTGGTGGGCGGGCTGCCCGGGGACCTGCCGGCGTGGCTGTTCCTCGCGGTGATCGTGGTGGTCAGCACCGCCGCGCACCTCGTGCTCCAGTCCCGTTCCGCCCGCTCGTCCGTGCTGGTACCGCTGGTGGTGGCCGCCGCCGTCGCCGCCGGGGTCAACCCCGTCGCCGCGGCGCTGGCGTCCACCGCCGCGGCGGGGTTCTGCCACACGCTGCCCGCCTCCGCCAAGCCGGTCACGCTCTTCGCCGACCCGCCGGACGGTGTGCCCACCTTCACCCCGCGCGATCTGCTGCGACTGTCCGGCCTCCTCGCGCCGCTCAGCGCCGCCGTCGTGCTGCTCTTCGCCCTCACCGTCTGGCCGCTGCTCGGCGTGCCCGTCCTTCTGGAGACCCAGCCATGAGCCGTACCCCCATCCGTATCGCCGTCGCACCCAGCGGTTTCAAGGAGTCCCTGACGGCCCGGGAGGCCGCGGAGTCGATCGCGGAAGGGCTGCGCAGGGTCGCGCCCGACGCCGAGATCGACCTCGTCCCGCTGGTCGACGGCGGCGAGGGCACGGCCGAGGCGCTGGCGGCGGCGACCGGCGGCCGGCTGGTGCGCCGCCGGGCCACGGGCCCGCTCGGCATTCCCGTACCGGCCCACTTCGCCCTGCTCGGCGACGGCACCGCGGTGGTCGAGATGGCCGCCGTCGCCGGGCTGGCCCTGGTGCCGCCGGACCGTCGGGACCCGGGCGGCACCACCACCTACGGTGTGGGCGAGCTGATCCGGGCGGCGCTGGACACCGGTGCCCGGCGGATCCTGGTCGGCTGCGGCGACTCGGGCACCTCCGACGGCGGGGCGGGCGCGCTCCAGGCCCTCGGCGTTCGGCTCCTGGACGACCAGGGGCATGAGCTGAGGCCGGGAGGAAGGGAGTTGACGCGTCTCGCGCGCATCGACGGCGCCGGCCTCGACCCGCGTACCGCCGCGGCCGAGATCCTGGTGGCCTGCAACCCCTACAACGTGCTGTGCGGCGAGCACGGCGTGGCCAGGGTCTTCGGCCCTCAGAAGGGCGCGAGCCCGGCGCAGGTCGAGGAGCTCTCGGCCGCGCTGGAACACTGGGCCACCCACCTCACCGCCGCCCTGCCGGCCACCGTCGACCTGCGGACCGCCCCCGGCACGGGCGCGTCGGGCGGGCTCGGCGCGGGGCTGGCCGCGCTCGGCGCGCGGCTGCTCCCCCGGTTCGACGTGCTGCTGGACCATGTCGACCTGGACGCCAGGCTGGCCCGCGCCGACCTGGTGATCACGGCGGAGGGGGCGCTCGACGGCCAGACCGTGCGGGGGAAGATCCCGGCCGAGGTGGCGCACCGTGCCAGGGCCGCCGGGGTGCCGGTGCTGGCTCTCGCCGGGACGCTCGGCCACGGCGTGCACGAGGTCAGGGCCGCGGGCGTGGACGCCTACGGGTCGATCGTGCCGGCGCCGGTTCCGCTGCCGGAAGCGCTGGACCGGGCCGGCGAGTTCCTCGCCGACGCGGCCGAACGCGCTCTGCGGATGGTGCTGCTGGGCACCCGGCTCGCGGCCTGAGTCAGCCGCGGTCGGGCACGCAACGCCCGTCCTCGGTGCGGTACTTCCACTGCGCGCCGTCGCGGACGAGCTCCCCCACGGCCCGCACGAACCTCTCCACGTGCTCGTCGGGGGTACCCGCACCGAAGCTGACCCGGATGGCGTTGAGCGACCTCTCCCCCGGCCCGGCCTCCGGGGCGCCGCACTCGCCGACGTCCTGCGGGTCGCTGCCGAGCAGGGTGCGCACCAGCGGGTGGGCGCAGAAGAGTCCGTCACGGACGCCGATGCCGTACTCGGCGGACAGGGCCGCGGCGAAGTGCGAGCTGTTCCAGCCGTCGACCACGAAGGAGAGGACACCGACGCGAGGGGCGTCGTCGCCGAACAGCGACAGCACCCGGACCTGCGGCACCTCGGCGAGCCCTTCGCGGACCTTCGCGATCAGGTGCTGCTCGCGGGCGACCAGCCGGTCGAAACCGGCCTCGGTGAGCGACTTGCAGGCGGCGGCGATCGAGTAGACGCCGATCACGTTGGGCGAGCCGGCCTCGTGCCGTGCGGCGGTGGTGTGCCACTCGACCTCCACCCCGCCGTCGGCACGGCGTGCGACGGTGCGCGAGGCGCCGCCGCCCGCGAGGTACGGCTCGGCCTCGCGCAGCCAGTCCGCCCGGCCGGCGAGCACACCGGAACCGAACGGCGCGTAGAGCTTGTGCCCGGAGAAGGCCACCCAGTCGACATCCAGCTCCTGGACGGACAGCGGGTGGTGGGGCGCGAGCTGGGCGGCGTCGAGCACGATACGGGCGCCGTGCGCGTGGGCCGCCGCGGCGAGTTCGCGCACCGGCCACAGCTCACCGGTCACGTTGGACGCGCCCGTCACACAGACCAGCGCCGGGCCGTGCGGGTCGCGGTGGGCGAGCGCGTGCTCCAGCGTCCGCACCGCCTGACCGGGCGTGCGGGGCGCGTCGAGGTACGTCACCCGGGCGTCCCTCCACGGCAGCAGCGAGGCATGGTGCTCGGTCTCGAAGACGAACACCTCGCATCCGTCGGGCAGCGCGGCGGCCAGCAGGTTCAGCGAGTCGGTCGTCGACCGGGTGAAGACCACCTCGTCGCCGTCGCGGCAGCCGAGGAACTCGTGCACCACGGCCCGGCTGTTCTCGAACAGGTCGGTGGACAGCTGGGACAGGTACCCGGCGCCCCGGTGCACGCTGCCGTAGTACGGGGCGTACGCGGCCACGTCGTCCCACACCCGCTGCAGCGCCGGGGCGCTCGCCGCGTAGTCGAGGGCGGCGTAGGTGACTTCGCCGCCGGTGACCAGCGGGACGGTGACGTCCCGGCCGAGGACCGGCAGCGGGGCACAGAGGGACGGGTCGGCGGCGTCGGCGACAGCGGTCTCGGCGGCGTTCGGGTACACGGACATGGCGGTATCTCCCAGCTGGGGCCCCCACCGAAGGCAGGGGGAGAAAGACGAATCGGCTTCAGAACCCGGATACGGGATCGCCTCGGCACACGGCGACGCCGTGCGGAGGGTGGTGAAGAAGGGGCGGAGACGCCCTATCGCATTCGCTTGCTCACGAGACTGCTCCCTTGAGGACCAGGACCCCAGGGACGCGGCGGTCGATGACGCCGCGGGGGTCCGCGCTTGCCACAGACCTCGCTGCCTGCGGCCTGGTCTTCACCCGGGGCACCCCGCCACGGACGGAGGGTTGCCGGACAGCGGGCCGGGGCCGTAATCGCTGTCACTCATGACCTTGGCCAGCATCCTGCCACACGTCGCGGCGGACGCAAGGGCGCGGTCCATCATCCGGACCGCGCCCCGGGCCGTGCTACGCGTTGCTGGCCTCGACCCAGCGCTCCAGCGCGGCCCTCGCCGCGCCGGAGTCGATCGACCGTGCCGCCCGTGCCACACCGGCCGCCAGCTGCTCGTTCAGCGTGCCGTCGGTCGGCTCCAGGGCCGCCAGCGCCGCCGCGGAGTTGAGCAGCACGGCGTCCCGTACGGGCCCGGTCTCGCCGCCCAGCAACCGGCGCGCCACGTCGGCGTTGTACGACGCGTCCGCGCCCCGCAGCGCCTCGACCGGGACCAGCTCGATGCCGATGTCCCGCGGATCGAAGGTCTCCTCGCGCACGGCGCCGTCCCGCACCACCCAGACATGGGAGGTCGAGGTGGTCGTCAGTTCGTCGAGCCCGTCGTCACCGCGGAAGACCAGTGCGGAGGAGCCGCGCTCCGCCAGCACCCCGGCCATGATCGGCGCCATCCGGGCGTCGGCGACGCCGGTCGCCTGCGCGGTCACCTTCGCCGGGTTGGTGAGCGGGCCGAGGAAGTTGAAGACCGTCCGGATGCCCAGTTCCTTGCGGGCCATGGCGACGTGCCGCAGCGCCGGGTGGAACTTCACGGCGAAGCAGAAGGTGATGCCGGCCTCGGCCGCGACCTCGGCCACCCGCCGCGGGGTCAGCTCCAGATTGACGCCGAGCTTCTCCAGGACGTCGGAGGCGCCGCTCGCGGAGGAGGCGGCGCGGTTGCCGTGCTTGACCACCTTCGCGCCCGTACCGGCGACGACGATCGCGGACATGGTGGAGATGTTGACGGTCTTGGCGCCGTCGCCGCCGGTGCCGACGATGTCGACACCTCCCCCGGGCACCTCGATCAGGTTGGCGTGGCGGTACATCGTCCGCACCAGACCGGTGATCTCCTCCACCGTCTCGCCCTTCGCGCGCAGGGCGACCGCGAAGCCGGCGATCTGCGCGTCGGTGGCCTCGCCGCTGAGGATCCGGTCCATGGCCCACGCCGTCGCGTCCGCGCTCTGGTCGCGGTTCTCGAGGAGGGCGTTCAGCACGCTCGGCCAGGAGTGGGCCGCCACGCTGTCGCCGCCTACTGGGGTCACAACGTTCATGGTCCGCTCCAGGGTCCACAAGCCGACAGGGGTGGATACCACCCTATCCAGCCCCGGGCACGGCGAAGGGCCCCGTCCATCGAGTGGACGGGGCCCTTCGCTGTGGCGACGGGTCTGCCGGACGTGTCCGTCGGACGATCAGTGGTGGCCGTGGCCGCTCGTGATCTCCTTGTACTCGTCCGCGGTGGCCTTGTCGATCTGGTTGTGCTCGCCGTAGTAGCTCTTGCTGAGCCTGGCGCGCAGCCTCTCCGTGAGCTTCACCTTGCGGCGGACGCCGTTCTCGTCGACGGTCGGGCCGATCTCCGCGGGCTTGTACTGCTCGTGCGCGGTGAGCTTGTACAGGTCGCCCTGTGCCAGCGGCTCGTGCACCTCGACGAACTCACCGTGCGGCAGGCGCTTGATGATGCCGGACTCGCGTCCGTGCAGCACCTTGTCCTTGTCGCGCCGCTGCAGACCCAGGCAGATCCGCTTGGTGATGATGAACGCGAGGACCGGTCCGACGAAGTACGTGATGCGCACGAACCAGGTGATCGCGTTGATCGACAGGTGGAAGTGCGTCGCGAAGATGTCGTTTCCGCCACCCAGCAGCATGATCACGTAGCCGGTGACCCAGGCGACACCCAGCGCGGTCCGCGTCGGAGCGTTGCGCGGACGGTCCAGGATGTGGTGCTCGCGCTTGTCGCCCGTGATCCACGACTCGATGAACGGGTAGACCGCGAGCACCGCGAGGACGACACCGAAGAGGACCAGCGGGACGAACACACCGAGGACCAGCGTGTGGCCCCACAGGTTGATCTCCCAGCCGGGCATCACTCGGACGAGGCCCTCGGCGAAGCCCATGTACCAGTCGGGCTGGGCGCCGGTGGACACATGGTCCGGACGGTACGGACCGAGCGCCCACACCGGGTTGATCGTGAACATGCCCGCGATCAGCGCGATGACACCGAAGACCAGGAAGAAGAAGCCGCCGGCCTTGGCCATGTACACCGGGAGCAGCGGCATGCCGACGACGTTCTTGTTCGTACGGCCGGGACCCGCGAACTGGGTGTGCTTGTGGTAGAAGACCAGGATCAGGTGGGCCACCACGAGCCCGAGCATGATGCCCGGCAGCAGCAGGATGTGGATCGAGTAGAACCGCGCCACCATGTCGTGGCCCGGGAACTCCCCGCCGAACAGGAACATCGACAGGTAGGTGCCGACGATCGGCGTCGCCAGGATCGCGCCCTGCGTGAAGCGGACACCGGTGCCGGAGAGCAGGTCGTCCGGGAGCGAGTAACCGGTGAAACCGGTGAACATGCCGAGGACGAACAGCAGGAAGCCGAACAGCCAGTTGATCTCACGCGGCTTGCGGAACGCGCCCGTGAAGAACACGCGCATCATGTGCACGAACATCGCGGCGAGGAAGATCAGCGCGGCCCAGTGGTGGATCTGCCGGATCAGCAGACCACCGCGGACGTCGAAGCTGATGTCCAGGGTCGAGGCGTACGCCTCGGTCATCCGGATGCCCTGCATCGGCACGTACGAGCCGTGGTACTCGATCTCGTTCATGCTCGGGTGGAAGAACAGCGTCAGGTACACACCCGTGAGGATGATGATGATGAAGCTGTAGAGCGCGATCTCACCGAGCATGAAGGACCAGTGGTCCGGGAAGATCTTGCGCATGTTGGCCTTGGCCAACGAGTAGATCCCGAGCCTGCCGTCCGCCCAGTCGGCCACCCGCTCGCCGGCGGGCGCCTTCTTCTTCGTATCCGTTGCAGTGCTCATCCGCGCTCCCAGAAGGCAGGACCGACGGGCTCTTCGAAGTCGCCGAGCGCCTCGAGGTTGCCCTCGGCGTTCACACCGATCCGCAGCTGCGGAAGCGGGTGACCGGCCGGACCGAAGATGACGCGGGCGCCGTCGGAGAGGTCGAAGGTGGACTGGTGGCACGGGCAGAGGACGTGGTGCGTCTGCTGCTCGTACAGGCTGATCGGGCAACCGACGTGCGTGCAGATCTTCGAGTAGGCCACGATGCCGTCGTGGGACCACTCGAGCTCACGCTTGTCCTTGATGTCCTCCGGCTGGAGCCGGACGATCATCACGGCCGCCTTGGCGATCTCGGTGTTGAAGTTGTGGTCGCTCTCCTTCAGGCCCTCGGGCATGACGAAGGTCAGCGAACCCACCGATACGTCCTCGGGACGCAGCGGCTCGTTGGTGTTCATGTTGATGAGCTGCTTGCCCTTGGCCCACAGCGTCTTGCGGAGCTTGTCCTCGGGCAGCGGGCCGAGCTCGCGCAGCAGGACCACACCGGAGAGCGGCACCATGGCCAGCGCGCCGAACATGGTGTTGCGGATCAGCTTGCGCCGTCCGATCGCGGACTCCCGGGCACCGTCCGCGAAGTCGGCCATGACCTTGGCCTTGACCTCGGGCTCGGCCTCGATCGCGTGCCGGTCGTCGGCGACCTCCACGTCGGACATCAGGGTGCGCGCCCAGTGGACGGCGCCCGCGCCGATGCAGAAGAGCGCCAGGCCCAGCGTCACACCCAGCGAGAAGTTCAGCGCGCTGATGTGCCCGAACGGCCAGATGTAGACGATCTTGTCGACCGGGAAGATCACGAAGGCGGCGATGAAGCCGATCGTGGCCAGCATCGACAGCGTGAACATGAAGGCGACGGCGCGCTCCGAGCGCTTGGCGGCCCGCTCGTCGATGTCCTGGATGCGCGGCTTGTGGGCCGGCAGTCCCGGGTCGGCGAACGGATCGTCGTGGCGCTCCGCGACGGTGGTGCTGCCACCGTGGGCCGCGTCGTGCGCGGCGCCCTGCTCTGCGGGCAGGTTCTCTTCTGGAATGTCTTGGCTACTCATGACTTCTTGGCCTTAGCGGTGTGGGCCGCGACCCAGATGGCAACAGCGATCAGCGAACCGAGACCGAAGATCCAGCCGAACAGACCCTCACTGACGGGGCCCAGGCCACCCAGCGCGAAGCCGCCGGGCGTCGGCGTGTCTTCGCCGTTCACGGTCTTGACGTACGCGATGATGTCCCGCTTCTGCTGCTCGGGCATCGTGGTGTCGGGGAAGGAGGGCATGTTCTGCGGGCCGGTCTGCATGGCCTCGTAGAGGTGCTTGGGGCTGACCCCTTCCAGACTCGGGGCGTACTTGCCCTCGGTCAGCGCGCCGCCCTCACCGGTGAAGTTGTGGCACTGGGCGCAGTTGTTGCGGAACAGTTCGCCACCCTTGGCGATGTCCGCGCCCTCCGGGCTGTACTGCTTCTCGGTCGGCGTGATCGGACCTGCGCCCAGGGAGGCGACGTAGGCCGCGAGCTGGTCGATCTCGGCCTGCGTGTAGATGTTCTTCTTCTTCGGCACCTGAGCGCCGGGCTGCTGGGCGGGCATGCGCCCCGTGCCGACCTGGAAGTCGACGGCGGCGGAGCCGACACCGACCAGGGACGGGCCGTCTGAGGTGCCCTGACCGCCGGTTCCGTGGCAGCTTGCGCAGCCGACGGTGTAGAGCTTCTGCCCCTCCTTGATGGCGAGGGACTGGGCGGTTGTGTCGGCCTGCGCCTTGTCCGCGGGTGCGAACGCGGCGTACAGCCCCCCAGTGGCCGCCAGCGCGAGGAGTAGGACGACGACCGCCGCCAGCGGATGGCGTCGTCGTGCGGAGAGCTTTTTCACGGATTACCCCGGTGTCAGGATCTTCTGCGTCGATGCTTCTGGACTGTGTCTGCTTCAGGCGGCGTCCGCTCGGGGACGAACCGCCCGCGCCGATTACTTGATCATGTAGATCGTGGCGAAGAGGCCGATCCAGACGACATCGACGAAGTGCCAGTAGTAGGACACGACGATGGCGGCGGTTGCCTGCTCATGGGTGAATCTCCTGGCCGCGTAGGTCCTTCCCAGGACCAGCAGGAAGGCGATGAGACCGCCCGTCACGTGCAGGCCGTGGAAACCGGTGGTCAGGTAGAACACCGAGCCGTACGGGTCCGACGAGAGGGAGAGCCCCTCGTGCTTGACCAGCTCGGTGTACTCGAAGACCTGACCGCCGATGAAGATGGCACCCATCACGAATGTGATCACGAACCAGGTGCGGAGCTTCTTCACGTCGCCCCGCTCCGCGGCGAACACGCCGAGCTGGCAGGTGAGTGAAGAGAGCACCAGGATCGTGGTGTTGGTCGCCGAGAACGGGAAGTTCAGCGCATCGGCTTTCTCTGCCCAGAACTCGGCACCCGTCACCGATCGCAGGGTGAAGTACATCGCGAAGAGGGCCGCGAAGAACATCAGCTCGGAACTCAGCCAGATGATGGTTCCGACGCTGGTGAGGTTCGGTCGATTGACCGACGGGTGCGCGTGCCCGGTTTCTACTGTCGTTGCTGTCGCCACGACCGACATTATGTCGGTCGCTTATCCCGCCCTCACTCCGGGGGGTGCCGTTCGGAGTGTTCCCACTCCCCGCGGGGCGTTCCGGGGGAGCCGAACGGCCCATCGAAGGCGTGTCCGAACCGGTGTTGACAGGCAGTGGGACGGAGTAGCATCCGGCGCAACAAGCCTGATCGAACGAGTGCGGAGGAACCATGCAGTCGAGCGCCACGGTCCTGGTCTACAGCGACGACTCCAACACCCGCGAGCAGGTCAGGCTGGCGGCGGGGCGCAGGCCGGCCCCCGACGTTCCGCCGGTGCGGTTCGTGGAATGCGCGACCCTGCCCGCGGTCCTCAAGGCCCTTGACGAGGGCGGGATCGACGTCTGCGTCCTGGACGGCGAGACGGTTCCGGCGGGCGGTATGGGCGTGTGCCGGCAGATCAAGGACGAAGTCTTCGACTGCCCGCCGGTGCTGCTGCTGATCGGCCGCCCGCAGGACGCCTGGCTTGCCACCTGGAGCCGTGCGGAGGCGGCGGTGACGCTGCCGGTGGACCCGGTCGAGTTCGCCGCCTCACTGGCGGCCCTGCTGCGCAGCCGGCTCTCCATCGAGGCCTGACCACGCGAGCGGCCGGTCAGACCCGGGGACGCAGGCGGGCGGAGACCTCGGTGACGTTGCCGTCCGCCGCGTCGGAGCCGGCGACCAGGGCGCTGCCCTTGAGCCACTTGTCCCAGGACAGGTTCCAGTCGCCGAAGCCGTTACCGAACGTGTCCATCATGTCGCCGTAGCTGTTGACGACCTTGACGATGTCACCCTCCTGAACGGTCTTGTAGAACCATTCGGCGTTCTCCATGGACATCCCGGTGCAGCCGTGGCTGACGTTCGCCGAGCCCTGTGAACCGACCGACCAGGGCGCCGCGTGGACGTACTCGCCGCTCCAGGTCACCCGGGTCGCGTAGTAGACGGGCAGGTCGTAGGACTCGGAGCTGCCCTCGGCGATGCCGATACTGGTGCTGCGCATCCGTACGAAGTACTCCTTGCCCAGCACGACCTTGATGCCGTTGCGCGTGTCGAAGCCGGGCTTGCCGGTGGTGACCGGCATGGTCTTGATCACTTCTCCGTTGCGCATCACCGTCATGGTGTGCGACCCGGCGTCGGTGACGGCTTCGAGACGGTCACCGATGGTGATCTTCAGCGGCTTGGAGCGGCCGCCGTAGAGCTTGCCGGCGACCTTGACGCCCTGGAGGTTGCTGGTGGCGTTCACGACGGCCCCGGCGGGCCAGTAGTCCCTCGGGCGGTAGTGCAGCGTCTTGTCGTCGACCCAGTGCCAGGAACCCTCCACCGCGGGCTTCGAGGTGACCTTCAGGGCGCGTTCGACGACCGCCCGGCCCTTGCCGTCGCCGACGGCGAGGCTGAGCTTGGCCGTGATGGGCTGCCCCACGCCGTAGGTGCCGGCCTTGGGGCCGAACTCGGCGGTGAGTGAGCTCTTGGCGGGCGCCGTCTCGAAGAGCATGGTGCGCAGCCCCGGGGCGCCCTCGTCGTCCTCCGTGGAGACGCGGATGGTGTACTTCGCGCCGGCCGCGAGGGGGGCCGTGGAGCGCCAGCGGACGCCGTCCGCGGCGAGCTCGCCGGCGACGTAGTGGCCCGCTTCGTCCATGACCGTGACGTCCGTGATCCGGCCGCCGTCGCCCTTGGAGGTGACCTCCAGAGGCTTGTCGGGGTCCACCTTCGAGTCTGACCCGGCGTTGAAGCTCACCTGCCGCGCCGCGTCGTACGGCGCGGCGGACAGCGGGTGTCCGTCCGGTCCGCCGCAGGCGGTCGCGACCACACCGAGGGAGACGACCAGCGCGATGCAGCTGACGGCACGGATACGAGGCGTGTGGTTCATGAGCACACGCTATGAAGGATCGTCAGCCGCGGCGCGCGGGATGGCTCCGAACGAGTGAGCCCGGATCACCTCACTGGAGTGAGGTGACCCGGGCTCGTCCCGTGTGTCTCAGGCGTTGTTACTGGTTCTGGCTCTCACCGCGGTAGTACTCGAACACCCAGCCGAAGAGGCCGACCAGGATCACCGGCAGGGAGAAGTACAGCAGCCACCAGCCGAGCGCCACGCCGAGGAAGGCGAGCGCGCCGCCGATGCCCAGCGCGAGCGGCTGCCAGCTGTGCGGGGAGAAGAACCCCACCTCGCCGGCCTCGTCGGCCACGTCGGCTTCCTTGTTGTCCTGGGCCATGGCGTCCACCCGCCGGGCCGTGAAGGCCAGGTAGTAGCCGATCATGACGCTCAGGCCGAAAGCCAGGAAGAGCGCGGTGGTACCGGCAGGCTCCTTCGACCAGACGCCGTACAGGATGGCGACGGCCAGGATGAAGACGCTCAGCCAGAGGAACATCTTGCCCTGGATCTTCACTTGCTCTCCTCCTTGCCGACGGCCGCCACCGGGGCACCGTGGCCGCCGTCCTCGAGCTGGTCGAGAGCCGCGATCTCCGGGTGGTGCAGGTCGAACGCGGGCGATTCACTGCGGATGCGCGGCAGGGTGAGGAAGTTGTGCCGCGGCGGCGGGCAGGAGGTCGCCCACTCGAGCGAGCGGCCGTAGCCCCACGGGTCGTCGACCTCGACCTTCTTGCCGTACTTCGCCGTCTTCCAGACGTTGTACATGAAGGGGAGCATCGACAGGCCCAGCAGGAACGACGCGATCGTCGAGATCGTGTTCAGGGCGGTGAAGCCGTCGGCGGCGAGGTAGTCCGCGTACCGGCGGGGCATGCCCTCGGCTCCCAGCCAGTGCTGCACCAGGAACGTGCCGTGGAAGCCGATGAACAGCGTCCAGAACGTGATCTTGCCGAGTCGCTCGTCCAGCATCTTGCCCGTGAACTTCGGCCACCAGTAGTGGAATCCGGCGAACATCGCGAAGACCACGGTGCCGAAGACGACGTAGTGGAAGTGCGCGACGACGAAGTACGAGTCGGAGACGTGGAAGTCCAGCGGCGGCGACGCGAGGATGACACCGGTCAGGCCACCGAAGGTGAAGGTGACCAGGAAGCCGATGGTCCACAGCATCGGTGTCTCGAACGACAACGACCCCTTCCACATCGTGCCGATCCAGTTGAAGAACTTCACACCGGTCGGTACCGCGATGAGGAACGTCATGAACGAGAAGAACGGCAACAGCACGCCGCCTGTGACGTACATGTGGTGGGCCCACACCGTCACGGACAGACCGGCGATCGCGATCGTCGCACCGATGAGACCGATGTAACCGAACATCGGCTTACGGGAGAAGACCGGAATGATCTCCGAGACGATGCCGAAGAACGGCAGGGCGATGATGTACACCTCTGGATGGCCGAAGAACCAGAAGAGGTGCTGCCACAGCAACGCGCCGCCGTTGGAGGCGTCGAAGATGTGGGCGCCGAACTTGCGGTCCGCCTCCAGGGCGAACAGCGCCGCCGCGAGGACCGGGAAGGCGAGCAGGACCAGCACACCGGTCAGCAGCACGTTCCAGGTGAAGATCGGCATCCGGAACATCGTCATGCCGGGAGCGCGCATGCAGATGATCGTGGTGATGAAGTTGACCGAGCCGAGGATCGTGCCGAAGCCGGAGAAGGCCAGACCCATGATCCACATGTCGGCGCCGACACCCGGCGAACGGACCGCGTCCGACAGCGGGGAGTAGGCGAACCAGCCGAAGTCGGCCGCACCCTGCGGGGTGAGGAAGCCGGCGACCGCGATCAGCGAGCCGAAGAGGTACAGCCAGTACGCGAACA
>NZ_JBFAQK010000053.1:0-30975 GCF_040677245.1 Streptomyces kurssanovii
GTCAGTTCGTGCGCCAGGGAGCTGCCGAACCGGCCCAGCCCGATCACGGCGACCCGCTGGGCAGCGGCCGCACATGTCACCGCGAGCGGATCCGGTCAGGCAGCGGTGGCCCCGGCACCCTTGCGGCGCCGCAGCATGTAGGCGCCAGCGCCGAGGCCGCCCAGCAGGAGCAGGCTGCCCGCCGCCATGCCGCTGCCGGAGGAGGCCAGGCCGCCACCGCCGGTGTGCATGCCGCCACTGGGCTTCTCGCCCTTCCAGCTGTCGGACTTCTCGTGGTCACCCTTCTCGGACTTGCCCGACTCACCCTCGGACTTGTCCCACTCGTCGTTGGTGAGGCCGGAGAGGGCGCCACCACCGGTGTGCACACCGCCGTGCGGCTTGTCGCCCTTGTCGTAGTCCTTGCCCTTGTCCTTCTCCTCGGACTTGTCCTTGTCCTTGTCCTTGTCCTTGTCCCACTCGTCGTTGGTGAGGTTCGCGAGGGCACCGCCGCCGGTGTGCACACCGCCGTGCGGCTTGTCGCCCTTGTCGTAGTCCTTGCCCTTGTCCTTGTCCTTGTCCTTGTCCTTGTCGCTGTCCTCGTCCTTGTCCCAGTCGTTGCCGACCGAGGCGAGGGCACCACCACCGGTGTGCATACCACCGTGCGGCTTGTCGCCCTTGTCGTAGTCCTTGTCCTTGTCCTTGTCCCAGTCGTTGCCGACCGAGGCGAGGGCACCACCACCGGTGTGCACACCGCCGTGCGGCTTGTCGCCCTTGTCGTAGTCCTTGTCCTTGTCCTTCTCCTCGGACTTGTCCTTGTCCTTGTCCCAGTCGTCGCTGCCGACCGAGGCGAGGGCACCACCACCGGTGTGCATACCACCGTGCGGCTTGTCGCCCTTGTCGGACTTCCAGCTGTGCTCGCTGCTGTAGGACGAGTCGTCCTTGTCCGAGTCGACGGCGGCCAGCGCGTAGGCGCCGGGCGCGGCGATGGCGAGAGCGGCCGTGGCGGTGGCCGAGGCAATGAGAATGCGGGCAGAGCGCATTGCGAGGTCCTTTCGTCGCGGCTGCGTCAGCTGACATCCCGTCGGCTCGTCGGTCCACAGCGGCGACATGCTCAACCGTCAAGGCGATGCGCCGTCCTCACCACTCGGGTTGGTGCTTGCGTGGACGGGCGTCGCTCATTCAGTTCTATGGCGGGCCCCGACACGCGGACGCCGGCGGCATGCGGCCGTCCGTATCGCGGGTGCGGCGGCGGAGGCCCGCCGACAGTCGGCGGGAAGGGCGTCAGGGAGTTCAGCGACGCCGGCCGGAGGACGTCCACCGTTCGCGCCGGGGACGCATACCTGCTGATCAGGGGGTACTCGGCGATGAGGAGGTGACTGCGATGCCCGAGCCAGGGAGCAAGAAGTACGACAAGCGGCGTGCCCGCCTGAGGAAGGACGCCGAGAGTCAGGGCGTCTCCGACCAGGAGGCCAACGAGGACGCCAACGCCACTCTCCAGCAGGATCCGGAGTACCGGTCCCGTGGTCCGCGCACGGAGCGGGGCCGGGGCCCCAAGGGCGAACGCCACGAGCGGTGACGGCTCGCACGGGCCTTCCACCGTGCCACGGAAGGAGCAGAGCCGGCCGGCATCGCCCGGGTCGGCTCTGCTCGCGTGCGGCCGCCCTGCCGGACCTTCGGACGAGGCGAGACGCCCGCGTTTGTCACCTGGCGAAATCGGCTACCCGGCCGATCAGGAAGAGTCGAGGAGGATGTCATGGCAGTGTCCGACCAGGTCAGCACCGAGCTGTGGGACGAGTTCCACACGGTGGTCAACATGACCTCCCGCGAACTCCAGGAGTGGCTGAGCGTCGAAGCAGCGGGTGAGCAGACAGAAGAGCTCCCCGATCAGGCCGGCCCGCCCACGGGCCGCAAGGTCCTCGAGATCCTCGGCAAGCGCCGCACCGACCTCACCGCGGAGGACGCACGCGTCATGCAGAGGGTCTGTGACGTCGTCCGGGCGCAGCGCAATGCCGAGATGGACCCGAAGGCGGGTGACGCCAACTGGCGGCACAGCCTGATGAACATCGGCCACGATCCGCTCAAGCCCGAGTGAGGCGTGGCCCGAGTGACCCGAGTGAGACGTGGTTGCCGGCGCGGGCGTAGCTCGGACCGGAGAACCGCGCGCCGTACGGCCCCTCGGCCGTGCGGCGCGCCTGCCGTCTTTCGTTCGTCCCTCTGTCGTTCGTCGCCGCGACCGGCGGCTCACTCGTTCGTGGTCGCCGTGTTCGTACCGGCGGTGGTGGCGGAACCGGTGCCTGCGGACTCGCCCATGCCAGGGGCCACGGCTCCCCGTTCGTCCACGCTGAGCGCCACCTTGGTCCAGCCCGGCTCGCGGCGGTCGAAGGCCTCGTAGGCCGTGATCGCGTCCTGCGTCTGCGCCCAGTGGGTGATCAGCGGCGTCGGGTCCAAGCGACCGGAGGCCACCTTGGAGACGAGGTGGGGCACGTGGCGGCGGTGGTTGCAGTTGCCCATCTTCAACGTCAGGTTCTTCATGAACGCCTCGCCGAAGGGGTAGTGCTGCACCTGAGGCGGATAGACCCCCACAGTGCCGATGGATCCGGCCTTGGCCACCATCCGTACCGACCAGCGGGCGGCGAGTGACGGCGCGTCCCCCACCACCCAGGTGTCACCGTCGGGCTTCTGCTCGGGCGCCGCCTCGTCGCGCTCGTGGTCGAACTGCTCCGTCTGCTCGCGCAGTGCGTCGGCGGCGGGACCGTGCGAGGGGCGCTGGGCGTCGACGCCCACGGCGTCGACCACCCGGTCCACACCGATGCCGCCGGTGAGGTCGCGGACCGCCTCGACCGGGTCCTCCGCGTTGAAGTCGACGGTCTCCGCGTGCTGGCGCCGGGCGAGTTCCAGCCGGTCGGCGAGCCCGTCCACGACGATGATCCGGCCCGCTCCCTGCAAGCGCGCGCAGGCGATGACCGCCTGGCCCACGGGCCCGGCGCCCACGACGGCGACGGTGTCGCCGCCGCTGATCTCGGCGAGTTCCGCGCCGAACCAGGCCGTCGGGTATATGTCGGACAGCAGGATCGCCTGGGCGTCGTCGACGGTGTCCGGCAAGGGCACCAGGCCGACGTGCGCGTACGGGACCCTGCCGTACTCCGCCTGGAGCCCGTCCAGCCCACCGGCCGCCTCCGGCCCGCCGAAGAACACGGTGCCGGCCTGCGGGCCACCGGGATGGGCGTTGTCGCACTGCGCGTAATAGCCGGCGCGGCAGTAGCTGCACGTGCCGCAGGCGACGGTCGAGGGCACGACCACCCGGTCACCGGGCCGGAAGTTGCGTACGCCGGGTCCGACCTCCTCGACGACGCCCACGGCTTCGTGACCGAGGATCCGGCCCTCCCGCATGCCGGGCATGGTTCCGCGGACGAAGTGCAGATCGGTGCCGCAGATGGCGGACGTGGTGATCCGTACGATCGCGTCGTACGGTTCCTGGATCTTCGGTTCCGGCACGTCGGTCAGACGGATGTCGCCGACGGCGTGCCATACGACGGCCTTCATGGGGGCTCCTCGGTGCGGGGTCGGATCGCACATGATCGGACGGACCACCGGCCGAGTGCCCGGGCGCCCATCGGCGAAACAGGGCAGCACAGGCGTGCTGCGGGGGCCGGGCGGCCGGGCGACACGTCTGTGTGGGCGGCGAACATCCGGGAACCCGTCACGGCGCACGGTCCTGGCCGGGCAGCCCGGCGGACGGGTTCGGCCGGCCCACGTGACCTTCCCAGGGGCGTGGGCGGCGTCGGCGCCGTCACACGCTGTTCCGGCGGGCCGGGCGGCGACGGGCACCGGAGAACGCCCGCACGGAACCGAGAACCCGACGACCCGCAGGAGCCCCTGATGGCCGACGACAAGAAGTCCGACACGCAGACACCACGGCACGACGCGCTGCCCCTCCCCGACTACGACCATCTGCCGACGGAGGCCCTTCAGCAGCGCATCCGCACACTGGGGCGAGAGGACCTCCAGCAGGTGCTGGCCTACGAGGAGGCCCACGCGAACCGGCTTCCCATCGTGCGGGCGATGCAGGTCCGGCTGCAGGAACTGGACGCCGGCGCCACGCCGTCGGGCGGCGCTCCGGGCGGCATCGCACCGGAGCAGGCACCGGGGGCGGCCGGCGGTTCGGGGGTCTCCCCGCAGACCGCGGGGCCGCCTGTGAACCCTCCGTCGCACGGCACCCCGCAGAACCCGGCGCAGCCCCGCTGACACGGCCGGACCGGGGGACCTCGTCCTGTGACGAGGTCCCCCGGTCCGTGCCTCCGGCACGTGGCGTCGCCGTGTGCGCGGCGCGTCGCTCAGCCGGCGCGTCGCTCAGCCCGAGCGGGCGCGACGCGTGCTCGAACGATTCGCCTTCTGGACCGCCTCGAGCAGCTCGGACTTCGTCATGTGGGAGCGGCCGCCGATGTCGAGCCGCTTGGCGAGGTCGTACAGGTGCTGCTTCGAGGCCTGTTCGTCGACGCCTTCGCCGCTGGGGGCCGGCTGCTGCCTGGGCGTGGCGGCCCGCGGGTCCGAGGGGCCCTTGCGCCCCTTCTCCTTGCGTTCCCAGTGGTCGGCGACCTTCTCGTACTTGTGCTTCAGGGCGCTGAACGCGACGCGGTGCGCCCGCTCCCCTTCGCCGTACTGCTCGACCGCTGAATCATGTGCCTTGATCCAGGTGCGCTGAGCGTCCTTGGGAGACCGTTCCAGCGTGGACGGAAGCTCTTCGCGTCCTGGCATGGCCATCACCTCCTGGTGCCGTGTACGACGCGTTCCCCGCTCTTACGGGACGAAACGGCCGCGCGCCGGGGCGGCATGGCCGCTACGCGCCCGGGCGGCGCAAGTACGTGCCGCTGAGGGGAACTTCGACGCGGCAGGGAACCGGCTTGCGGCTCCCTGCCGGCGGACGCGGTGTCAGTGGAGCTCGCCGTCGAGCCACTGAAGCACCTCGGGCGTCACGGGGTCGGAGATGTCCGCGAACCCGTCGTGCTTCTCCAGGTACTTCTTGACGTACGGGCAGACAGGCACGACGCGCTTGTGCGCGGCCCGGACGTCGTTCAGCGCGTCGTGCACGAGCCGGGAGGCCAGTCCCTGTCCGGAGAACGCTTCGTCGATCTTGGTGTGGTAGAAGACCCGCTGGTCGCCGCGGTCACGGTAGGCCGTGAAACCGGCGATGCCACCGTCGACCTGGATCTCGTAGCGGTGCTCCGCCGGAACGTGGCGGACGGTGGGCGCGGCGGTCTGATCTGTCATGGCGTTTCCTTCGGCCGGCGGACGGGGTTCTTCCGTGGGGAGATGATCGCGTTGGGAAGTGCGGGGGCCGGGAGGCGGTGTCCGTCGTAGCCCTCGACCCGGCCGAAGCGGTCCGACTCGTTCTGCCACTCCTCGCGAGCCCGGACGATGTCGTCGTGGGTGCGGCCGATGAAGTTCCACCACATGACGATCTCCTCGGGGAACGGCGGCCCGCCCAGCAGCATCAGCCGCGCCGGCCCGGGTGCCTCGTTGGTGAGGGTGAGCGTGCTCTGGCCAGGGCCGGCGTAGCCGAGCTCGGTGGGCCGCAGAGTCGTCCCCTCCATGCGGACGTCGCCGGTGTCGACGAGAACGCCGTGCTCGAAGTCCGGGTCGATGCCGAGGGTCACGGTGGCGCCCGGTGCCACGGACAGTTCGGCCCCGAGCAGGGGCGTGAAGGTGGGCACCGGGGACGTGACGCCGGCGAGCGACCCCAGGAAGACGCGGGCCTCGCCGCCGTCGAGCGGAACGGGGTCCGGTACGTGGTGCCGGAAGTCCCGCTCGGCGTCCCGGTGCCGCTCGGGCAGCGCCACCCAGAGCTGGACACCGTGCAACCGCGTGGTCCCGGGCGTCGACACCTCCGAGTGGCTGATCCCGTATCCGCCGGTCATGAGGTTCAGCTCGCCGGGCCGTACGAAGGCGTGACTGCCCAGGCTGTCGCGGTGCTCGATCTCGCCGGTGAAGAGCCAGCTCACCGTCTGGAGACCGGTGTGCGGATGGGGAGCGACGTCCATACCGCCGGTCTCGGCGACGTCGTCGGGGCCGTAGTGGTCGGCGAAGCACCACGCACCGATGAGCGTGCGGGCCCGCTGGGGCAGGGTGCGCCGTACCGTCATCGCGCGTGGGCCGCCGAGCGGGACGCTCCGCGCGGTGAGGACGTCGATGTCAGGTCGGGACGCGCTGTCCGCCCGGGCTCCACAGGCCAACTCGGCAGGGCGCACTTCCGTATTGCTCACCGCGAGTCTCCCTAGAAAGTTTCGTTTTCAACATCCATCATGATAGGACGGCCGGCGAGAGATCGCGCGACCAAGGAGTGCACGTGGCAGAGACGTCAGCAGCGGAGACCGGCGGACGGATCTTCATCGACAGACAGAGCCCGGACGCCTACCGCGCGCTGACCGCCACGGCCGAGGCGGTCAAGAACGTCGCGGCCGCGTCGGGGCTGGACCGGATCCTCGTCGAGCTGATCAACATCAGGGTCTCCCAGATCAACGCCTGCGCGTACTGCCTCAGCCTGCACACGAGAAAGGCCCTGCGCGCCGGCGAGACCGCACAGCGGCTGGGCGTGCTGGCGGCCTGGCGCGACACCGCCCTGTTCAGTGCCCGGGAGCGGGCGACGCTCGCCCTGTCGGAGGCCACCACCCGTCCGGCGGACCTCGGCGCGCAGGACGCGGCGTACGCCGAGGCGCGGGGCGCCCTGTCGGACGACGAGATCTCCGCCGTGATCTGGGTGGCGATCACCATGAACGCGTTCAACCGCGTCTCCGTCATGAGCAAGCACCCGGTGCGCCGCGATCCGGCGTCGCCGCCTCGGGAGTGACGCGAGTCAGGGTGGTGACGCCCGTGAGCCGTCGGGCCGGTCGGCGAACACACCCTTCAGCATGCCGGTCGCCTGCCCCACCTCGATGAGGTAGCCGTCAGGGTCACGCAGGTAGCAGCGCAGCTCGGCCTTGCGGTCGAGGGGGTGGGTGAGGAAGCGGGCGCCCTTGACCTGGGCGTCGGCGTAGAAGGAGGCGATGTCCGCGACGCGGACGTTCAGGAAGGCGGAGACCGTCCCGTTCTCCTCCGGCGGCACCAGAGTGATGCCGGGTTTGTCGGGGGTGGGGCCGCCTCCCGGATTCATGATGATCCAGCTGTTGGCCACCTTCACGATCGCCGGGTTCTCCTCCAGCACGATGTCGCCGCCGAAGATCTCGGCGTAGAAACGCCGGGAGAGCGCGACGTCGCGCACGGTCAGGAAGTGCGTGAGGAGAAGGCCCTGCTCCGGTGCGGGCAGGTCACCAGGGGTTGCCATCGCTCGGCTCCTTTCTGGACCGGCCCGCCGGGCCCGCACCCGGCTGCGCCCGGCCCGGAAGGCGCGGGTACCCCGACCCGGCCGTGCCAGACAGCACCGGGATCACGGTCCGGCCCCACCGGGTCGCCGGCACGGCCGGCGGGCCACCTCGTGGCCGTACGCGACCGGAAGCGACGCATGTCCGTCCTGGAACGTGGGGTATCGGGCTACGATCGATCGCCGGAGAGGGGCAGGCCGATCCCTCCATCAGCCGCCCAGCGATCTGACGCCCCATTACGCACGGGAGCAAGGAGTCGGAATGAGTCCGATCGGACCCCATCACGGTCGACCTCGCCCCCTGTGCGACTGAGGCCGCGAGTGCGGGCTGTGACCTGGCAGAACACGGCCTCAGGGCCGATCCGGGGAGAGTTGGGAGAGACGCCGTGTTCTATTACGTGCTGAAATACGTGCTCATCGGGCCGCTGCTGCGGTTGCTCTTCCGGCCACGGATCGAAGGGCTGGAGCACATCCCCGCCGAGGGCGCGGCCATCGTCGCGGGCAATCATCTGTCGTTCTCCGACCACTTTCTGATGCCTGCGATCATCAAACGGCGCATCACGTTCCTCGCCAAGGCCGAGTACTTCACCGGGCCCGGCCTCAAGGGGCGGCTGACCGCCGCCTTCTTCCGCAGCGCCGGACAGATCCCGGTCGACCGGTCCGGCAAGGAGGCCGGGCAGGCCGCCATCCGGGAAGGGCTCGGGGTGCTGAACAAGGGCGAGTTGCTCGGCATCTACCCCGAGGGCACGCGCTCGCACGACGGCCGGCTCTACAAGGGCAAGGTCGGTGTCGCCGTCATGGCACTCAAGGCCGGGGTGCCCGTGGTGCCTTGCGCGATGGTGGGGACGTTCGAGATCCAGCCGCCCGGCCAGGTGATCCCGAAGGTCAAGCGGGTCACGGTCCGGTTCGGCGAAGCGCTGGACTTCTCGCGGTACGCCGGCATGGAGAACGAGAAGGCGGCGATCCGCGCGGTCACCGACGAGATCATGTACGCGATCCTCGAGCTCTCCGGACAGGAGTACGTCGACCGCTACGCCGCCGAGGTCAAGGCCGAACAGCAGGAACAGCAGGAACAGGAGCAGCGCGGCGGCAAGCCGAAGAGGCTTCCCCGCCGCCGCTCCTGAGCCGTTCCCGCGGATCGCGGATCGCGCCGTCGTGGGCCGCTGCACCCCGGCCGCGCACGGTCGGCCGCCCACCGTCGGCCGCTGACCCGGCCGCGCACCCTGGATGCCGACCCTCGCCGACCGTGACCGCGAACCGCGGATCTGCGCTCCGCTAATTTCGCGGCTGACCGCCGCCTCCGCCCCTAGCGTGCCTGTCATGAGCAGAGGAATCGCGTTCGTGCTGGGCGCTTCAGGACAGATGGGACGGGCGGCGGTGGCCGCCCTGGTCGAGGACGGATGGGAGGTCCGGGCGGCCTCCAGGGGCGGTGTCGTGGACGAGGCGTGGCCCGACACGGTGCGGGCGGTACGGGTGGACCGGGAGGACGACGCGGCCCTCGCCGAGGCCGTCGGAGAGGGCTGTGACGTCCTCGTCGACATGGTCGCCTTCGGCCGTGGGCACGCCCGGCAACTGAGGTCGATGTCGGACCGGATCGGGTCCGCCGTGGTCATCTCGAGCGGCGCGGTCTACCAGGACGACCGTGGTCGCAGTTTCGACACCCAGGGCAGGCCCGACGGGTTCCCGCGTCACCCGGTGCCGATTCCGGAGGCCCAGACCACCGTCACCGCCGGGGAGTCGACGTACGGCACCCGGAAGGTGGCCCTGGAGCGGGAGTTGCTGGCCGCCGGTGACGAGCTGCCCGTGACGCTGCTGCGGGCGGGCGCCGTCCACGGGCCGCACTGCCGCACCCCGCGTGAGCTGTACTTCGTCAAGCGGGCGCTGGACGGCCGCCAGGTGCGCGTGCTGGCGTACGGCGGCCTCAGCAGGTTCCATCCCGTCCATGTGTCCAATGTGGCGGAACTGGTCCGGCTGTCGGCCCGCCGGCCCGCTTCGCGGGTGCTGAACGCGGGTGACCCGGAGGCGCCCACCGTGGCCGAGATCGGCGACGCGATCGACGCGGTGCTCGGCCGGCGGACCGAGACCGTCCTCGTCGACGGGCCGCCGCCGTCGCCGTCGGTGGGCGAGACACCGTGGTCCGGTGCGCATCCGGTCGTGTACGACATGAGCGCCGCGGAGGACGAGTTGGGCTACCGCGCGGTGACCGGGTACGCCCGGTCCCTGCCGGCGACCGTGGAGTGGCTCGCTGCCCGCCTGCACGGCAAGGAGTGGACCGAGGCGTTCCCCAAGATGGCCGCGAACTACGGGAAGGACGCCTTGTTCGACTACGCGGCGGAGGACGCCTGGCTGGCGGAGCACCGGGCCGGCTGACCAGGCCGCGAGGGCCCGCGTCACGGGCCGGGTCACGGGCCGCGTCACAGCCTGTTGTCACGGGCCGCCGAGCAAGTGCCGCAGAGCGCCGTCGAGCACGCGCCGCAGAGCGAGGGCGTCCACCGCGAGCGCGGTGACCAGTGCGGCCGGTCCGGCGAGCGGGGTGAGCGCCGCGGTGGGGCCCAGGGACACCGGCTCCGGCGGCGCGTCCTCGTACGCCGGGTCGACGACGAGGAGTTGGCCGGCGGCGCGGTGGCCGGCCAGCACGGCGGGCCCGTCCCAGCCGCCCGGAGCGCCTGGGCCGCAGGAGAATCCGGTGTCCAGCAGGGGGCGGCCGGCGCGGTGGACCGTGAGCCGGGTGGTGAGGGTGCCCGGCTGCTCGCCGTACCGGCCGAGGATCTGTTCCTCCCGCAGCACCAGCCGCGCCGTGGCGGCGAGCCGGACGCGGGTGCGCATCCGCAGATCACTCCCGTGCGCGGAGATCAACTGCTGCGGCAGCCAGTGGAGTTCGGCGTCGTCCTGGACCTCCAGCGTGGTGTCGTACCGGGCGTGCCGCCGGTCGGCGCCGGGGAGGGCGATGGTCGCGGCGGCCGAGTCGACGGTGAGGCGGGCGCCGTCGCGCACCTCGGCCCCGACGGCGAGCCGGTCGCCGCCGAGGGGTGCGCTCATGGCGCCGACGAGGGTGACCCGCAGACGCGGGCCGGTGGAGCGGGTGCGGCGCAGCGCCAGCGGTCCGTCGCTCGTGAGGACGGGCAGACCCGTGCGGTCGGCGACGATGCGGGCCGTCGCGTGGACGCTCATCAGGGAGTCATCCGGTCCACGCCGCGAGCTGCGCGCGCACCCAGTCGGCGACCGGCGCGATGCCGTCCGTCTCACGCAGCGAGGTGAAGACGACGGGAAGTTCGCCGCGCTGCTCCTCGGCGTCGCGCGCCATACGACCGAGGTCGGAGCCGACGTACGGGGCGAGGTCGGTCTTGTTGACGACGAGGAGGTCGGCCGTGGTCACGCCCGGGCCGCCCTTGCGCGGGATGTCGTCGCCGCCTGCGACGTCGATGACGAAGACCTGGGCGTCGACGAGGCCCTTGGAGAACGTGGCGGTGAGGTTGTCGCCGCCCGATTCGACGAGGATCAGGTCGAGGGGGCCGACGCTGTCCTCGAGGTCCTCCACGGCCTCCAGGTTGGCGGAGATGTCGTCGCGGATCGCCGTGTGGGGGCAGGCTCCGGTCTCCACGGCCTGGATGCGCTCCGGGGGCAGCACCGCGTTGCGGAGCAGGAACTCGGCGTCCTCACGGGTGTAGATGTCGTTGGTGACGACCGCGATGGACAGTCTGTCGCGGAGCGCGGTGCACAGGGCGGCGACCGTGGCGGTCTTCCCGGAGCCGACGGGTCCGCCGAGGCCGATCCGCAGCGCCCGGCGGCTGCCGTCGGGGCGGGCGACCTCCGCGCCGACGGCGGCCGGCGACTCGTGCTGGTGGCCGATGTGCATGACTGCGGCTCCTTGGTGCGTGCGGGAATCCGGAAGGCGGGAGGGGGTCAGGAGGCGAAGAGACGGACGGGCCAGGCCGCGTGCTGCTCCGCCCAGATGTCGAGCAGTGGCGCGGAGGCGGCGGGCAGGTCGTCGACGCCCCGGCGGGCCAGGCCGGCGGCGCGGGCGGCGACCTCGTCCATCTCGGGGGCGAGACGGGCGAGGACGGCGGTCGCGCGGAACGGGTCGAGGGACAGCAGCCTGACGGCGGCGGTCGCGGCACCGCCGACCGCCTCGTACGCGGCGCAGTGGGCGGCGTCCTCGGGTCCGAGGCCCGCCGCGCGGGCGGCGGTGCCGAGGACCACGGGCTGGTGCGCGCCGCGCGGGAAGGCCGAGGCCAGCGCGTCGAGTCCGGGGGCCGGCCACGCGGCCCGCGCGGCGCGCATCAGCTGGCGGCCGAGTTTGCGTGAGGTGGCGCGCAGTGCGGGCGACGGCGTGCGGGCGTCCGCCGCCGCGTCGAGCGCGACGGGGTCGTGGCCGAGCGCCGCCGCGGCGGCGAGCCCCGCGGCGGTGAGCCCTGTGGTGTGCAGCCGCCCCCGGCAGAACGCGGCGAGGTCGTCGGCGTCACGGACGCGTCCCACCTTCACCGCCGCCTCGACCCCGCCGGAGTGCGCGTGCCCTCCTGCGGGGAACCGCCCGTCACAGAGCACGAGCAGCGCGGCACGGACGGCGGCGGGTGCCTCCGGGGCAGCGCCGGCGTCCGCCTGGTGGCGGTCACCGGGGGCGGGCTCCGCCTGGCGGGTGCCGCCGGCCGGCTCGCCGTGGCCGATGTCCGTATCGGTGTCGAAGGGGCGCATCAGAACAGGAAGTATCGCTGTGCCATGGGCAGTTCCGCGGCCGGGGCCGGCTCGACCGCTTCCCCGTCGATCGTCACCGTGAAGGTGTCGGCGTCGACCTCCACCCGGGGCAGGGCGTCGTTCTCGCGCATGTCCGCCTTCGTCACCCGCCGGGTGCTCCTGATCGGTACGAACTTCTTGGCCAGGCCGAGTCGTTCGGGCAGGTCGTCCTCGATCGCCGCCTGTGCGACGAAGTTGAGGGATCCCCTGGCCGCCGCGCGCCCGATCGCTCCGAACATCGGTCGTGGCATCACCGGTTGCGGCGTCGGGATCGAGGCGTTGGCGTCTCCCATCTGCGCGTACGCGATCTGGCCGCCCTTGATCACCAGTTGCGGCTTGACCCCGAAGAAGGCCGGGTCCCACAGCACGAGGTCGGCCAGTTTGCCGGTCTCGACCGAGCCGATCTCCCCGTCGAGGCCTTGGGCGACCGCGGGGTTGATCGTGTATTTGGCGACATAGCGACGTGCTCGGTGGTTGTCCGCGCGACCGTCGCCGGGGAGCGCGCCGCGGCGCCCTTTCATGACGTGCGCGGTCTGCCACGTACGCATCACCACTTCCCCGATGCGCCCCATCGCCTGCGAGTCGGAGGAGATGATCGAGATCGCTCCGAGGTCGTGCAGGATGTCCTCTGCCGCAATGGTGGACGGCCGGATCCGGGACTCGGCGAAGGCCAGGTCCTCCGGAACGGCGGGGTTGAGATGGTGGCAGACCATCAGCATGTCGAGGTGCTCGTCGATGGTGTTGACGCTGTGCGGCCGGGTCGGGTTGGTCGAGCTGGGCAGCACATGGGGCTCGGAGACGACGGTGATGATGTCCGGCGCGTGCCCGCCGCCCGCGCCCTCCGTGTGGTACGCGTGGACGGTGCGGCCCGCGATGGCGGCGAGGGTGTCGCCGACGAACCCGGCCTCGTTCAACGTGTCCGTGTGGAGGGCGAGTTGCACGCCGGTCTCGTCGCAGACGCGCAGGCACGCGTCGATGACCGACGGGGTCGCGCCCCAGTCCTCATGGATCTTGAATCCGAGCGCGCCGCCGCGCAGCTGGGAGTACATGGCGTCGCGGGAGACGGTGTTGCCCTTGCCGAGCAGGCCGATGTTGACCGGGAAGGCTTCCAGCGCCTCGAACATCCGGCCGAGGTGCCAGGGGCCTGGTGTGACCGTGGTGGCCTTGGTCCCCTCCGCAGGCCCGGTGCCGCCGCCGACGAGGGTGGTCACGCCGGTGGCGAGCGCCTGCTCGACGACGGTCGGCGAGATGAAGTGGACATGCGCGTCGATGGCTCCGGCGGTGACGATCTTCCCGTTGCCCGCGATGATCTCCGTCTCCGGACCGATGACGAGGTCTGGGTGGACGCCGTCCATGGTGTCGGGGTTGCCGGCCTTGCCCACGCCGGTGATCCGGCCGTCCCGGATCCCGATGTCGGCCTTGACGACGCCCCAGTGGTCGAGAACGACCGCTCCGGTGATCACGGTGTCGGGCGCGCCGTCGGCGCGTGTCGTACGGGCCTGCCCCATGGACTCGCGGATGACCTTGCCGCCGCCGAACACCGCCTCGTCACCGGCACGGCCCGGGCCGCCGCAGCGGTCGTCCTCGATCTCGACGAGCAGGTCGGTGTCGGCGAGCCGGACACGGTCGCCGGTGGTGGGGCCGAACAGGTCGGCGTACACGGCGCGGTGGAGTTCAGCCATCGAGAGGTCCTCCGGTCTCCCCGCGCAGCCCGGCGACGATCCGGCGGCCGGTGATCGGCACGAGTTCGACGTCGACCGGGATTCCGGGCTCGAAGCGCACCGCGGTGCCGGCGGCGACGTCGAGCCGCTTGCCGCGTGCGGCGGCGCGGTCGAACTCGAGGCCGGGGTTGGCCTCGGCGAAGTGGTAGTGGGAGCCGACCTGGACGGGGCGGTCCGCGGCGTTGACGACGGTGAGGCGGCTGACCTCACGGCCCTGGTTGAGGAGGATCGGGCCGTCGCCGTGCAGGATCTCTCCGGGAATCATCGCTGCCGCCCTCAGACGATCGGGTCGTGGACGGTGACGAGCTTGGTCCCGTCGGGGAAGGTGGCCTCCACCTGGACGTCGTGGATCATCTCGGGGATGCCGTCCATGACGTCGTCACGGGTGAGCACCTTGCGCCCGGACGCCATGAGCTCCGCGACGGTGCGGCCGTCGCGGGCCCCCTCGAGGATGTGCGAGGTGATGAGGGCGACGGATTCGGGGTGGTTGAGCTTCACCCCGCGTGCCCTGCGCTTCTCCGCCACGTCGGCGGCCACATGGATGAGAAGCCGTTCCTGCTCGTGCGGGGAGAGTTGCACGCGTCCACCTCACTGTCGTCCTGCCCGGAAGCTCCCTGGGCGTGAGGACCGTAACGCGCCGCGACACCGTGTTGACCTGTACGCGGGCATCTCACGACCAGAGGTTGAACGTTAGGACGCGGATTTTTCCGGCGCGTTAACTGATCTTGGGATCCCGCATGGACATCAAAGCCCGGAGGCCGTCCTCGAGGACCTCGACACGCACGTCGCCGAACAGCGCCTGCTGCGCGATGAACCCCTGGGCGGTGGCGATCAGCGTCCGCGCCACATGGTCGGCGTCGACGTCCGCCTCCATCTGCCCGTTCGCCCGATAGGCGTGCACGAGCTCGGCCCACGCCTGGCGCATGCCGTTGTAACCGGTGGCGAGGATCGCGGCGAGGCGCTCGTCGCGCAGGGTCTCGGTCCACGTCTGGACGACCAGCCGGGCGAAGGCCTGACGGTCGCCGCCGGGCACCTTCTCGACGAGCATGCGGCGCAGCACCCGCCCGAGGAGCACATCGGGTGTGGGCGGCGGCGTGGTCGCCGCGGCCTCCTGGAACGCGTCGCGGATGCTGCTGAACGCCTCGTCGGCGATGGCGGCGATCAACTCGTCCTTACCGCGGAAGTAGCGGTACACGGCACCGGCCGACAGGCCGCACTCGCTCAGGATGTCCTGCATCGATGTGGCGTGGAAGCCGTTGCGGGAGACGCAGCGGGCGGCGCCGTCCAGGATCTGGCGGCGGCGGGCGTCGAGGTGCTGCTGGGATACGCGTGCCATGGCACCAAAAGTAAAACGAACATTCCTTCTTGACAAGGAGCGGACGCGGCGGGACAGTGACCAAGAGATAAAACGAACGATCCTTCTCTATAAGGAGTTCCTCATGTCCGCTGTGCCGGCCCGCCGCATGATCGCGGTGATGGTCCTGGTCCCGGTCGTGGTGGCGCTGGCCCTGTGGGCCTTCGCCTGGCCGGCCGCCAGGACCGCCCCGCGCGACCTGCCCGTCGGCGTCGCGGGGCCCGCGGCGGCGGTCACCCAGCTGGAGCGGGGATTCGAGCGGCGCGAAGGCGCTTTCGACGTCCACCGCTACGACGACGAGGCCTCGGCCAGGGCCGCGGTCGAGGACCGGGTCGTATACGGCGCCGTCGTCGCCGGACCGAAGGGCACGAGCCTGCTGACCGCTTCCGGAGCCGGCCCCGTCGTCGCCCAGCTCCTCGAGGCCGTCACCGCTCAGGCCCCCGCCGGCACCCAGGTGCGGGTGACGGACGTGGCCCCACTCCCGTCCGGGGACCCGCGGGGCACAGCGCTGGCGGCGAGCGCCCTGCCACTGGCCCTCGCGGGGGTCGCCGCGGGAGCACTGGTGACGATGTCCGGACTGCGCGGAACGCGGGCCGCCGCCACGCTCTTCGGCGCCTCCGCGCTGGTGGGGCTCACCGCCACGGCGATCAGCCACAGCTGGCTCGGTGTGCTGCAGGGCGACTGGTGGGCAGAGGCGGCCGCGCTGAGCCTGACGGTCGCCGCCCCCGGCGCGACCGTGGCCGGGTTCGCGGCGCTGCTGGGAACGCCGGGCATCGGCCTCGGCGCGCTGCTGATGGTGCTGCTCGGCAATCCGTTCTCCGGCGCCGCTTCCGCGCCGGAGCTGCTTCCGGAGCCCGTGGGCGCGATCGGCCAGTGGCTCCCCCCGGGCGCCGGGGCGACACTGCTGCGCTCGGTCGCGTACTTCGACGGGCGCGGCGCCGCGGCGCCGCTCGTGACGCTGTCGGTGTGGGCGGCGCTGGGCCTGGCCGCCGTGTTCGTGGGCGGCAGGCGCCGGGCCGCGGCCCTCGCGGAAGCGGAGCGGCCCGCCCCCGTACCGGTCGCCTGAGCCGGCGTACCGGTCGCACGACCGGCCGCGTGTCCCCGCCGTAGCGGACGGGGGCGCGCGGCCTTCGCACGTCCCGGCACACCGGAGCGCCGGACCGGTCTTCGGGCGTACGTGATCGGACCGTCCTCGGAGCGGGCCGGCGGCCGGGCGTCCCGGCCGGCCGCTAAGGGCGGTCCTTCGGAGGGCGGTGCTCGGCCGCCAGTCCGAAGCGTCCTCGGTCCGGGGAGGCGGAGGACGCCGTCCCGAAGGACGACACGGAGCTGATGATCTGCTCCTCCGCCGCCTCCGGCGCCTCCGACTGCCGCTCCAGCCGTTCCAGGTCCGCCGCGGAGACCAGCGCGACGAGCGGCTTCCCGTGCCGGGTCACCACCACTCGCTCGCCGCCGTAGACGACACGGTTGATCAGATCGGCGAGCTCGGCGCGAGCTTGCGTCACCGGAATTTCGTAGGCCATGCTCCCATTCTAACGGTCTGTACATCCTGTACATTCTTTACATGGCCTGGAGGCAGCTCCACCGCCGTGACGACGAGAGGTGTGCCATGAACCGTCCGTCCGCCCGCTACGTCCTGCCGGAGTTCACGGAGCGCACGTCCTTCGGGACCCGCACGCTCGATCCGTACTCGAAGCTGATGGCCGAGCGGATCGTCTTCCTGGGGACCGCCGTCGACGACACGGCGGCGAACGACGTCATCGCGCAACTCCTGCACCTCGAGTACGAGGCTCCCGACCAGGACATCTGTCTGTACATCAACTCCCCGGGCGGGTCGCTGAGCGCCATGTCCGCCATCTACGACACGATGCAGGTCGTCATGTGCGACGTGGCGACCACCTGCCTCGGCCAGGCCGCCTCGACGGCGGTCGCCCTGCTCGCCGCGGGCGCTCCCGGCAAGCGCATGGCCCTGCCCGGCGCGCGGATCGTGATGCAGCAGCCCGCGTACGAGGAGCCGTTGCGCGGGCAGCCGTCCGATCTGGAGATCCACGCCGCCGAGTTGTTGCGACTGCGCGAGCAACTCGCCTCGATGCTGGTGCGCCACACCGGCAACGACCCGGACCGCATCGCGGGCGACCTGGAGCGGGACAAGATCTTCGACGCCGCCGCGGCGCAGGAGTACGGCCTGATCGACCATGTCGTCACGAGCCGCAAGCTCTCGGCCGTGCCACGCACGGGGAGGTGAGCGCGGGATGCTGCCGCCCGAACTGCCGCCGCTGCCGGCACTGACCCGCGCCGAGGCCGAGTTCGTCGACACCTACCTCGAAGTCGTCGACCTGCTCGGCAGGATCAACCCCGCCCGCACCACCCACACCTACGGAGCCCTGCGCGCCGCGCAGGCGCTCGTCGGGCGAGCCGCCGCCCTCAAGGACGCCCTGACGCTCATGCACATCCGGGGCGAGAGCGAGGTGTACACGCACACACTGACGGAGGCACTGCGCGTCCTCGACGGCGAGCGCAGGACCGATCGGCTGACCATGCCGCCGCTTTCCACGAGTTGACGGACGTTCCGGTGCCGCCCGCCGACACGGCGCGGCGGCTCCCGTACCCCGTTCGGTGGAGTTCGGCCCAAGTTGTCGCACTGCCCCGGACTTGCGTCGGCGGGACCACCGATCTGGCGCAATCGGGCGCTTCAACTGCTGGTACGGGACGGGACGGGAGCGAGGAAAAAGGGGTCCGACAGGCCTGCCCACCCGAAAGGTCCAGTCGTGATCAGCTTCACAAAAGCCGTTTCAGCTCGGAAATCGGACATCGGTGGGTAACGATCCGTGGGACGACAAGCCCCCGCCACCTCGACGGGGCGGTCCGGGCGGACGCTGAATCCTGCCGCCGCGCCGGATGTCTGGTCGACGGAATTGCATCGGCAGGAGTGGAGGACCCAGCAGTACGGCGTGACCGGCGATCCCGGCCACGCCTTGGGGTGAAGCCGCCGCGGCGGCCGGGCGTCTTCGCCGTCCGAACCCGACAGGTCACCCTTCACAGGCGGCTGACGAAGGGTTGCGCATGACCGCGCAGATGCATCTCCCGCACCTGTTCTCACGGGCGGGCGCCGTATCGGCACTCACGATCGCCGCCGTCGGCGGCACACTTCTGACCCCTGGCAGCGCTGCTGAAGCGCATGCGATCAGCAGCCACGCGAGCAAGGCGCTCAAGGTGGCCGCCTCGAAGAAGGGCTCGCCGTACCGGTACGGCGCCACGGGTCCGTCCCGCTTCGACTGTTCGGGGCTGACGCTCTATTCGTACAAGAAGGCGGGCAAGAAGCTGCCCCGCACCGCCCAGCAGCAGTACAACCGGACCCGCCACATCTCCGCTTCCCATCGGCAACGCGGTGACCTGGTGTTCTTCCATGCCGGCGGTGTCGTCTACCACGTGGGGCTCTACGCCGGGAACGGGAAGATCTGGCACTCGCCCAAGACGGGTGACGTGGTCCGGCTGGTCAAGATCTGGACGAAGAGCGTCAAGTACGGCCGCGTGCGCTGACGTACCGCCAGGTCCCGCCGGGGTCCTGGACGGATGTCAGTGCGCCGTCGAGCGGATCAGCAGGGCCGCGCCGAGCGTGGTCAGCGCGCCTCCCGAGACGCCTTCGACGGCGCGGGCGGTCCGCGGCCGGCGCAGCCACCGGCCGAGCCGGTCGACCAGCAGCGCCACCGCCGGGAACCACAGCAGCGCCAGCAGCACGACCGTGCCGGCGAGCAGCAGCGTGCGCGGCAGTACGGCCGCGCCGTCGGGAACGAACTGCGGGAGCAGACTCAGGAAGAGCACCGGCGCCTTCGGGTTGAGGACGTTGGTGAGGAAGCCCTGCCGCAGTCCGCGTCCGACGCCGTGCGGGGCCGCGTTCCGCGGATCCGCCGGGTCAGGCTGCGGGCGCAGTGCGGCGTGCAGCGACCGGACCCCGAGATACAGCACATAGGCACCGCCCGCTGTCTGCAGGGTCCGGTAGAGGACGGGCACCGTGGCGAGAGCGGCGGCGAGCCCCGCCACGGCCAGCGCCGTGTGGACGAGCAGCCCGCCGGCCACTCCCACCGCGCAAGCGACACCGGCGCGGCGTGAGGCGACCGCGTTGCGTACGACGACGGTGAAGTCGGCGCCGGGCATGGCGACCATGCCCGCGGCGACCCCGATGAAGGCGATCAGCTGTCCGTCCATGCGTACCAGCGTGGAGGCGCCCGGGCCTTAACGTGTACTTGGACTTTCTGCGGGGAGGCCTGAAGCAACGCTTAAGGGGTGGCATGTACGACCCGATCCGGCTGGCGGCTCTCGTCGCCGTGGCGGACGCCGGTTCCATCACCCGGGCCGCCGCCCGGCTCGGATACACGGCGCCGGCGCTCTCGCAGCAGATCGCCAAGCTGGAGCGCGAGGCCGGGGCCGTTCTCCTCGTGCGCTCGCACCGCGGCGCACGGCTGACGGCGGCCGGCGAGCTGCTCGCGGAACGCGCCCGCCGGGTGCTGGACGAGATGGACCGGGCGCGCCATGAGCTGGCGGGGCTCACCGGCCTGGCCGGCGGCCGCCTTCGGGTCGGCACGTTCACGACGGTCGGGATCCATCTGCTGCCACCCGTGCTGAGCGCCTTCCGCCGCGCGCATCCGGACGTGGAACTCACCGTCGCGGAGTACAAGCCGCCCGGCGGGGTCACGGCCGTGGCCACGGGCGAGGTCGATGTGGCACTGACCCATGCCTATGAACCGGCCGAGCCGGCCGCCACGCCGCAGGGAGTGGTGGTGGAACCCCTCCTGGTGGAGGAGTTGGTGCTCGTGACCGCTCCGGGGCATGTACTCGCGGGCGGTTCCGGCCGGCTGCCCGTGGGCGAGCTGGCGGGCCAGCCGCTGATCAGCAGCGCGCCGTCGCATCCGCCGCGCAAGGGGGTGGAACGCGCACTCGCGAGCGCCGGCGCCACACCGGCCGTGGTCTGCGAGTCACCGGGGTACGCCCTGGTGTGCGCGCTCGTCAGCGCGGGACTGGGGGTGGCCGTCGTGCCGGAGATGGTCGCCTCGATGGCCCCGACACCTTTGCGGGTACGGCAGTTGGAACCTGCGGCCTTCCGCAGGACGATCTCGGTGGCCCACCGGGGCGAGGAGTCGGGTCCGGCCGTGCGGTCGCTGCGGGCGCTGATGCGGGGCGCGTTCGCAAGGGCGGGCAGCAGGACCCGGTCCGTCCACGAGGCAGGGACTCTGTGAGCCGGGGGCTGTGAGGCAGGGGCTCTTCGAGCCAGGAGCTCGGGTTCCGGGCGGGCGGAGCGGTCAGCTCTGCACGGGGACCGACCAGGGCAGTGCGATCCAGACGGTCTTTCCGCCCTCCTCCGTGGGCGTGACGGTCAGCCGGCCGCCGTACTCCGCGGTGAGCGTACGGATGATGACCATGCCGCGCCCGTTGTCCTGCCGGACGGCGGCGGGCAGCCGCTGAGGCCAGCGCGGATGGCTGTCGGTGACGCCGATGCACAACTGCTCGTCGCGCTCGAGGCGCAGATCCACCGTGAACGTCGGGGACTGGCCGAACGTGTGCTGTACGGAGTTGGTGGCGAGCTCGGAGACGATCAGCTTGACGGTGTCGACGGTCTCGGCGTCCGGCTCCAGTCCCCATTCGCACAGGACGTCCGTGACATATCTCCGGGCGGCGGAAACCGACGCCGGATCGCTCGGCAGAGTGGCGGATGCTTCTTGGTGGTCTGCCATGGCGGCGCTGTCCCTTTCCCACCGCGGCCGGGCTCCGACTCGTAGCGGATGAAACGCGGGAACGGCCACGGATTACGCTTCTGCGTCAGAGTGCCACTTATCGTCCGTGAGGGGCGCCGATCCACCGAGATACGTACATTTCTGTCGCTCGATGCGGTGAACTCTGCTACGACAGACCGTTTTTACGGCCACCGCCCGCGGCCTGGCGGCTCAACTGCCCGGTGCGGTCCGGATGATCGTGGAGAGCGCCGTGCCGATCTGCCGGTCGGTGAGATCCGCCCTGGCTGTCAGCCGGATCCTGGAGATCCCGTCGGGTACGGACGGGGGCCGGAAGCAGCCGACGACGAGTCCGGCGGCCCGGCAGTCCGCCGCCCAGCGCAGCGCCGCGTCCGGGGAGGGGGCCTGCACGGAGACGACCGCCGCGTCCGGGCGGGCCGAGGTCAGCCCGGCGTCGGTCAACCCGCGGTGCAGCGTCGCGGCGACCTCGCGCGCCCGTCCGGCGAGCCCGGGTTCGTCGCGCAGCACCCGCACACCCGCGAGTGCCGCCCCGGCCGCCGCCGGGGCGAGGCCGGTGTCGAAGATGAAGGTGCGCGCGGTGTTGATCAGGTGGTCGATGACGCGGGCGGGTCCGAGGACCGCACCGCCCTGGCTGCCCAGCGACTTGGAGAGCGTCAGCGTGGCGACGGTCCCGGCCTCGCCCGCGAGCCCGGCGGCGTCCAGGGCGCCGCGGCCGCCGGCACCGAGGACGCCGAGCCCGTGGGCGTCGTCGACGAGGAGCCCGGCGCCGTGCTCACGGCAGACGTCGGCGAGGCCCCGCAGGGGTGCGGCGTCGCCGTCGACGGAGAAGACCGAGTCGGTGACCGCGAGGGCGCGCCGGCCCGGGTGGGCCTCGAGCGTCTTGCGTACGGCCTCGACGTCGGTGTGCGGGACGACCGCCGTCTCCGCACGGGAGAGCCGGCAGCCGTCCACGATGGAGGCGTGGTTGCCCGCGTCGGAGACGACGAGGGCGTCACGGCCGCTGAGCGCGGTGACCGCGGCGAGGTTCGCCGCGTAGCCGGAGGACAGGACGAGGGCGGCCTCGAAGCCGCAGAAGTCGGCGAGTTCACGCTCCAGTTCGGCGTGCAGTTCGGTGCTGCCGGTGACGAGCCGGGAACCGGTCGCCCCGGCGCCCCACCGGCGGGCGGCCCGTACGGCGCCTTCCGTGACCTCGGCGCGGCGGGTGAGGCCGAGATAGTCGTTGCTCGCCAGGTCGAGGAGGGCACTGTCGGCGGGGCGCGGCCGGAGGGTGCGGACCAGGCCCGCCCGCTCGCGGCGGCGCGACTCCTCGTCGATCCAGTCGAAAGGATTCCTCGGCATGGCGGTCCGGTCCTTTTGTAGGCAGCGGACAGACCCTAGCCGGGCGGGCCCGGGTATCGGGTGTGGCCATGCACACACCTCAAATCGTGGGTGTTGTGGGCTTCCTCCTTGGCCGGGACGTGTGCGGTAGGCCAGGATCGGCGCCATGGACCTGCTGAACACACTGGTGGAGAAGGGGCTGCGGCGCGAGCTGCCGACCCGCGAAGAAGCGCTCGCCGTGCTGGCGACCTCCGACGACGATGTGCTCGATGTGGTGGCCGCTGCCGGCAAGGTGCGCCGTCAGTGGTTCGGGCGGCGGGTGAAGCTCAACTATCTGGTCAACCTCAAGTCCGGCCTGTGCCCGGAGGACTGCTCGTACTGCTCCCAGCGGCTCGGGTCGAAGGCGGAGATCCTCAAGTACACCTGGCTGAAGCCCGAGGAGGCCTCGGAGGCCGCGGCTGCCGGTGTGGCCGGCGGCGCCAAGCGGGTGTGCCTGGTCGCGAGCGGGCGCGGTCCGACCGACCGTGACGTGGACCGGGTGTCCAGGACCATCGAGGCGATCAAGGAGCAGAACGAGGGCGTCGAGGTGTGCGCGTGCCTGGGCCTGCTCTCCGACGGCCAGGCCGAGCGGCTGCGCGACGCGGGCGCCGACGCCTACAACCACAACCTGAACACGTCCGAGGGGACGTACGGGGACATCACCACCACGCACACCTACGCGGACCGCGTCGACACGGTCAACAAGGCGCACGCCGCCGGTCTGTCGGCCTGCTCCGGCCTGATCGCCGGCATGGGTGAGAGCGACGAGGACCTGGTGGACGTCGTCTTCGCGCTGCGGGAGCTCGACCCGGACTCGGTGCCGGTGAACTTCCTGATCCCCTTCGAGGGGACGCCGCTCGCCAAGGAGTGGCACCTCACGCCGCAGCGGTGTCTGCGCATCCTCGCGATGACCCGGTTCGTCTGCCCGGACGTCGAGGTGCGGCTGGCCGGCGGGCGCGAGGTGCATCTGCGTTCGATGCAGCCGCTCGCGCTGCACCTGGTCAACTCGATCTTCCTCGGCGACTACCTCACCAGTGAGGGCCAGGCGGGCAAGACCGACCTCGAGATGATCGCGGACGCCGGTTTCGAGGTGGAGGGCTCGGACACGACGACGCTGCCGGAGCACCGTGCGGCCGGCGGCGGCTGCGGCTCGGTGTGCGGCGACGGCGACTCGGGAGGGTGCGCCTCGGAGGCGGCGGAGGCGAAGACGACCGCCGCCCCGGCGGGTGAGGCGTCCGCGGCGCGCACGGATCTGGTGGCGGTGCGCCGCCGGGGAGCCGGGACGGACCTCGCGCCCAATGCCTGAGTTCGGCCCCGAAGAGCTTCGCGCGCTGGACCGGGCGCACGTCTGGCACCCGTACGGTCCGATGCCGGGCCGCAGCGACCCGCTGGTGGTGGAGTCCGCCTCCGGCGTGCGGCTGCGGCTCGCCGAAGAGGTGCACGGGCAGCGTGAGTTGGTCGACGGCATGTCCTCGTGGTGGTCGGCCGTCCACGGGTACAACCACCCGGTGCTGAACGAGGCGGCGACCGCGCAGCTGGGCCGGATGAGCCATGTGATGTTCGGCGGGCTCACCCATGAGCCCGCCGTGCGGCTCGCGGCCCGGCTGGTGGAGATCACCCCGGAGCCGCTGCGGCACGTCTTCCTCTGCGACTCGGGCTCCGTGTCCGTGGAGGTCGCGGTGAAGATGTGCCTCCAGTACTGGCGTTCGCTGGGCCGCCCCGCCAAGCAGCGGCTGCTGACCTGGCGCGGCGGCTACCACGGCGACACCTGGCAGCCGATGTCGGTGTGCGACCCCGAGGGCGGGATGCACGAGCTGTGGCAAGGGGTGCTGCCCCGCCAGCTCTTCGCCGAGGCGCCACCCGCCGACTACGAGGAGTCGTACGCACGGGGTCTGCGGGACCTGATCGCCCGGCACGCGGACGAGCTCGCGGCTGTGATCGTCGAGCCGGTCGTGCAGGGCGCGGGCGGCATGCGGTTCCACTCCCCCGAGTATCTGCGGGTGCTGCGACAGGCCTGCGACGAGCACGGCGTGCTGCTCGTGTTCGACGAGATCGCGACCGGCTTCGGGCGTACGGGCACGCTGTTCGCGGCCGGGCACGCGGACGTCGCACCGGACGTGATGTGCCTGGGCAAGGCGCTGACCGGCGGCTATCTGACGATGGCCGCGACGCTGTGCAGCTCGAAGGTGGCCGAGGGCATCTCCCGCGGCGAGGTCCCCGTACTCGCCCACGGCCCCACGTTCATGGGCAACCCGCTGGCCGCCGCCGTCGCCTGCGCCTCGATCGACCTGCTGCTCGGGCAGGACTGGCAGCGAGAGGTCCGACGCCTGGAGACGGGTCTGCGCGACGGTCTCGCGGAGGCCGCGGACCTGCCCGGGGTGAAGGACGTCCGGGTGCTCGGCGGTATCGGCGTCGTACAGCTGGACCACGACGTCGACATGGCCGCGGCCACGGCGGCGGCCGTCCGGGAAGGGGTCTGGCTGCGGCCCTTCCGTGACCTCGTCTACACGATGCCGCCCTATGTGACGGACGACGAGGACCTCGCCCGCGTGTGCCGCGCGGTGGGTGCGGCGGCAGCGGCGGGCTGAGGCCGCGCCGGCCGGGGACGTCCCAGCGGACACGGAACGAACGAAGGACACACAAGCACATGGCAGTGATCGTGGTGACCGGCACCGGCACCGAGATCGGCAAGACCGTCGTCACGGCGGCGGTCGCCGCGGCGGCTCTGGCCCGGGGGCTGTCCGTGGCCGTGCTGAAGCCCGCGCAGACGGGGCTGACGGCGGGCGAGGACGGCGACGTCGATGTGGTGCGGCGGCTCGCGGGCGAGGTGACCTGTGCCGAACTCGCCCGGTTCCCCGAGCCGTTGGCGCCGGCCACCGCCGCTCGGCGGGCTGGGCTCGCACCCGTGCGGCCCAAGGACGTGGCGGAGGCCGCCGAGAAGCTGGCGGCCGAGCACGACCTGGTGCTGGTGGAGGGCGCGGGCGGCCTGCTCGTACGGCTCGACGACGACGGTGCCACGCTGGCGGACGCGGCCGCCGAGCTCGCCGCGCCCGTGCTCGTGGTGGCCCCGGCCGGCCTGGGCACGCTCAACATGACGGCGCTCACGGCGGAGGCTCTGCGCGCACGCGGGCTGGAGCAGTTGGGCGTGGTGGTCGGGAGCTGGCCGCAGACGCCCGGTCTGGCGGCGCGCTGCAATCTGGCGGACCTTCCGGAGGCCGCGGGCGCACCGCTGCTCGGGGCCGTACCGGAGGGCGCCGGCGCGCTCGCCCCCGCCGATTTCAGGGCGCGGGCGGCGACCTGGCTGACGCCACGCCTCGGCGGCCGGTGGGATGCGGAGGCGTTCACCGCCGCCGTAGGGTGACGCGCATGCGCGCAAGGATCGACGAGATCGTCTTCGACTGCCACGACCCCGCCCGGCTGGTGCGCTTCTGGGCCGGGCTCCTCGGCGGCGACCCGGTGGACCGCTCCGACGACTGGTCGTACATCGATCCGCCGGAGTTCGCGCGTGTCGCCTTCCAGCGGGTGCCGGAGGGCAAGACGGTCAAGAACCGCCTTCACCTGGACCTGGACGCCGGTGACATCGACGCGGCCGCGGACGAGGCGGCCGCGCTGGGGGCGGAGCGTGTCGGGGCGATCGTGACCGACGACCACGGCCGTTTCCTCGTCATGCGCGACCCGGAGGGCAACGAATTCTGCTTCGTGGCGGGCACGGACGGCTGAGCCGCGCGCAGCGGGGGAGAATGACGGAGACCGGCCCGTCTCCGAAGGAGGCCCCTATGGTCCCGCTTCAGCGCGGTACGAACGTCCCGCGGGACGCCGTCCACCATCCGCTCTTCGCCCGCTTCTACGCGAAGATGAGCGTGACGGCCGACCTGAAGGCCGGCATCGCCGCCCACCGGGCGGAGCTGCTGCGAGGACTGTCCGGCCGGGTGATCGAGATCGGCGCGGGCAACGGTCTCAACTTCTCGCACTATCCGTCCACCGTCTCCGAAGTGGTGGCCATCGAACCGGAGCGCTCGCTGCGGAAGCTGGCCACGGAGGCCGCCCTGCGCGCCGAGGTCCCGGTGGACGTGGCGCCCGGCGCGGCCGAGGCCCTGCCGGTCAAGAGCGAGGGCTTCGACGCGGCGGTCGCGTCGCTGGTGCTGTGCACCGTACGGGACCTGCCGAGGGCGCTGGCGGAGATCAGGCGGGTCCTGCGGCCCGGCGGCGAGCTGCGGTTCTTCGAGCACGGGCGGGCGGAAGGCCGCGGCCTGGCGACCACCCAGCGGGTCCTGGACCGCACGGTGTGGCCACTGCTGTTCGGCGGGTGCCACACGGCGCGGGACACGATCGCCGCGATCGAGGAGGCGGGCTTCGAGCTCGGCCCCTACCGGCGGTTCCGGGTGCCGGACCACGGACCGCAGCTGCCGACGTCGCCGTGCGTGCTGGGTGTCGCCCGCCGGCCGGTCACGGACGGCTGAGGACACGTTCTTCCAGGCTCGATGCCCCTCGGTAACCACCACGGGGCGCGCCGGACCCGCCCGCCTCCGGGCGATCAGGATGAACGTGCCACGGTGCGACGACCTGAAGGCGGTCATCATGGCAGAGCGTCACCTCACGGTTCGGCGGCGAGCGGCCGCGTCACCTGCTTCCGTCTGGGCCGTCATCGCGGATTTCCCGAACCTGGCGGGCGTCTGGAGCGGGCTGAGGGGCTCTCAGGCCATCGGCGACCGGACCCGGGGTCCGGGTGCTCGCCGCCAGGTCGATCTGAAGCCGGTCGGCTCGCTGGTCGAAACGGTTACCGCCTGGGAGGAGGGCCGCACACTGGCCACCAGGTACCAGCCATCGGCCCGCAAGCCGTGCCGACCGAACGGATCAACGCGTGTCGGGGACCGGAGGGTCACTCGCTCCAGCCGCGCAGTTCCTCCGCGATGCGTGCGATGTCGGCGCTGCCGTCCTTCACCAGACGGGCCAGGTCGCGTACCTGTTCGGGCGAGGTGACGACCTTCAGTCCGCAGGCGACGAGGTAGCCGTAGGCGACGGCCGAGGCGAACATGGCGTTGGAACGCTCCAGCGCCGGAACGTGCAGCAGCAGTTGCAGCAGCGCGGCGGCCCTGGAGGCCGGATCGCTGTAGACGGGGACGCCGAATATCTCCGCCTCGTGACGGGCGACGGCGGCGACGAGCGCGCCCCAGTCGGTGACCTGGGGGTCACCGGGCATCTTGTGCTCGGCGACCATGAGCAGCCAGGCGAGGTCGATCCGCAGGCTCAACGCTTGTCGCCGAACTCCTCGGCGAAGACCGACTCGTACTGCTTCATGAAGTCGGCCGCCGCGTCGACGAAGGTGCGTCCCGCTTCGCCGGCGTCCTGTTTGACGAGCTCCTCGATGTAGCGGTTCACGCTCACGCCGCGTTGCATCGCCCGCTGCCGGGCGGTCTCCGCGGTGGACTCGTCCACGCGTACGTTCAACTGTGTCTTCGCCACACCTAGAAGCTAGCGCGAAGCTGCTAGCAGTGGCAAGGGCCGCCCTGCCGCATCGGCGGGAACGCCGGGCCGTGGAGAACCACCGGCACCGTCAGGAGCAGCAGCCACCGGCCGGTCGTGGACAGGCGGCGCCATGACCGGGCGGCGTACGCCCGTCGCCGTCCCACAGTGCGGAAAGACGGTGGCGGGGCGGGTCGCGGGCGTGCTTGGCTCGCCGCCATGACCGACCTGCGCATACGCAACGCCGCCCCCGAAGAGGCCGAGGCCGTTCTGGCCTTCTGGAAGGAGGCCGCCGAGGGCACCAGCATCACGGACGACGTGGACGGCGTCACGCGACTCATCTCCAGGGACCCCGAGGCCCTCCTCCTCGCCGAGGCGGACGGCGTGCTCGTGGGCTCCGTGATCGCCGGCTACGACGGCTGGCGCTGCTCCCTGTACCGGCTGGCGGTGCTGCCCTCCCACCGCCGGCGCGGCATCTCCACGGCCCTGCTCGACGCGGCGGAGAAGCGGTTCGCCGCGGTGGGCGGCCGCCGCGGGGACGCGATGGTCCTCGAGGCGAACGAGCAGGCGCAGCGGGCGTGGACGTCCGCCGGCTACGTACGCGAAGACCACTGGCGCCGCTGGGTCAAGCGTTTCACCTGACCCCCACCGCCCACCCGGCCCCTTTGCCCGTCCTTTACCATGGGTGCACTGTCCACTCCCGTACGAAAGGTGTGAGCGTCCGTCCATGGGCGAGCCTCCTAGTAGCCGACATCGCGCAAACCTTCTCCCCCTGCCGGATCATGGGATGGAGGTGAACCGATGACCGAAGTGCTTCTGCTCGCCGTGGCGGTACTGCTCTCCGTCGCGTGCGGAGCCTTCGTCGCGGCCGAGTTCTCATTGACGACGGTCGAGCGCAGCGATCTCGAACGAGCGGCGGAGCGCGGTGAAAGAGGCGCGGCCGGCGCGCTCAAGGCCGTCCGCAGCCTCACGTTCCAGCTCTCCGGCGCTCAGCTCGGCATCACCGTCACCAACCTGGTCGTCGGCATGCTCGCCGAGCCGTCCATCGCCGCCATCATCCGCGGACCGATCGAGGACCTCGGCCTCTCCCCTTCCGTGGCGTCGTCCGCCGCGCTGGTCATCGGCACGGCCCTGTCGACCGTCGTCCTGATGGTCGTCGGCGAGCTCGTCCCGAAGAACTGGGCCATCTCCTCCCCCCTCGCCGTCGCCAAGGTGGTCGCCACGCCGCAGCGGATCTTCACCGCCGCGTTCCGGCCGCTCATCTCCCATCTCAACAACACGGCCAACCGCATGGTGATGCGACTGGGCATGGAGCCCACGGAGGAACTCGCCTCCGCCCGCAGCCCCAAGGAGCTCATCGCGCTGGCCCGCCACTCGGCCAAGGAGGGCGCGCTCGAGGCGGACACCGCGGAGCTGTTCGTCCGCACCCTCGGCCTGAGCGAACTCACCGCGGAGAACGTGATGACCCCCCGGGTGCAGGTCACGGCCCTCGAGGTGCAGGCCACGGCCGAGGACGTCGCCAACGCGACCCGGGCCACCGGTCTGTCCCGCTTCCCCGTCTACCGGGGCAACCTCGACACCGTCGTCGGCATCGCCCACATCAAGGACGTCCTGGCCGTGCCCGCGGAGCAACGCCGGCGGCTGCGCGTCTCCGACCTGCTGCGGGAACCGGTCCTCGTGCCCGAGTCACTGACCGTCGACCGGCTGCTCGACCGGCTCCAGGGCAGGTCCACCATGGCCGTCGTCATCGACGAGTACGGCGGCACGGCCGGTGTCGTGACGATGGAGGACATCGTGGAGGAGGTCGTCGGCGAGGTCCGCGACGAGCACGACCCGCACGAGACGCCCGACCTGGCGCCCGCGGGCGAGGACGCCGACGGACGGCTCCTCTGGTCCGCCGACGGCGCCGCGCGTACGGACCAGCTGGCGGCCATCGGCCTCCGGGTGCCCGACGGTCCGTACGAGACGCTCGCCGGAGTCGTCGCCACCGAGCTGGGACGCATCCCGGCCGAAGGCGACCGCATCGACATGGACGGATGGCGGCTCGATGTCGTCGACGCTTCCGGACGACGCGCGGCACGCGTGCTGATGCACGCGCCGCCGACGGCCGCGGACGTGGCCGACGAGATCCAGGAGGCGGGACGATGATCGCGATCCAGCTCTTCATCGGCTTCCTGACCCTGGTCGTCAACGCCTTCTTCGTCGGCGCGGAGTTCGCGCTGATCTCCGTCCGCCGCAGTCAGATCGAACCGGAGGCGCAGGCGGGCAACCGCCGGGCCCGCAGCGTCCTGTGGGGTCTCCAGCACGTCTCGGACCTGATGGCCGCCGCCCAGCTGGGCATCACGCTGTGCACGCTGGTCCTCGGCATCGTCGCCGAGCCGGCCATCGCGCACCTGCTCGAGCCGATCTTCGACGCGGTGGGCGTGCCGCACGGCGCGGTCCACCCGATCTCGTTCGTCATCGCCCTGTCGCTCGCGACGTACCTCCACATGCTGCTGGGCGAGATGGTGCCGAAGAACATCGCGCTGGCGGAGCCGGTGCGCAGCGCGCTGTGGCTGGGTCCGCCGCTGGTGGCGATCGCGCGCGGCCTGCATCCGGTCATCGTCATGGTCAACGCCTTCGCGAACGGCCTGCTCAAGCTGCTGCGGGTCGAGACGAAGAACGAGGTGACCGCCACGTTCTCCGACGACGAGCTGGCGAACCTGGTGCAGGACGCGGGCGAGGCCGGTCTGCTCGACGACCGCTCCGCGGAGCGTCTGCGCGACGCGCTCGAACTCGGCCGCCGGCCGGTGCGCGACGTGGTGATGCCGATCGAGCGCGTGGTGTACGCCCAGGCCGGTACGACGCCGGAGCAGCTGGAGCGGCTCTCCGCCGAGTCGGGCTTCTCCCGCTTCCCGGTCGTGGACGCGGGACGGCGCATCCTTGGCTACCTCCACGTGAAGGACGCCCTGGACGCGGCGCCTCGGAACGTGGCGTTCCCCGTGTCGGCGATGCGGCCGATCGCCCGGGTCCGGGCGACGACCCCGCTCGACGACGTCCTCACGGCGATGCGCCGCAGCCGCACCCACCTGGCGGCCGTCCTCGACGAGAACGGCCGGCCGGAGGGCCTGGTCACGATGGAGGACATCCTGCGGGAGCTGGTGGGCAAGCCGGTGTGACGGGCGCGAGCGGTCGCGCGGAGCGGTCGCGCGGAGCGGTCGCGCGGAGCGGTCGCGCGGAGCGGTCGCGCGGAGCGGTCGCGCGGAGCGGTCGCGCGGAGCGGTCGCGCGGAGC
>NZ_JBFAQK010000053.1:31075-51000 GCF_040677245.1 Streptomyces kurssanovii
GGTCGCGCCTGCGGCGGGCTGTTCCCCTACCCGCCCCTTCCCGAACCGGGGCAGGCCCCGGACCCCGTGCCGCCCTGCGGGCGGCGTACCGCGCTCCGCGCGGTGCCCTCAAACGCCGGGCGGGCTGGAATGCCGCTGCGCGGCATCCAGCCAGGCCGGCGGCGGAGCACTTCAGCCCCGCCGGCGTTTGAGGCGCGGGGGTCCGGTGGGGGTCCCCCCACGCCGCCAGGCGTAGGGGGAGGAGCCCCCGAAACACCGCGCGGAGCGCGGTGGCGGGTCCGGGCGGAGCCCGGTTCGGGAAGGGGCGGGGTGGGGAAACGCCCGCGCAGCGGCTACATCGACGTGGAGCCCAGCCACGCGTCCAGCACCGCGCCCCCGCCCCGGACCGTGAAACGGTCCTCGTCCGGCCGACGGCGGCCGTAGACGAGAAGCAGGAGGTCCCCCACGTCGGCGGTCACCGTGACGTCGGCCGCCTCAGAGGTCGCGGTCCACGAGAAGCCCGCAGCGCCGAACCTGATTCTCCAGGCCGCGCCGGTGTCCCGGGCGATCAGCCGGACCGAGCCGCCGGGCAGTGGCGACAGCCGCTCCGTGATCCAGGTGCGGCAGGGCAGGTTCTCGAGGAACTCCGCGATGCCGTCCGCCGCCGTGCCCGGCTCGACACGGGGTTCCTGCCCGAGGGCCAGTTGCGCGTCGGCGCAGTGGATCACCGCCTCGAAGAGCAGCCGCCGCGGGTAGAAGGCGACCCGCTGGTCCGCGCCGTAGGACCACATCGGCAGGTCAGGGTCCACCGTGCGCAGGGTGCGCAGGGAGATCTCCGCGCCGCGGGCCATCCACTGCGGATACGCCGACGGCTCGTCCGGCAGGTCGAGGGGCACTTCGCGCGCCTGGACGCGCTCGGTGGCACGGGTCCGCACGACATGCTCCGCCCAGCGGTGCGTCGCGCCGTGGTGCGTGACCAGATCGGCCAGGGTCCAGCCGGGGCAGGTGGGGACGGGCGTCGCCGGGTCCGCGTCCCGTACCGCCGCCGTGAACTCGGCCACGACGTGCGCGATGGACTCGCAGTACCGCTCGTGCTGGTCGTCGTCGAGGCCGAAGCTGTCGGGCACCCGGAGCAGGCTGTCGCGCCAGCCGCCCTCCGGGTGGCGTCCGGCCGCCGCGCGGACGCGTTCCGCGAGTTCGCGGCGGTCCGCGGGAGGAAGCCTGTCCAGCAGGAACGCGGTGGATTCGAGCCACTTCACCGCGGTGTCCGGGTCGAGCACGTCGTCGTCGCAGGTGTCGATCAGGGTCACCACTTCGGCCAGCGATTCGGCCAGCGCGTTGAGCAGCGCTTCACTCACGAAAGCTCCCCTCCGGTACGGAACCGACGGACCCTACCGCACGGTAGGATCGCTGCGCCATGGAGATCAGTGCCAACTACACCAGCTTTGTCGCAGTCGGTGACTCGTTCACCGAGGGCATGTCGGATCTGCTTCCCGACGGCTCCTACCGCGGCTGGGCGGACGTCCTCGCGGGCCGGCTCGCGGCCCGTACCCCCGGCTTCCGCTACGCGAACCTCGCGGTGCGCGGCAAGCTGATCGGACAGATCGTCGCCGAGCAGGTCGACGTCGCCGCCTCGATGAACGCCGATGTGATCACCCTCGTCGGCGGGCTCAACGACACCCTGCGGCCCAAGTGCGACATGGTGCGGGTGCGCGATCTCCTGGAGGAGGCCGTGGAGAAGCTCGCGCCGTCGTGCGGGCAGCTGGTGCTGATGCGCAGCCCCGGCCGCCAGGGCCCGGTGATGGAGCGGTTCCGCCCGCGGATGGAGGAGCTGTTCGCCCATGTCGACGCGCTCGCGGCGCGGCACGGCGCGCTCGTCGTCGACCTCTACGGTTCCGCCGCCCTCGGCGATCAGCGGATGTGGGACGTGGACCGGCTGCATCTGACGGCCGAGGGGCACCGCCGGGTCGCGGAAGCGGTCTGGCAGACGCTCGGCCTGGAGGCCGAGGACGACTGGCAGGCACCGCTGCCGCCGGCGCTCCGGTCGAGCTGGGCGGCGCGGCGGGTCGCCGACGCCCAGTTCGCCCGCCGGCACCTGGGGCCGTGGATCGGACGGCGGCTGACCGGGCGGTCCTCCGGCGACGGCAGGCCCGCGAAGCGGCCCGACCTGCTGCCTTACGAGCCCGACCTGCTGCCTTACGAGCCCTACCGGCCGCCGTCGGCCGGCCCGTGACGCCCTCGTAGCAAGCTACAACCACGGGCGGGGCGCTGAGCTGCGCAAACCCACAGTAGAATCTGCACACGTGACTGCTGTGTCTGCGAAGCCTCGCATCCCCAATGTTCTTGCCGGCCGCTACGCCTCCGCGCAGCTCGCCGTGCTCTGGTCCCCCGAGCAGAAGGTGAAACTGGAGCGTCAGCTCTGGCTGGCCGTGCTGCGCGCGCAGAAGGACCTCGGGATCGAGGTACCGGACGCCGCGCTGGCCGACTACGAGCGGGTGCTCGACCAGGTCGACCTGGCGTCGATCGCCGAGCGCGAGAAGGTGACCCGCCACGACGTGAAGGCCCGGATCGAGGAGTTCAACGCCCTCGCCGGCCACGAGCACGTCCACAAGGGCATGACCTCCCGTGACCTCACGGAGAACGTCGAGCAGCTGCAGGTCCGGCTCTCGCTGGAGCTGATGCGTGACCGTACGGTCGCGGTGCTCGCGCGGCTGGGCAAGCTCTCCGGCGAGTACGCGGAGCTGGTCATGGCCGGCCGCTCCCACAATGTCGCCGCCCAGGCCACCACGCTCGGCAAGCGGTTCGCGACGGCCGCCGACGAGCTGCTCGTCGCCTACGGGCGTCTCGAGGACCTGCTGGGCCGCTACCCGCTGCGCGGCATCAAGGGCCCCGTCGGCACCGCGCAGGACATGCTCGACCTGCTGGGCGGAGACGCGGCGAAGCTGGCCGAGCTGGAGCAGCGCATCGCCGCCCACCTGGGCTTCGGCCACGCGTTCACCTCGGTGGGCCAGGTCTACCCCCGTTCGCTGGACTACGACGTCGTGTCCGCCCTGGTGCAGCTGGCGGCGGCGCCTTCGTCGGTGGCCAAGACCATCCGCCTGATGGCCGGCCACGAGCTGGTCACCGAAGGTTTCAAGCCGGGCCAGGTCGGCTCGTCCGCGATGCCGCACAAGATGAACACCCGCTCCTGCGAGCGCGTCAACGGCCTGATGGTCATCCTGCGGGGTTACGCCTCGATGACCGGCGAGCTCGCCGGCGACCAGTGGAACGAGGGCGACGTGTCCTGCTCCGTGGTCCGCAGGGTGGCGCTGCCCGACGCGTTCTTCGCCCTCGACGGGCTGCTGGAGACGTTCCTGACGGTGCTCGACGAGTTCGGCGCGTTCCCGGCTGTCGTCGCCCGTGAGCTGGACCGCTACCTTCCCTTCCTCGCCACCACGAAGGTCCTCATGGGCGCGGTCCGTGCCGGTGTCGGCCGCGAGGTGGCGCACGAGGCGATCAAGGAGAACGCGGTCGCCTCCGCGCTCGCCATGCGGGAGCAGGGCGCGGAGCGCAACGAGCTGCTGGACAAGCTCGCGGCCGACGAGCGGATCCCGCTGGACCGCGCGCAGTTGGACGAGCTGATGGCGGACAAGCTGTCGTTCACCGGTGCCGCCGGCGACCAGGTGACCGCCGTGATCTCCCGGATCGAGGAGATCGCCAAGCAGCACCCGGAGGCCGCCGCCTACACCCCGGGCGCGATCCTCTGACCCGCCCCACCCCGGCAGAGCTGGAGGCCGCCCGCGACCGCGTCGTCGAAGACGTGGTCGCGGACGGCCTTTCCGTGCTCTTCTGCGGCATCAACCCGGGCCTGATGTCCGGCGCCACCGGACACCACTTCGCCCGCCCCGGCAACCGGTTCTGGCCGGTGCTGCACCTGTCGGGGTTCACGCCCCGACGGCTGCTGCCGTCGGAGCAGCGTGAACTCCTCGACTACGGGCTCGGCATCACCAACGTCGTGGCACGCACGACCGCACGGGCCGACGAGGTGAGCGACGAGGAGTTCCGCGAGGGCGGCCGGCTGCTGGCCGCGAAGGTGGAGCGGCTGGAGCCGCGGTGGCTGGCCGTGGTGGGCGTGACCGCGTACCGCACGGCGTTCGGCGAGCGGGCCGCCCGGATCGGTCCGCAGGAACGGACGATCGGCGGCGCGCGGGTGTGGGTGCTGCCCAACCCCAGCGGGCTCAACGCCCATTGGACGGCGCAGACCATGGCCGAGGAGTTCGCCGAGCTCCGGAAGGCCGCCGGCCGGCCCCGGGGGCCGTCTTCACCCTGAAAGCCCCGACCCGCCGCTGCGGCCGGGCGCCAACACGGCTCGGCGCTGCAGCCGGGCCCGGACCGCCGGTCTACGGCCGGTTCTGGCACCGCCCGGTCTACGGCCGGTTCCGGCACCGCCCGGTCTACGGCCGGTTCCGGCACCGCCCGGTCTACGGCGGGCCCCGGCACCGCCCGCTCTGCAGCCGGGCGTCCGCACGACCCGGTGCTGCGGCACGGACCCTGCACTGCCCGGTCTCCGCACCGCCCAGCCTGCAGCCAGGCTCCCCACACGGGGCCCGGCGCTGCAGGGCGATGGACACGGCGACGCGTGGCCAGGGCGTCCGGCCGGGACGGACGGGCCGGGCGCCCGGGTGCAGACCGCGCGGTGCCGAGACCGGCTGGTGCAGGGGCCCAGCCGCAGACCGGGCCGTGCCGGGGCCCGGCCGCAGTCGGGCGGCGCCCGGCCCGGTACCGGCCCTGCGGCCGGGCACCGGGCACAACACCGCCCCGCGAGCGCCACTTTCGCGCCACGCGGCGCGAGAGTGGCGCAATCAGACGTTGCCGCTCCGCTTGACGAGGCGCAGCCTGTCACGTGTGGGAGCGCTCCCACGATGCCGCGGGAGCGCCCTCACCGTCGGAACCCCCAAGAATCCGGCATTCCCCCACGGAAAGAAGGCGATCATGGATTGTCATGAACACTACATTCGACGCCGTCTGACGCTCGCCCTGACGGCCCTCGTCGCGGCGCTGCTCAGTCTGATCCCCTGGAGCGGCACCGCCGTGGCCCACGGATCGGTCGTCGACCCGGCGTCGCGCAACTACGGCTGCTGGCTGCGCTGGGGCAGCGACTTCCAGAATCCGGCCATGGCGCAGGAGGACCCCATGTGCTGGCAGGCCTGGCAGGCCGATCCGAACGCCATGTGGAACTGGAACGGCCTCTACCGCAACGGCTCCGCCGGAAACTTCCAGGCGGTCGTCCCGGACGGGCAGCTGTGCAGCGGCGGCCGGGCCGAGAGCGGTCGCTACAACTCACTGGACACCGTGGGCGCGTGGAAGACCACGGACGTCGGCTCGAACTTCACCGTCAAGCTGTACGACCAGGCCAGCCATGGCGCGGACTACTTCCTGGTCTACGTCACGCGGCAGGGCTTCGACCCCACCACCCAGCCGCTGCGCTGGAGCGACCTCCAGCTCGTCGCACGCACCAGCAAGTACGCCCCCAGCCAGAACTACTCGATCCCCGTCAGTACGTCCGGCTACAGCGGTCGCCATGTCGTCTACACGGTCTGGCAGGCCTCGCACATGGACCAGACCTACTTCCTGTGCAGTGACGTGAACTTCCGCTGACCTGCCGCTCATCGAGCCGTCCCGCCGGACGCCGTGCGGTCCGGCGGGACCCTACCGCCCCCACGTACCGCGGCGCTCCCGGAGCCGGGGACCGCCGCCGCACGGCGACCTGCCCACCGACCGGAACAAGCACGCTCGCCACTGGAGCCGACATGCCAAGACGCCGCTGGGCAGGGTCCCTTCTGCTCGCCCTCCTGCTGACCGCCCTCACGCTGCTGCCCGCCGCCACGCCCCCGTCCTTCGCGGCGGCTCCCTCCACGCCGGCGGACACCGCCACGCCCAGGACGGCCGGGGCGACGGACACCGCGCCCGTCCCCCTGCCGGCGCTCAGCACGACCACCACCCAGGTGGCCTCCGGGCTGCGACGGCCCACCGCCCTCGCCGCTCCCGACGACGGCACGGGCAGGCTGTTCATCACCGAGAAGCCCGGCACCGTCCGCGTCTACCACCCGGACACCGGCCTGGCCCGGACCCCGCTCCTCGACATCACCGCGGCCATCGACGAATCCGGCAACGAGCGCGGGCTGCTCGGCATCGCCCTCCCACCCGACTTCGCGGACAGCCAGGACCTGTATCTGGCGTACACGGCCCTGCCCGACGGCGCGGTCACGCTCGCCCGCTACCGGCTCGACGAGTCCCGCCTGGAGGTCCTGCTCTCCCAGGATCACGCCGAGTACAGCAACCACAACGGCGGACAGCTCGCGTTCGGCCCCGACGACAACCTGTACTGGAGCATCGGCGACGGCGGCGGCTCCGCGGACCCCCTCCGCGCCGGGCAGCGGCTGGACACCCTGCTCGGCAAGGTCCTTCGCGTCGACGTGAGCCGCGCCTGCGGCCCGCTCCCCTACTGTGTCCCCGACGACAACCCCTTCGTGGGCACCCCCGGGGCCCGCGAGGAGATCTGGCTGTACGGGCTGCGCAACCCGTGGCGGTTCTCCTTCGACAGCGCCGACGGCTCGATGTGGATCGGCGACGTCGGCCAGGGCCGATGGGAGGAGGTCGACCACATCCCCTCCGGGCAGGGAGGGCTGAACCTCGGCTGGTCCTGCTACGAGGGCCTGGAGAGGTTCGACGGCGGCCACTGCGCGCCAGGCGAGACGTACACCGAGCCGGTCTTCACCTACTCCCCCTACACCGGCGGCTGCTCGGTCATCGGCGGCCACGTCTACCGGGGCCGGCAGTACGCGGACCTGGTCGGCGGCACCTACATCGCCACCGACTACTGCTCGTCCACGGTCTGGGCCCTGCGCCCCGACGGCAGGGGCGGCCACGAGCAGGCCGAGATCGGGGAGATGCCGACCCAGGTGACGTCGATCGGCACGACCGCCGACGGAGAGTTCTACGTGGTCAACGACCTGCCCGGCGGCCTGCACCGCGTCTCGTTCCAGCGGGAGGAACCCACCTGCCGCGTGGACCGCACCGTGAAGACCTGGGGCACCGGAACGACGGTCGACCTCACCGTCACGAACACCGGCGGCACGGCGGTGAGCGGCTGGACGCTCGAGTTCCCGCTGGCCCTCGGGCAGAAAGTCGTCTCCGACTGGAACACCGACCTGGCCCAGGGAAGCAACACGATCACGGCGACCGACGCCTCACACAACGCCGCCATCGCCCCGGGTGCGAGCATCACCCTTGGCTACCTCGCAAGCCACACCGGCGACGCGTCGCCGCCACCTCGGTTCACACTGAACGGGGACGCCTGCGCCGTCGGCCGCTGAACCGCCGTCGTCCTCGCCCCGCTCCCGATGCGGGCATGACCTGTGCAGGCCGCCCTAGGGCGGGTCGACGTCGGTGACGACGGCGATCAGCCGGTGCTCGTCCTCGCCCTCGGAGCGTGAGACGCCCACGGCTATCCAGTGGCCCTCGACCCGCCAGAGGTGCAGGTCCTCGACGCGGTGGCTCAGCTCGCCCCACGGCTGAGGGATCGCCTCCCCGCAGATCGTCCCGATGAACACCGACCACAGAGCGAACCACTGGCCCTCCCCCCAACGGCTGCTCAACGCGCCCACCAGCGCCTCGCACTCCGCCTCGTACGGCTCGCGCGACCTGCCCTCCGTACGCTCGGCCGCGTCCAGCCCGTCCGCCGGCGTGCGCAGCTCCGCCAGGTGGTAGCCGGGCCCGCTGTCGCCGAACTCCGACCTGCCGCGCTGCGCCGGGAACGCCCGGCCGCGCAGCAGGTCGATCGCAGCGAGGTGCTGTGCCGTGGTCATGAGTCCATTGAACCGGTAGGCACCGACAGTTGGCACACCGTCAGCCGCCGCACCGGACCCCGGGGGCCCGGCCCGTGGCGCGACGCCCGCCGGCAGCGAGTACGATCCGGCCAACACGGGGCACGAACTGGGAGGACACACGTGGGGCGGCTGACCGGCGGGGACCCGTCGTTGCTGCGGCGCATCAACTCCGCGGTGGTACTTCATTCCCTGCGGGGCGCCGACGCCCCCACACTCACCGACCTGACCAGGATCACCGGACTGTCGCGGCCGACGGTCGAGGGTGTGGTGGAAGGGCTGATCGAGACGGGGCTGGTCGTCGAGTTCGTTCCCGAGGAGGGTGAGGCGCGCAAGCAGGGGCGGCCCGCGCGACGGTTCAGGTTCCGGGCGGAGGCCGGGCATCTGCTGGGCATCGAGATCGGGGCGCACCGGGTGGCCGCGCTGCTGTCGGGGCTCGACGGGCGCATCATCGGGGCCGGTTCACGTGACGTCTCCGAGCGGGCCGGCGCCGACGACAGGCTGGAGCGGGTGCGGGCGGTCGTCGCCGACCTGCTGCGGCGGACCGGTGTGGCACGGAGCGGTCTGCGTGCGGTGGGCGTCGGCTCACCGGGGATCGTGGAGGCGGACGGGACCGTACGTCTCTCCACGGCGCTGCCCGGCTGGACGGGCCTTCCGCTGGGCGAACGGCTGCGCAGGTCGTTCCGGTGCCCGGTGCTGGTGGAGAACGACGCCAACGCCGCGGCGGTGGCCGAACACTGGAAAGGCGCGGCGACGGACTCCGACGACATCGTCTTCGTGCTCGCCGGTCTCAGCCCCGGCGCGGGATCACTCATCGGCGGGCGGCTGCACCGCGGCTACGGCGGGGCGGCGGGCGAGATCGGCGCGCTGCACCTGCTGGGCCGCGACGAGACGCCCGAGAAGCTGCTGTCGACGACCGGGGAGCCGCTGCACCCGCTGGACGAGCAGGCCGTGGCGGACGTCTTCGCCCTGGCCAAGAGCGGCGACGAGGGCGCGCTGGCGGCCGTCGAGCGGTTCAACAAGCGCCTGGTGCACGATGTGGCGGCACTGGTGCTGGCTCTCGATCCGGAACTGGTCGTGATCGGTGGCTGGGCCGCCGGCCTGGACGGGGTGCTGCCTCCGCTGCGCGACGAGCTGGCGCGGTACTGCCTCCGGCCGCCGCGGGTGGCGCTGTCCATGCTGGGCGAGGCGGCGGTGGCGACAGGCGCGCTGCGGCTGGCGCTGGACCACGTGGAGGAGCAGCTCTTCGCCGTCGAGGGCACGGTGACGGCCCGCCGCTGAGTGAGGCGGCACCCCGGGGTGGACCCGGGGCACGTGCGTGATGCGCGGGACGCTGCCCGCCCACGCCCGCCGCCGACTGTTGCGGCGGGGCGGGGTGGAGTGGTTCCGGTGGGTCAGGAGGCGCGGCGCTGCTGACCGTCGTGGCTTATCTCGACGTCCCCGGTGTCGCCGAAGGTGAGGCGGCAGGTGTCGGCGCGGTATGTCGCGACGGACACCGCGGCGGTGCGCCCCTCGGAGAAGTACCGGGTGGTGACGACGAGGACGGGCGCGCCGGGCAGCCGGTCCAGTTCCCTGGCGTCGACGGCGCCCGCGGAGCCGAGTTCGACGGCGCGGTCCTGGCCCTCGAGGTCGAGGCGCTGGAGTTCGCGCAGGACGCTGCGGGCGAGGGCGGGGCCGGAGGGCGCCTCGATGGCAGGGAGGTCGGGCACCGACGAGGACGGCACATAGAGCAGTTCGGCGGCGACGGGCTGGCCGTGGTTCACCCTCAGCCGGCGCACGGTGTGCACCTCTTCGTCCGCCTCGGTGTCGAGCAGCCGGGCGACGGCCGCCGACGGCACGGCCACGGTGCACTCGGCCGCCTGCCAGGCGTCGTGTCCGGTGCCGGGCCAGTCCTGGCGCGAGGTGGTCACGTCGACGCCCACGCGCGGCGGGGCGACGGTCGTGCCGACGCCGCGGCGGCGCTGGAGGCGGCCTTCGAGCTCGAGCTGCTCGAGCGCCTGCCTGAGGGTGGCGCGGGCGACGCCGAATCGGGCGGCGAGGTCGCGTTCGTTCGGCAGGATCTCGCCGACGGTGAAGTCGGTGTCGAGTGCTTCGGCAAGCACGGTCTTCAGGTGCCAGTACTTGGGCTCCTGCACCGGTTCCAACTGCGTGGTCCCCACCCTGATCCTCCGCAATCGCCGTGTCAGCGGCGGCTTTTCCGCGCCCTTGTTTATTAAAGGTTCCTGCACTATCCCTGCGACCATAGGACGGGCCTCCCACTTGGTCAAGACCAATCCTGCGTAGTCACGCTGCGCAGCGGGCCGGATTCGCACAGCGTTCACGCGCCCTTCGTACTGAGTGCCGCCGGGCAGCACAAGACCCCGCGACCGGATAACGGCCACGGGGTCCGACGTGCGAAGAAGGCTCCTCAGTCCCTGTCGGGTCCTGCGAAGGCGACGAGTTTGTCAGGGTTCCGGACGATGTAGACGCATTGGATGCGTCCGTCCAGTACCTCCATCTGCAGGACACTGTCCGGCTTGCCCCCGGACAGGATGAGGATCGCCGGTGCGCCGTTGGCCTCGACGAAGCGGACCTCGGCGTCCGGAACCGGCTGCTGCGAGATCGCGACGAGGAAGCGTCCGACCTTGTCCGCGCTCTGCATGACGCGCAGAGGCGCCTTGGTCTTGCCGCCGCTGTCGCCGACCAGCCGGACGTCCGGGGCGAGGATGGAGAGCAGCCCCTCCAGATCACCGCCCGTGGCGGCGGACAGGAACCGCTCCGTGAGATCACGGCATTCGGCCGGATCCACGTCGTACCGGTGCTTGCGCTCCTCCACGTGCTTGCGCGCGCGCCCGGCGAGTTGGCGGACGGCCGCCTCCGACTTCTCGAGCGTGGTGGCGATCTCGGCGTAGGGGAACCCGAACGCCTCGCGGAGCACGAACACCGCCCGCTCCAGGGGCGAGAGGGACTCGAGGACCACGAGCACGGCGAGCGACACGGATTCGGCGAGCACCGCCCGTTCCGCCGTGTCGGGGACCGAGGGGCCGAAGTCGGTGACGATGGGCTCGGGCAGCCATGGCCCGACGTACGACTCACGGCGGGACTTGACGTGCCGCAGCCGGTCGATCGCGAGGCGGGTGGTGATCCGTACGAGGTAGCCGCGGGGCTCCTTCACGTCGTCGCGCCGGTCGGCCGACCAGCGCAGCCAGGCCTCCTGCACCACGTCCTCCGCGTCGGCGATCCGGCCGAGCATGCGGTAGGCGACGCCGGTCAGCACGGGCCGGTGTTCTTCGAAGAGATCGGTCACGGTGTCTGTTGCCACCCGTCAATCCCATCCGACGCCGGGCCGGCTGTCCAGCAGGTTCCGGTGCGGCGCGCGCTGCACCGGCGCGCGGCGGGCGAGGGAGCGGCGCGTCCCAGCCACGGCAGGGACGGCTCACCCGGCGACCGCCCCTTGAACTCCAAGCTACCGAGCGGTAATTGTTACTGACAGTCTGTCTATCCCAACGCAGGGAGCGTGCAGTCATGGCCGCAGAGATCTCGTTCTCCGTCGAGACCGCCCGGGGCAGCCGCACGCTGTCCGTCACCTACGAGCGCAGGGGCACCGGCGAGCCGCTGCTGCTGCTCCATGGCATCGGCCACCACTGGCAGGCCTGGGAGCCGGTGATGGGGATACTCGCGGCCGACCGCGACGTGATCGCGGTCGACCTGCCGGGCTTCGGCGCCTCGCCCGCGCTGCCGGACGGCGTCCCCTACGACCTGGCGACGGTCTCGACGGTGCTCGGCGCGTTCTGCCGGGCTCTCGGTGTCGAGCGGCCCCACGTGGCCGGCAATTCCCTCGGAGGGCTGCTCGCCCTCGAGTTGGGCCGCGGGAAGCTGGTCCGCTCGGTGACCGCGCTCTCCCCGGCCGGTTTCTGGTCGGAGGCGGAGCGGCGTTACGCCTTCACCACTCTGCGGGCCATGCGGGTGGGTGCACGGTCCCTGCCGCTGCCGGTGATCGAGCGGCTGTCCCGGTCGACGGTGGGGCGTACGGCGCTGGTGAGCACCATCTACGCGCGGCCGGGCCGCCGTTCGCCCGAGGCCGCGGTCGCGGAGACGCGGGCCCTGCGCGGGGCCACCGGCTTCCACGAGACGCTCGCGGCCGGCGGCGGTGTGCTGTTCCGCGACGACATCCGCGACGTTCCCGTCACTATCGGATGGGGCACCAAGGACCGGCTGCTGCTGCGGCGCCAGGGCGTGCGCGCCAAGTACGTGATCCCCCGCGCGCGCCTCGTCAGGCTGCCCGGCTGCGGGCACGTCCCGATGAGCGACGACCCGGCGATGGTGGCGCGGGTGCTGCTCGACGGCAGCGCCTGAGTCCGCCCGACGGCACCGGCCACGGGCACGCCGTACCCGGTCCCGCACCGCGCGGCAGGCCCCCTCGGCGACCGGTGCGGCGGCCGGCGGTGGGCCAGGCGCTCCCCGCGGCATGGAGAATGACCTTGCCCCCGGCGGCCGCACGAGACAGAGGCGGCTTGCGCGGGCGACGAGAGAACGACCCCGCTCGCCCGACGGCAGTGGGACGGAAACGGAGCCGTGATGGATCAGCAGCACTTCTCGGAGATCACCTCGTTCCTCGAGGACCGGCTCCGCCCCCTCTTCGATCCGGAGAACGGCAGTGACCACGGCTTCGGAACGGACGACACCTCCCGTGCCCTGCGTGCGCTGCGCGGTGCCGTCGCGAGTGCGGCGGCCGTGAAGGGGATCTGCGAGCAACGCGCCACGGCTGACGTGGAGTTGCGGCGCGTCATCGACCAGACGCTGGCGCACAACTGGGACCAGCTTGTGGGCCTCGCCCGCCACTGGGAGGACCACCCCGACTTCCGGCCCCTGTTCAAGCGCGGTTCCTGGGACTTCGAGCCCGAGCCCGCCGCGGCAAGCGAGGGCTAGCGTCCCTCGTTCGGATCAGGCCGGGCGCGCGGCGCGGCGGCCTGACGGGGCGGACGCGGCGGCGACGCTTCGCGTCAGGGCTGCCGGCGGCGGAGCGCCATACGCAGTCCGGCGTACGCGAGCACCCCCGCGCCCGCGGCGATCAGGAAGTAGACCCACCACAGGCGGATGTCACCTCCGGGCGTGAGCACCAAGAGGATGACGAGCGTTCCGAGGGCGACCCGGGACGCGCCCGAACCCGCCGACATCTGTTTCCGAGGCTCCATGCCGTTGTTCCTGCCCCGTCGTGACGGCCACGACCCCCCGAAGAAGCGCGGCACGCCGTTCACCCGGCGTTCGCACAACGGACTCGGCCTGCCGCTAGGCATGGCTCGGCACACCGGCCGAACCGCCTGGAGGCGCAGCAATGTCACAGACCCCGCAGAGTTCTCCCCCCGCCCGCCGTTCCGTCCTGCGCGGCACGGTGGGCGCCTCCGCGGCGCTGGCGCTGCCCGCCGTGGGCGCGGCTCCGGCGTTGGCGCTGTCCGGACGGCCGCGTGCGGCCTGGGGTGTGCAGACCGGTGACGTCACGGCCACCTCCGGGCTGGTGTGGGTGCGTTCCGACCGGCCGGCGCGGATGATCGTGGAGACGTCCGCGACCGGGTCGTTCCGGCGGGCCCGCAGGTGGCACGGACCGCTGCTCGGCCCGGGCACGGACTTCACGGGGACGACGGCGTTGCGCGGCCTGCCCGCCGGCGAGCAGGTGCACTACCGGGTCACGCTCGCCGACCCGGACGACCACCGGCGTACCGGCGAGGCGGTGTACGGGACGTTCCGTACCGCGCCGGCGAACCGGCGGCGCGGCGTGCGGTTCCTGTGGTCGGGCGACATCGCCGGGCAGGGCTGGGGCATCAACCCCGACATCGGCGGCTACCGGGCGTACGAGGAGATGCGGCGCCTGGACCCGGACTTCTTCCTGTGCAGCGGGGACACCGTGTACGCGGACGGCCCCCTCGTGCCGAGCGTGACGCTGCCCGACGGGCGGGTGTGGCGCAACGTGGTCACGGAGGAGAAGTCGAAGGTCGCCGAGACGCTCGACGAGTACCGGGGCAACTTCCGGTACAACCTGCTCGACGAGAACGTCCGCCGGTTCAACGCCCAGGTGCCGACGATCGTGCAGTGGGACGACCACGAGGTACGCAACAACTGGTACCCGGGACAGGTCCTCGACGACGCCCGGTACACCGAGAAGGACGTGGACGTCCTCGCGCGGCGTTCGATGCGGGCGTTCGCCGAGTACTTCCCCGTCAGCACGCTCTCCGCCACCGGGCAGGGCGGCGAGGGCCGCGTCCACCGGGTGGTCCACCACGGTCCGCTGCTGGACGTGTTCGTGCTCGACATGCGCACCTACCGCGACGCCAACTCGCCGAACCGGCAGGCGGACGAGGGCGAGGGCATCCTCGGCGCCGGACAGCTCGCGTGGCTGAAGCGGGAACTGGACCGGTCGAACGCGGTGTGGAAGGTGATCGCCGCGGACATGCCGCTCGGACTCGTGGTGCCGGACGGCTCCGCGAATTTCGAGGCCGTGGCGCAGGGCGACCCGGGCGCGCCGCTGGGGCGTGAGCTGCAGATCGCCGAACTGCTGCGCCACATCAAGCACCGCCGGATCACGGGCACCGTGTGGTTGACCGCCGATGTGCACTACACATCGGCCCAGCACTACGCGCCCGAGCGCGGCGCCTTCAAGGATTTCGCGCCGTTCTGGGAGTTCGTCTCCGGGCCGCTGGCCGCCGGCGGATTTCCGGCGAACGCGCTGGACGGGACGTTCGGTCCCGACCGGGTCTTCGTGCGGGCGCCGCAGCGGGCGAACGCTTCACCGATGGAGTCTCCGCAGTACTTCGGGGAGGTCGACATCGACGGCGACAGCGGCGAGCTGACGGTGCGGCTGCGCGCGGAGGGCGGAACTGCTCTCTTCACCAAGACACTTCAGCCTGGGCGTGTCGGCCAGTGAGGGGGTCCGGCCCGGGTCCGGCGGGCACGCGCCGGGACCGAAACCTGTACGTGTTGAACCATGGAAGCGAACACTGCACGCCAGAATCGGCCAAAACCGGCCGATAGCGCTCCAGATCGGCGCTTAACCCATCAGTCACAAAGCGTTCGTGATCACGCAACACCGGTCGGTCACAGTGAAGCCATGACAGATGTGACTTCAGCGAAGAGCGCCCGCCGTCCGCACCACTGGCGGCGGGACCTCGTCGAACTGGCCGCCATGTTCACCGCCGTCGCGGTCGCCGACACCATCGCCAAACTGATCGGGCACACTCCCGACGGGCCGTTCCTGCTCATCGCCTCGGCGGTGACGCTGGCCGCGACGGCCACGTTCCACACATGGTGGGCACGGCGCCACAGTCATGCGCCGCCTCCGGACGCGGCGGCCGCCGAGGCCCCCGCCGCGTCCCAGGAGACCGCCGGGGAGCAGGGCCCCCTCGAGACCGCCCTGTGGCGGATGCGCACCACCGTCCAGGACACCCCCGGCAGCCTCGCCGCCCTGTGCAACGCCCTGGCCGGGCTCGACGTCGACATCCTGACGCTGCAGACCCACCCGCTGGCCGACGGGACGGTCGACGAGTTCCTGCTGCGGGCGCCCGTATCCCTTCAGGCACCGCAGCTCACCCGCGAGATCGCCGCGGCCGGCGGCAGCGGCACCTGGACGGAGCGCGCCGACGCGCACGACCTCGTCGACACGCCCACCCGGGTGCTCGGCCTCGCCACCCGTACCGCCCTGGACGCCGCCGAACTGCCTCTGGCGCTGAGGCAGTTGCTCGGCCGCTGCACCATCCGGTCCCGCCCTGCCGTCTCGCCCACGGGCCGCCCCACCGGCGAGATGCCCCCGGTCGAGGGCGTCCTGGAGGAGACGGTGATGCATCTGCGTGACCCGAACGGCGGCGCGATCACCGTCGAACGCGCCTATCTGCCCTTCACTCCCACCGAGTTCGCCCGCGCCCGTGCCCTCGTCGAGCTCGACGCGCGCCTCGGTCCCCGCATCCCCCGCAGCCAGGACATCCTCACCCTCCCCGAGGGCAACGAGATCTCCGTGCGCCGCGCCGACCAGGACGATGTGGACGCCGCTCTCGCCATGCACGAGCGGTGCTCCGCCCGGACGCTCGAGATGCGGTACCACGGCCCGGTCCGGGACGCGGACCGCTACCTCAACCACCTGCTGAGCCCGCGTTTCGGCCGGACGCTGGCGGTGGAGACGGCCTCCGGCCGGCTCGTCGCCCTCGGCCACCTGCTGTGGGACGGCGACGAGACCGAGGTGGCGCTGCTCGTCGAGGACGACTGGCAGCGCCGCGGCATCGGCTCGCAACTGCTGGAGCGTCTGGTCGGCATGGCGGTCGACGCCGGCTGCGACAGCGTGTACGCCGTCACCCGGTCGTCGAACACCGCGATGGTCGCCGCCATGCGCGGCCTCGGACTGCCGCTCGACTACCAGATCGAGGAGGGGACCCTCGTGGTCACCGCCCGACCGGATGCGGCTCCAGGCCGTCCGCGCTCCCGTCACGAACGGACGGAACGGACCGGGCAGGGCGAGCGCTGAGCGCCTCCGTCAGGTCCCGCCACAGGTCCTCGACGTCCTCGAGCCCGACCGACATCCTCAGCAGCCGGTCGCTGACGCCGGCCGAGCGCCGGTCGTTCACATCGACGATCCGGTGGCTGATGGAAGCCGGGTGCTGGATCAGGGTGTCGACGCTGCCGAGGCTCACCGCCGGCGTGATCAGCCGTACCCCGGCGATCACGTCGTGCGGGTCCCCGTACACCTCGAAGGAGACCATCGCCCCGCCGATGCTCGGGTAGTGGACCCGGGCGACCCGCGGGTCGGTGGCGAGCCTTCGGGCGAGGTCCGCGGCCGTGGTGGACGCGGCCCGCACCCGCACCGGCAGCGTCGACAGCCCGCGCAGCAGCAGGTATCCGGCCATCGGGTGCAGCACGCCGCCGGTCGCGAAGCGGACCTGGCGCAGCTTGCAGGCGAACTCCTCGTCGCAGGCGACCACACCGCCCATCACGTCGCCGTGGCCGCCGAGGTACTTGGTGGCGCTGTGCAGGACCAGGCGGGCGCCCTCTTCCGCGGGGCGCTGGAGCACGGGGGTGGCGAAGGTGTTGTCGACGAGCAGCGGCACCGAACCGCAGGCGTGCCGTACGGCCCGCAGATCCACCTCGGCGAGCGTCGGATTGGCCGGGGTCTCGACCATGACCAGTCCGGTGTCGGGCCGCAGGGCGTCGGCGATACCGGCCGGGTCGGTCCAGGTGACCTCGGTGCCGAGGAGTCCGGCGTTCAGCAGATGGTCGCTGCAGCCGTACAACGGCCGGACGGCGACGACGTGGCGCAGGCCCATGCTCGCCCTCACCAGCAGCACGGCGGTCAGGGCCGCCATGCCGCTGGCGAACGCGACGGCGCTCTCCGTGCCCTCGAGCTTGGCGAGCGCCGTCTCGAACCGGGCCGTGGTGGGGTTGTCCAGCCGCGCGTAGACGGGCGGTCCCTCCGGCCGGGCCCCGGTCGTGGCGAACGCGTCGATCCGCGCGGCCTCGCCGGCTGCGTCGTACGACGGGTAGGTGGTCGACAGGTCGATCGGCGGGGCGTGCACGCCGAGCTCCGCGAGATCCTCGCGTCCTGCGTGCACGGCATCGGTGGCCAGGGCCCGGGTCACGGGCGCGGCCGAGGCTGCGTTCTCCATGGCCGCACTGTGAACAGTTACCGGGAGGTAGCGGATCACCTCCGTGCTACGTTCGGCAAATGGCTGATTCCGTCGCACTGGACCCGATCGATCTCCAGATTCTCCGCCTGCTTCAGAACGACGCCCGGACCACCTACCGGGACCTCGCGGCGGAGATCGGCGTGGCCGCCTCGACCTGTCTGGACCGGGTCACCAGACTGCGCCGCTCCGGCGTCATCCTCGGCCACCGCCTCGCCCTCGACCCGGCACGGCTCGGCCGGGGGCTGCAGGCGCTGCTGTCGGTCCAGGTACGGCCGCACCGGCGCGAACTGATCGGCCCGTTCGTCGAACGTATCCGCGCGCTGCCCGAGTCGCTGGCGCTGTTCCATCTCACCGGCCCCGACGACTACCTCGTCCACGTCGCGGTGACCGACATGGCGGACCTTCAGCGCCTGGTGATCGACGAGTTCACCTCGCAGCGCGAGGTGGCCAGGGTCGAGACCCGCTTGATCTTCCAGCAGTGGGAGTGCGGGCCGCTGCTGCCCCCGGCGGCCCCCACCGGCGGATGATCCACTTCGAGCCGGATGTCAGGCGCCCGGGACCCGATGGTGGTGACGAGCGGCACGTGTTCGTACGAGGATGGGCCCCATGCCAGACATCTCCAGCAGCCCGCTGCCCCGTCAGGTCGCCGACGCCTACGTCGACGCACTCATCGAACTCGATCCGGCCCTCGGTACGTACCTGGGAATCAAGGAAAGTTCCGGGCTCCTCCCCGACTTCTCGCCCGCGGGGACCGAAGCGCTCGCCCGCCTCGCCCGCGAGACCCTGGCCCGGCTCGACGACGCGGAGAAGCTGCCGGGCGCCGACAGCGACGTCGAGCGCCGCTGCGGCCGGCTGCTGCGCGAGCGCCTCACCGCCGAACTCGCCGTCCACGACGCGCAGGAGAGCCTGCGCGCCGTCAGTAACATCCACTCCCCCGCCCACACGGTCCGCGAGACGTTCACCGTCACTCCGGCGGAGACCGAAGAGGACTGGGCGGCGATCGCCGAGCGACTTCGCGCCGTCCCCCGGGCGCTGGAGGGCTACCGGGAGTCCCTCGCCCTCGGCCTCGAGAAGAAGCTCTACGGCGGCCCCCGGGCCACGGCCACCTTCATCGAGCAGCTGACTGAATGGAGCGGCGGCGCCGCCGGCCGCGGCTGGTTCGAGGAGTTCGCGTCCGCCGGCCCCGCCTCGCTCCGCCTCGAACTGGACGTCGCGGCCGGCGCCGCGACCCGGTCCGTGGCGGAACTGCGTGACTGGATGCGCGACGTGTACGCCCCCGCCGTGGCGGACGCCCCGGACACCGTCGGGCGCGAGCGATACGCCCGCTGGTCCCGCTACTTCAACGGCACCGACCTCGACCTCGACGAGGCCTACGCGTACGGCTGGTCCGAATACCACCGGCTGCTCGGCGAGATGAAGAAGGAAGCGGAGAAGATCCTTCCCGGCGCGGGCCCCTGGGAGGCGCTGGCCCACCTCGACGTGCACGGCGAGCACATCGAGGGCGAGGAGGAGGTGCGCGTCTGGCTCCAGCAGCTGATGGACGAGGCGATCGAGGCGCTCGACGGCACCCACTTCGAACTCGCCGAGCGGGTACGGAGAGTGGAGTCCCGTATCGCACCGCCCGGAGGAGCCGCCGCGCCGTACTACACGGCACCGTCGGAGGACTTCTCGCGACCGGGCCAGACCTGGCTGCCCACCATGGGAGCGACCCGGTTCCCCGTCTACGACCTGGTGTCGACCTGGTACCACGAGGGCGTCCCCGGTCACCACCTCCAGCTCGCCCAGTGGGCCCACGTCGCCGACCGGCTCTCCCGCTACCAGTCCTCCGTCGGACAGGTGAGCGCCAACGCCGAGGGCTGGGCGCTGTACGCGGAACGCCTCATGGACGAACTGGGCTTCCTCAAGGACGCGGAACGCCGCCTCGGCTACCTGGACGCCCAGATGATGCGGGCGTGCCGGGTCATCGTCGACATCGGCATGCACCTCGAGCTGAAGATCCCGGCGGACTCGCCGTTCCACCCGGGCGAGCGCTGGACGCCGGAGCTGGCGCAGGAGTTCTTCGGCATGCACAGCGGACGGCCGGCGGACTTCGTGGAGAGCGAACTCACGCGGTACCTGTCGATGCCGGCCCAGGCGATCGGCTACAAGCTCGGCGAACGCGCCTGGCTGCTGGGCCGCGAGAACGCGCGCCGGGCGCACGGGGAGGCGTTCGACGCGAAGGCGTGGCACATGGCTGCGCTCTCGCAGGGGTCGCTGGGGCTGGACGACCTCGTGGAGGAGCTGTCCCGTCTGTGACGGTGGGGGCGGGGCGGGTGGCCGCTGCGCGGGGCGTTTCCCCACCCCGCCCTTTCCCGTAACCGGGGGGGGGGGCCCCCCCCCCCCCCCCCCCCCCCGGCGCCCCCGCCCAGGAGAGAGGGGGGGGGGTAGATGTTGAAAAAGA
>NZ_JBFAQK010000054.1:0-48834 GCF_040677245.1 Streptomyces kurssanovii
GCCTGCGGCGGGCCTGTTCCCCACCCCGCCCCTTCCCGCTGTACCGATGTGCGGCTCCGCCGCGTGGCGGGCTCCGCCCGGACCCGTACCGCGCTCCGCGCGGTGCCCTCAATCGCCGGGCAGGCTGGATTTCTCTCCGCGAAATCAGCCTCGCCGGCGATTGAGGCGCGGGGGCCCGGGGGCAGAGCCCCCGCCACCGCGCGAAGCGCGGTACGGGTCCGGGGCTTGCCCCGGTTCGGGAAGGGGCGGGGTGGGGAACGGCTCCGCGCAGCGGCACCGCCCCGCCACGCCCCCCGGTTCAGGACGGATCCGATGGGTACCCGCCGTCTGTCGCCGTCGGCTGCGGCGACAGAAGGAGGCCGGCGATGATCCGCAACGTCATCGGCTCGGTCCTCGCTCTCATCGGAGCGACGGCCGCCGTATGGAGCCCCTTCCGTGACTGGTACGACGGCCGTCACGGGCGCGACTACCGCATCCAGGACCTGTTCACCGGCATCACCTCGAACGAGGGCGAGCTCTTCGCGTCCCTCCTGCTGCCCATGGCCTTCGCCGCCCTGCTGACCCTGATCGGTGTGCTGCTGCGTTCGCGCCTGCTGGTGGCGCTCGCCGGCGTGGTCGTCCTCGGGTTCACCGTCCTGTGGATGGTCCGGCAGGGGCAGGCCGCCGGCAGTCTCACGGCGGGCGGGGACGGGGACGGCCTCGGTCTGGGCGTCGCTCTCTCCTTCGGCGGAGGCGTGCTGCTGCTGTTGGCCGCCGCGCTGATGAGCGGTCGCCGCGCGCTGCGCCGCAGGCGCGAGGAGCCGTACGACGAGGAGCCCCCGGGCCATGTCCCGGCAGCGGCGGACGACTGGGGTCCGTACGGCCGGGACCCGAACAGCCCCGGTCCTTATCAGGGCCAGGACCGGTACGACGCGGGCGCCCACTACGGGGACGAGGAACCTCCGCCCCGGCACACGAGGTAGCGTCAGCGCCGGCCGGCGGCCTCCGTGGAGGAGGCGAGCAGCCCGGCCCGTTCGGCGGCGGCGTCGCGCAGCCGGTGCACGGGGCCGAAGAGCAGTTCGTCGGCCGCGGCCCGTTTCACGTACAGATGCGCCTCGTGTTCCCAGGTGAGGCCGATGCCGCCGTGCAGCTGGACCGTCTCGCCCGCGACGGTGCGCAGTGTCTCGAGGCACTGCGCGAGTGCGAGGGCGCCCGCCGCCGGGTCCCCTGCCGCGTAGTACGCCGCGGAGCGGGCCGCCTGGACGTGGACGTACAGATCGGCGAGCCGGTGTTCGACGGCCTGGAGGGAGCCGTTGGGGCCGGACCGTTCCCGGGTCCTGACGTGCTGCACGGCTCTCGACAGCGCGCCTGCCGCCGCGCCCGCCGCATCCGCCGCCAGGAGGGTCGCCGCGCCGGAGCCGGTGGCACGCAGAGCCCGGGGCACATCGGCGCCGTCCTCCCCGAGGAGCCGGGCGGGGCTGTCGCGGAGCTCGAGCCGGGCCTGCGGGCGGGTCTCGTCGAGTGCCCTCAGCCGGGTGCGGGTCAGGCCGGGTGCGTCGGCGTCGACCTGGAACAGCAGGGGGCGGCTGCGCGGGAAGCCGCCCGTGTGGGCGGCGACCAGCAGCAGCCGGGCGCTGTGGCCGTCGAGCACCTGCGGGGCCTCGCCGTAGAGGGTCCAGGCGTCGCCGGTCCGCCGGGCCTGGATGCCGCCGGCACGGCCGCCGCCCGCCCATGCGCCGGCCGTGTTGTCGCCGGTCAGCGCGAGGGCCTCTGCGAGGTTGCCGGGGACGGCGAGCGTGCAGGTCAGGGAGGCGTCCGCGATGCGCGGCAGGAGCTCGTCGCGCTGTGCGGGGGTGCCGAGGGCCAGGATCAGGGGGGTGGCGAGGCCGGTGGTGGCGAGCAGGGGCGACGGCAGCAGGACCCGGCCGCTCTCCTCGCAGGCCGGCGCGAGTTCGGTGAGGGTGCGGTCCGCGCCGCCGTACCGGGCGGGGAGTGCGAGGCCGGGCAGGCCGAGCTGCCCCGCGAGGCGGGCCCACAGCTCGGTGTCGTACCCCTCGGGTGTGCGGGCGGCCGCGGCGGACCCGGCGGGACCCGCGTGTTCCGTCAGCGCTTCGCGCAGTGTGCGGCGTATCCCGTGCTGCTCGGTGGTGAAGGCGGCATCCATCGGCGGCTCCTGCCCACGACATTCTGACGGGCCGTCATGTTAGGGCGTCGGGGACCGGATGCACAGACGTCTTCCGCCCCTCGAAGCCTGCTATCTGATGTACCGTCAGGTTTATGCCCTCCACACCGCGCAAGGTCGCCGTCGTCGGCATGTCACTCTCGGACTGCGGCCGCGTCGACGGCCTCACCCCCTACGCGCTGCACGCCCAGGCGGCCCGCCGGGCACTCGCCGACTCCGGCCTGGACCGCTCCGTCGTGGACGGCCTCGCCTCGGCCGGCCTCGGCACCTTCGCGCCGGCCGAGGTCGCCGAATATCTCGGCCTGCGGCCCCTCTGGGTGGACTCCACGGCCGTCGGCGGGGCGAGCTGGGAGGTCATGGCGGCGCACGCGGCCGACGCCGTCGCCGCCGGTCACGCCAATGTGGTGCTGCTGGTCTACGGGTCCACCGCCCGCGCCGACATCAAGGCGGGACGGCGCACCTCCGACCTGTCCTTCGGCACCCGCGGCCCGCTCCAGTTCGAGGTGCCGTACGGGCACACCCTGGTCGCCAAGTACGCGATGGCCGCGCGCCGCCACATGCACCGGTACGGCACGACCCTGGAGCAGCTCGCCCAGGTGGCGGTCCAGGCGCGGGCGAACGCCGCCGCCAACGAGGACGCCATGTTCCGTGATCCGATCACCGTGGACGACGTGCTGGACGGCCCGGTGATCGCCGACCCGTTCACCAGGCTGCACTGCTGCATCCGCAGCGACGGCGGGTGCGCGGTGCTGCTGGCCGCGGAGGAGTACGTACCGGACACGGCGAAGGACCCGGTGTGGATCCTCGGCACCGGCGAGCACGTGTCCCACACCACCATGTCGGAGTGGGACGACTTCACCGTCTCCCCCGCGGCCGTGAGCGGCCGGCTCGCCTTCGAGCGGGCCGGGGTGCGGCCCGACGAGATCGACATCGCGGAGATCTACGACGCCTTCACCTATATGACCCTGGTGACGCTGGAGGATCTCGGCTTCTGCGCCAAGGGCGAGGGCGGCGCCTTCGTCGAGCAGGGGCGGCTCCTGCGAGACGGGAAGCTGCCGGTCAACACCGACGGAGGCGGCCTCTCCGCCTGCCACCCGGGCATGCGGGGGCTGTTCCTCCTGGTGGAGGCCGTGCGGCAGCTACGCGGCGAGGCCGGCGCCCACCAGGTACGGGGGCCGGGCGGCCGGCTGCCGGCGCTCGCGGTGGCGTCGGGGACGGGCGGCTGGTTCTGCTCGTCGGGGACGGTGGTGCTGGGGCGGGGGTGAACTCCCCCGGGCGAGCCCGGGGAGGTTGAATGCGTTTATGGACCATGAAGAGCGCGACCCGCAGGCGGCCTTCCGCGCCCTGCTGCACGCGCAGCGCGTCTGGGACGTCGAGCTGCCCGGGTTCGACCCGGCCGGCGCGCCCGGTGACCCGCTGCCGCTGTTCCACCGGTGGTTCGGCGAGGCCGTGGCGGCCGGCCAGCCGGAGCCGCACACCATGACCCTGGCGACGGTGGACGCGCAGGGGTGTCCGGACGCGCGGATCGTGATGCTCCACGACGCCGACGGACACGGCTGGCACTTCGCCTCGCACGCCACCAGCGCGAAGGGCCGACAGCTGGCGGCCGTGCCGGAGGCGTCGATCGTCTTCTACTGGGCCACGCAGGGCCGCCAGGTCAGGGTCCGGGGCCGGGTCGTCCCCACCACCGCAGAAGAGAGCGCGGCGGATCTGCACGCCCGCTCGACGGGTGCGCTGGCGGCGGCGCTGACCGGGCGGCAGAGCGAAGTGCTGGGCTCGGTGGAAGAGTTGGCGCGCGCCTCGCAGACCGCGTGGGACAAGGCGCGCGCCGAACCGGACGCCCCGGTGCCGACATGGACCCGGTACGTGCTCCAGCCGCGCGAGGCCGAGTTCTTCCAGGGCGACGAGCGGCGCCGGCATGTGAGGCTGCGCTACCGGCGGGCCGCCGGCGGGGAGTGGGAGCGGGAACTGCTCTGGCCCTGAGGGGGCCCGGCAGGCCGGAAGACCGGGACACTGACGCCGTCCGCTCCCGTACGGAAGGCGACCGTCAGCTCCATCCCGACGGCCAGCCGGTCCGGCTCGCACTCCACGACCTCGGTCATCATCCGCACCCCCTCGGCGAGTTCGACCAGCGCCGCCGTGTAGGGCACGCGGTCCGTGAAGGGCGACAGGTCGTTGCGGTGGACGACGGACCAGGTGTACAGCGTGGCGTGGCCGACGGCCCGCTCCCAGCCGACGTCGTCGCTCCAGCAGTGCGGGCAGAACTCGCGCGGGTAGTGGTGCGGCCGCCCGCAGGCGGCGCAGCGGCGGATCAGCAGTTCGCCGGCGGCGGCCGCGTCCCAGTAGGGGCGGGTGAAGTCGTCGATGCCGGGCGTCGACGGGTCCTGGGCCATCAGAAGAGTCCGATCGCGTCGTCGAGCGACCACACCTGCCAGGACATGGCGAAAAGGGCGACGAGGGAGGTCAGGGCCATCATGGCGTTCTGCCCCTGCTCCGCCCAGTCGTGGATCATGAGCACCAGGTAGAGCAGATTGAGCAGCAGCCCGCCGGCCAGCGCGACCGGGGTCAGGAATCCGCTGACCAAGCCGAGCCCGAGGGCGAGTTCCGCGTGCACGACGAGGTGGGCCATCACCTTGGGGCGGGGCGCCACCACCCTGTCGAAGCCGGTGCGGACCGTCTGCCAGCGGTGCTCCGCGGCGACACCGGCCGCCCAGGTGATGCCCGTACCGCGTTCGAGCCAGCCCTTGCGGTCCTTGTGGCGCCAGCTCTCCAGCCACCACAGGCCGAGGCCGATGCGCAGAACGGCGGCCCATTCGGCACCGGTGAGCAGTATCGTCCGCATGCTCCGGCCTCCCCTCCCATTGTTTCTGACGGTACGTCAGTTCAGCGGAAGGCGGTGGCGGACGCAAGAGGGCCGCGACCGTGACCGATTCGCAACCGAACTCCGTCTTGACTGAGACCCATCAAACCGGCGGGTCATTACGCTCACGCTCATGGCCGACGAAAAGGACTCCGACAGATACCCGGGCATCGACCGGACGAACGACCGCCCGGTGTATGTCGTCGGCGGCGGTCCGGGCGGTCTCGCCGCCGCGGCCGCACTGCGGGAGCGGGGCGTACGGGCGGTGGTGCTCGAGAGGTCCGAGTCGGTCGGCGCGTCCTGGCGGCGGCACTACGACCGGCTCCATCTGCACACCACCCGCAGGCTCTCCGCGCTGCCCGGCCTGCCGATGCCCCGCTCGTTCGGCCGCTGGGTCTCGCGTGACGACGTCGTCCGCTACCTGGACAAGTACGCGGAGTTCCACGCGCTGGAGATCGTCACCGGCGTCGAGGTGTCCCGCATCGAGCCGGCCGGAAACGACTGGGTGCTGCACGCCACCGGCGGTCGTCGGCTGACCGGGCGGGCGGTCGTGGTGGCCACGGGCTTCAACCACACCCCGCACCTGCCCGACTGGCCGGGCCGCGACACGTACCAGGGCCGGCTGCTGCACGCCGGCGAGTACCGCAACCCGGGGCCCTTCGCGGGCAAGGACGTGCTCGTCGTCGGCGTGGGCAACACCGGCGCCGAGATCGCCGTCGACCTCGTGGAGGGCGGCGCCGCGCGCGTACGGCTGGCCGTGCGCACCGTCCCGCACATCGTGCGCCGCTCCACCGCGGGCTGGCCCGCCCAGCGCACCGGCATCCTGGTCCGCAGGCTCCCGGTGCGGCTGGTGGACCGGGCGGGCGAGGTCATGTGCAGGATCGCCGTACCCGACCTCGCCGCGCAGGGACTGCCGCGCCCGGACACAGGCCTGTACTCGCGCGTCAAGGAAGGCGCCATCCCCGTGCAGGACGTGGGCCTGATCGACGCCGTGCGCACGGGCAGGGTGGAGCCCGTCGCGGCCCTCGAGTCGTTCGACGACGGCAAGGCGGTGCTGGCCGACGGTACGCGGATCTCTCCGGACGCCGTGATCGCCGCGACCGGCTACCGGCGCGGGCTGGAGGACATGGTGGGGCACTTGGGCGTGCTCGACGAGCGCGGCCGCCCCGTCGTCCACGGCGGCCGCACCCCGGCACAGGCGCCGGGCCTGTACTTCACCGGCTTCACGAACCCGATCAGCGGCATGCTCCGCGAGATGGCGATCGACGCACGCAAGATAGCGAAGGCGCTGGCATAGCAGCGCGGCCCTGCGGGCCGGGCCGACCGGTGCGCGGTCCTGCGGGCCGGGCCGGCCGGTGCGCGGGCCGGGCCGACCGGTGCGCGGTCCTGCGGGCCGGGCCGGCCGGTGCGCGGGCCGGGCGGGCCAGGCCGGCCGGTGCGCGTACCGCCCCGGCCTCGGCGCCGGCGCGGGCGGGCGGCTGTCCGGTCGACCTGCCTGCGGGTAGCCCCTCCGGCCCGGATGCCCGGTCCGGTCCGGTCGGCCAGGATGCGGGTACCCACCGCGGCCGGACGCGGATACCCGTAGCGGCCGGACGCGGGCGCCGTCACGCGGTGGAGCCGACTCCTCCGCCGAGCGAGCCGCCCCGGGGAAGGCCGGCACGGGTGCGGGGGCACGGGTGCGGGGGCCGCTTCTGCCTCGGTTCCGCCGTGGGGGCCGCCGCTCGGCGCGCTCAGCGGCGCTCGCCGGCGCGGCGTCCGAGCGTTCTCGGCCCGCACGACGGTTCCTGACTACCAGTCAGTTCGGTAACCTGACTGTGCGTCAGTTAACCGGCCGGGCAGCTCGGCCATCGAGCAGGAGCGGAGACCAGCGATGCTCGGATCAACTCACGGCACCCTCACCTCCGACCTTCGCGCGCGCGTCGTCGCCTGCGGCGACCGCCCCGGAAACGCCGTCCACGAAGTCGCCGGACCCGCCACGTCCGCAGGTGACCTCGATGTGAGCGGCCGGCCCCTGTACGCCCCGGTGCCCGACCTGGACCGGTTCTTCCGTCCCTCCTCCGTCGCGGTCGTCGGGGCCTCCGACACCGAGGGCAGGCCCAACACCGGCATCACCCGCCGACTCGTGGACTGGGCCGCCCGCGTCGGCGCCCGCCTGCACCCCGTGCACCCGACCCGGACGTCCGTCTTCGGCCTCGACTGCGTACCCTCCGTCGCCGATCTGCCGGGCCCCGTCGACGTCGCCGTGCTGCTGGTCGGCGACCCGCTCCCGCTGATCCCGCAACTCGGCGAGGCCAAGGTGCCGTTCGCCGTCGCGTTCGCCTCCGGATACGCGGAGACCGGCGAACAGGGTGTCGCCGCCCAGTCGCGGCTCGCGGCGGCCGTGGAGCGCTCCGGCGTACGGCTGCTCGGCCCCAACACCAATCTGAACGCCTTCGAGACGTTCCGCGACGACCTCGACGGGCCGGCGATCGCGCTCGTCACCCAGTCCGGTCACCAGGGCCGGCCCGTGTTCACCATGCAGGAGCTCGGCGTACGGCTCTCCCACTGGGCGCCCACCGGCAACGAGGCCGACCTCGAGACGGCGGACTTCATCTCGTACTTCGCCGAACGCCCGGAGGTCGGGTCCATCGCCTGCTACGTGGAGGGGCTGAAGGACGGGCGATCCTTCCTGCTCGCCGCCGACCGGGCGGCCCGGCGCGGGGTGCCCGTCGTCGCCGTCAAGGTCGGCCGCACCGACACCGGCGCGCGGACGGCCGCCTCGCACACCGGCAAGCTCACCGGCAGCGACCAGGTCGTGGACGCGGCGATGCGGCAGTTCGGCGTCATCCGCGTCGACGGGCTCGACGAACTCCAGGACACCGCCGCACTGCTGGCGCGGGCGAGGCGCCCGGCCGGCGACGGTGTGGCCGTCTACTCGATCTCCGGCGGCACGGGCGCGCACTTCGCGGACCTGGCGACCGCCGCTGGACTGCGGATCCCACGGCTGAGCGACGCCCGGCAGGCCGAACTGCACCAGTGGATACCGCCCTACCTGAACGTCTCCAACCCCATCGACAACGGCGGACACCCGGTGGGCGACCACCGGGGCCGCAAGATCATCGACGCGATCCTGGCCGACCCGGACGTGGACGTGCTGATCTGCCCGATCACCGGCCCCTTCCCGCCGATGAGCGACAGGCTCGCCCAGGACCTGGTGGACGCGGCGGAGACCACCGACAAGCTGGTGTGCGTGGTGTGGGGGTCACCTGCCGGCACGGAGGAGGCGTACCGGACCACGCTGCTCGGCTCCTCCCGGGTCGCCACCTTCCGCACCTTCTCCAACTGCATCACGGCCGTGCGCGCCCATCTGTCCCACCACCGGTTCACGGCCCGCTACCGCTCCCCGTTCGACGAGGCGCCGCGCACCCCGTCCCCCTCGTACCGCAAGGCGCAGGCACTGATGCGGCCCGGCGAGCAGCTGAGCGAGCACGCGGCGAAGCAGCTGCTGCGGGCCTACGGCATCCGCGTGCCCCGCGAACAGCTGGTGACCAGCGCGGCGGCGTCGGTACGGGCGGCGGCCCTGGTGGGCTACCCGGTCGTGATGAAGGCGTCGGCGCCGCAGCTCGCGCACAAGACCGAACTGGGCCTCGTCAAGATCGGCCTCACCTCGGCGAGCCAGGTACGCGACAGCTACCGCGAACTGACCGACATCGCCCGCTACGAGGGCGTGGACCTCGACGGCGTGCTGGTGTGCCAGATGGTGGAGCGGGGCGTCGAGATGGTCGTCGGGGTCGCGCCGGACGACCTGTTCGGCCCCACCGTGACCGTCGGCCTCGGCGGGGTGCTGGTGGAGGTGCTGCGGGACACCGCGGTGCGCGTCCCGCCCTTCGGCGAGGACCAGGCCCGCGACATGCTCGGTGAACTCCGGGGCCGCGCACTGCTGGAGGGCGTACGGGGCGGCCCGCCCGTGGACGTGGACGCCCTGGTGGAGGTGATCCTCCGGGTGCAGCGGATGGCCCTCGAACTGGGCGACCAGCTCGCGGAACTGGACGTCAACCCGCTGATGGTGCTGCCGCGCGGGCAGGGCGCGGTGGCGCTGGACGCGCTGGCGGTGTGCCGGTGACCGGGGACGTCCTGCACGAGGTCGACCGGTCCGTCTCCTGGATCACGCTCAACCGGCCCGAGGTGATGAACGCCCTGACACCGGAGCAGCGGGAACGCGTCATCGAGCTGCTCGCCGCCGCCTCCTCGGACCCTGCGGTGCGTGCCGTCGTCGTCACGGCTACGGGGCGGGGCTTCTGCGCGGGGGCGGACCTGCGCGGCACCCCCGCGGGCGCCCCGGCCCCCGGGGACGTCGCCCGGACCATCCGGCTCGGCGCGCAACGGCTGATCGGGGCCGTGATGGACTGCGAGAAGCCGGTGATCGCGGCGGTCAACGGCACGGCGGCCGGCATCGGCGCGCATCTGGCCCTCGCCTGCGACCTGGTCCTGGCGGCGGAAGAGGCGCGCTTCATCGAGGTGTTCGTACGGCGGGGGCTGGTGCCGGACGGCGGCGGGGCCTACCTGCTGCCCCGTCTGGTCGGCCCGCAGCGCGCAAAGGAGCTGATGTTCTTCGGCGACGCCCTCCCCGCGCCGGAGGCGCTCCGCATGGGCCTCGTCAACCGGGTCGTCCCCGCGGCGGACCTGGACGCGACGGCCCGCGAATGGGCCGCCCGCCTGGCCGCCGGCCCGACCCGGGCGCTCGCCCTGACCAAGCACCTGGTGAACACCTCCCTGGACGCGGACCGCGCGGCATCCTTCGCGGCGGAGGCCGACGCCCAGGAGCTGAACATGACGACGGCGGACGCCCAGGAGGGCGTGGCGAGCTTCGTGGAGCGCCGTGCGGCCCGTTTCGAGGGACGATAACGGCGAGGCCGGACCACCACCATCGGGTGAACGCAAAGCGATCACCCGCGGCCCGCGCTAGGCTCTCCATAACGTCCTTGTTATGAACTGGGGAGAAATCGAGCTTGAGCCGGAGGTGGAGAAGTGGTTCCTCGGGTTGAGCCGGCAGCATCGTGGTACTGCCGCGTTCTACGTGGACCTGCTCGCCAAGCAGGGTGTACTGCTCGGCGAGCCGTACACCAGACAGCTGAGCGGCAAGCTCCGGGAGCTTCGGTTCCACTTGGACAGCGAGGCGACGCGCATCACCTACTGGATCGCGAGCGGGCGCAGAATCATCCTTCTGACGGCCTTCCGCAAGCAACGCATGCGGGAATCCGGCGAGGTCGAACGGGCACTGCGGGCCATGCGCGTATGCATGGCCGAGGAGCACACGGCGGACGAGGAGTGAAGCCATGAACGACCGGAAGCCGTGGGCGGAGCTGAGGGACGAGGTCGTCGCCCACCCCGAGGCCCGAGACGCGTACGACGCGGCCCGCATCCGTTACGAACTCGGCCGCGAGGTGCGCGAACGCCGAGTGGCGCTCGGCATGACCCAGGACCAGCTCGCTCGCGCCGCCGGTCTCCAGCAGCCCGCCGTCGCGCGCTTCGAAGCGGGCGGCACCATGCCGACGCTGCCGCTGCTCGAACGGCTCGCGGCAGCGCTCGGGGCACGGCTCAGCGTCGCGTTCGAGCCTCTCGACCGTGCGGGTTGACCCCGTGGCGCACAGCCCGCGCACCCTCCCCCGGCACACCCCCGAGTTGAGCATGCCGACCCACCCAGACCCACCGCGGTCGCCCGGTACCGGAGCGCAGAGGGTTCCTATCTGACGGTTCGTCAGCTTCAATGGAGGGCGTGATGGGACACGCGGCCATGGCCGCCACCGCCGTCCGGTATCTGAGGTCCGTCGGGGCGCCGACCGGGGCCGGACCGGGGGCCGGCGTGCCGGCGCCCGTGCTGCGGGCCGTCAGGGAGGACGAGCGGGCGCCCTTCGGCGCCGGTGAGTTCCGGCGGGTGCTGGGGCACTTCGCCAGTGGGGTGACCGTCGTGACGGCGGCCGGGGAGGACGGGCCCGCCGGGTTCGCCTGCCAGTCGTTCGCGTCGCTGTCGCTCGATCCGCCGCTCGTCGTCTTCATGGTGGGGCGCACGTCCACGACCTGGCCGCGGATCGCCCGCGCCGGAGGCTTCTGCGTCAACATCCTCGGCGAGGACCAGGGCGAGCTGTGCCGGGGCTTCGCCGTGAGCGGGGCGGACAAGTTCGCCGGGGTCGCGTACCGGCCCGCGCCGGTCACCGGCGCGCCGCTGCTGGACGGTGCGCCCGCCTGGATCGACTGCACCGTCCAGGCCGTGCACACCGGCGGCGACCACCTCCTCGTCGTCGGCCGGGTGATGGCACTGGACGCCCAGGAGGACGGCGCGCCACTGCTGTTCCACCGCGGGCGGTTCGGGCGCTTCGACGTCCGATAGCCGCCGGCACACGCTGTCACCGCCGCGGATGCTGGTCGCATGACCACGACGACCTACGAAGCCCTCGCCATCGCGCCCACCGTGCTGAAGCGGCTGCGGGAACGTGACGACGCGGGACTCGTCCCGCGGCCCGCCGTCGACCCGCAGGGCGGCGCCCCGCTCCGCTGCTGCCTGCGGCACAGCGAGGCCGGCGAGCGCATCGCTCTCGTCTCGTACGCGCCGCTGCGCCGCTGGGCGGCGGAGACCGGCGCCGATCCGGGACCGTACGACGAGTGCGGGCCCGTTTTCGTCCACGCGGAGGAGTGCGCGGGGCAGACGTCCGGGCCCGGCTACCCGGTCGGACTCCACGGCCCGCGAAGGGTGCTGCGCGCGTACGACGCAGCCGGGCGCATCCTCGGCGGGACGCTGGTCGAGCTCCCCAGGGAGCGGGCCGCCGAGGTCGACGGCGTGCTGCGGGAGGTCTTCGCCGACCCGGCGGTGGTGCTGGTGCACGTGCGGGCCGTGGAGTTCGGCTGCTTCATGGTCGAGATCCGCCGCCGCTGGACCGTGGCACCCGGGACCGGTCGCCGCTAGACCGTGGCGGCCGGGACCGCCTTCGGGAGCGGCTTGCGGCGGATGACCAGGGCCATCAGGGCCGCCGCCGCGCACAGGGCTCCGGAGGCGTACCAGACCACGTCGTACGAGCCGAAGACATCACGGGCGACGCCGCCCGCGAAGGCGACGACCGCCGCGCCGACCTGATGGGAGGCCAGCACCCAGCCGAAGACGATCGCGCTGTCGTCGCCGTAGTGCTCGCGGCACAGGGCGATCGTCGGGGGCACGGTGGCGACCCAGTCGAGGCCGTAGAAGACGATGAAGAAGATCATCGGCGGCTCGACCGACGGCGCCAGCAGCAGGGGCAGGAAGAGCAGCGAGACGCCGCGCAGCGCGTAGTACACGGCGAGGAGGCGGCGCGCTTCGAAGCGGTCGGTGAACCAGCCGGACGCGATCGTGCCCACGACGTCGAAGACACCGATCACGGCGAGCAGCGACGCGGCAGCGGTGATCGGCATGCCATGGTCGTGCGCGGCGGGCACGAAGTGCGTCTTGACCAGACCGTTCGTCGAGGCACCGCAGATCGCGAAGGTGCCGGCCAGCAGCCAGAACGGGCCGGTGCGGGCGGCACGGAAGAGGACGGTGACGGCCCTGCGCGCCGCGCCGGGCACCGGCTCCGGCTTGGGTGTGAAGCCCTCGGCGCCGTACGCGGCGAGGCCCACGTCGGCCGGGTGGTCGCGCAGCAGCAGCCAGACGAAGGGGACGACGGCCAGCGCGGAGAGCGCGACGGTGATCGAGGCGGGCTCCCAGCGGTGGTTCTCCACCAGCCAGGCCAGCAGCGGCAGGAAGACGAGCTGCCCGGACGCGCCGGCCGCGGTGAGGATGCCGGTGACCAGACCGCGGCGCCGCACGAACCACCGGTTGGTGACGGTCGCGGCGAACGCGAGCGCCATGGAGCCGGAGCCCAGGCCGACGAGGACACCCCAGTAGAGGATCAGTTGCCAGGCCGCGGTCATCGTCACCGTCAGCGCCGACCCGATCGCGATCACGGTCAGCGCGACGGCGACGACCCGGCGGATGCCGAAACGGTCCATCAGGGCCGCGGCGAACGGCGCGGTCAGCCCGTACAGGGCCAGGTTCACCGAGACGGCGAAGCCGATCGTGCCCCGCGACCATCCGAAGTCGTCGTGCAACGGCTCGATCAGCAGACCCGGCAGGGACGCGAAGGCCGCCGCGCCGACAATCGTCACGAACGTGACGGCCGCGACGAACCAGGCGCGGTGGATACGGGGCGGGCGGCGAAGCGGCTGCCGGGAGCCGGTGCTGGACGCGGTTGTCTGGGTCACGTCACCCAGCTTCCGGTCCGGGGTCCGTCCGCAACGAGTGGCCGGGAGGACAGCGTTCGATAGGATCGGGCCATGACTGCTGCGAGAAGGCACCGGGTCGTGGTCCTGGCGCTGCACGGGCTGCTCCCCTTCGAGCTCGGCATCCCGCACCGGATCTTCGGCCGCGCCAAGGACGCCGCCGGCAACGCCCTCTACGAGATCCTCACGTGCGGGATCAGGCCGGGGCCGGTCATGACGGACGCCGACTTCGCCGTGCACGTCGAGCACGGGCCGGAGGCGCTTGCCGGCGCGGACACGGTCGTCGTCCCCGCGTCGTACGAGCTGGGGCCCGTCTACGACGAGGGCCGGCTCCCCGACGATCTGGCCGCCGCCCTCGCGCACATCCGCCCCGGCACCCGCATGGTGTCCATCTGCACCGGCGGGTACGTACTCGCCGCCGCCGGCTATCTCGACGGCCGGCCCGCCACCACCCACTGGTCGGCGGCCGAGCACTTCCAGCGGATGTTCCCGTCCGTCAAGGTCGACGCGGACGTCCTGTTCATCGACGACGGCGACGTGCTCACCTCGGCGGGGGTCGCGGCCGGACTCGACCTCTGCCTGCACATCGTGCGCCGCGACCACGGCGCCGCCGTCGCCAACGAGGTGGCGCGCCGGACCGTCGTACCGCCGCACCGTGACGGCGGACAGGCCCAGTACATCCACCGGCCCGTCCCGGAACCGCAGTTGGCGACCACCACGGCCGCCCGCGCCTGGGCGCTCGACCGGCTGCACGAGCCGCTGCAACTGAGGGACCTGGCCGACCAGGAGTCGATGTCCGTGCGGACCTTCACCCGCCGCTTCCGCGAGGAGGTCGGCATCAGCCCGGGGCAGTGGCTCACCCAGCAGCGGGTGGAACGCGCCCGGCATCTGCTGGAGTCCACGGACCTGTCGGTGGACCAGGTGGCGCGGGACGCGGGCTTCGGCACGGCCCAGTCGATGCGCCAGCATCTGCAGGCGGCGCTCGGCGTCCCGCCCACCGTGTACCGGCGCACCTTCCGCGCGAGCGCGGCCGGCGCCTGACACGTGGGCGGGGCAGGGCCGGACGCACAGGGTGTGGAGCAGGTCGGGCCGGCAGCCGGCGACCGACGGAGCGGGCCCGGCGCGCGTGTACCCGGGGGCGCGGCCGGCGCCTGACACCGGGGCGGGGAGCTGTCGGGCACGGAGGGAACGGCCTCGGGGCGGCGGACAGCGGCCGGCGGGGCGCGGCCCGGCGGAACCGCGCAGGCGGGGTGGCACGGACGCCCAGGGAACGGGCCTCGAGGCGGCGGGGCGCGGCCCGGCGGAACCGCGCACGCGGGGTGGCGTGGACGCCCGGGGAACGGGCCTCGGGGGCGGTGGACGGCCGGGCGGTCGCGGGGCCGGCGGGATTCGAACCCGCGGACGGGGAGGGGCAGGCCCGCCCCCGCCCCCGTCAGTCGGCGTGGGAAGGGCCTCCCCCACGCCGATCGCAATGGGCCGCTCTGCCACGGCTCCGGGACCTGCGGGGCCGCGCGACCCCGGTCCCGCGACCCTACGGACGGCGGCCCGGCCGTGGCCACTCCTTTAGGGACGCCGGGGCTGCGCCCTTGGGGACTCAGAACGTGAGCACACCGCGCGCCACCCGGCCCTGCCTCGCGTCCTCCGCCGCCTTGGCGAAGTCCTCGACGGGGTAGGTGGCGGTGACCAGTTCGTCGAGCAGCAGACCGCCCCGGCGGTACAGATCGGCGTAGAGGGCGATGTCGTGCTGCGGGCGGGAGGAGCCGTAACGGCAGCCGAGCACCGACTTGTCCAGGAACATCGACGCGGGCAGGAAGGACGCCTCGGCCGTCGGCGCGGGCATCCCGAGCAGGATCGCCTTGCCGCGCCGGTCGAGCAGTTCGATCGCCCGCCGCACGAGCGCGGCGCTGCCGACGCACTCGAAGACATGGTCCGCGCCGGTCGGCAGGATGTCGCGCACGCCGTCTGCCGACCCGAGGAAGTGCGTCGCGCCGAACTGCCGGGCCACGCCCTCCTTCGCCGGGTTGGTGTCGACGGCGAGGATCGCGGAGGCGCCGGCGATCCTGGCGCCCTGGAGGACGTTGAGCCCGATGCCGCCGGTGCCGATGACGACGACGGTGTCACCGCGCTGCACCTCGGCCCGGTTGAGCACGGCCCCGACTCCGGTCAGGACGCCGCAGCCGATCAGCGCGGCCGAGGTGAGGGGGATGTCCGCGGGGATCCTCACGGCCTGCACGGCCTTCACGACCGTGCGCTCCGCGAAGGCGGAGTTGGACGCGAACTGGAACAGCGGCTCACCGGCCCGGAAGAAGGGACGGCCCGGCCGGCCGATCGCCCGGCGGCACATGGTGGGGCGCCCGCGGTCGCAGTCGGCGCAGGCGCCGCAGTTGGCGAGGGTGGACAGCGCGACATGGTCGCCGGGAGCCACATGGCCGACCCCGTGGCCGACCGCCGCGACGACGCCCGCGCCCTCGTGACCGAGCACCACCGGCACGGGGAAGGGGATCGTTCCGTCGATCACCGACAGGTCGCTGTGGCAGAGCCCGGCGGCCGCGATGTCGACGGCGACCTCACCCGGCCCCGGGTCCCGTACCTCCAGGTCCGCGACGACCTCGGCCTGTTCGCCGTCGAACACGACACCTCTCATCGCGGCTCCTTCGGCAGGCCGAGCTCCCGCTCGGCGACGGTGTTCCGCCGGCTCTCGTCGGAGCCGCCGTGGATCGTGGGCGCCGAGGCCGACCAGCGTCTCGACGGTGGCGCGCCGGGCGAGCGGGCCGCTGTCGTGCGGGGTGCCGGCGGCCGCGCGGAGCCGGGTCGGCCCGGGGCAGGTGCATCGTGCCGGCCCAGGGGAAGAGGAGGTCCACGGCGGCGGCTCACGCCGGGGGCCGGGCGCCGGGGCGCCGGCCGGTGTCGGCGGGGCCGGTCGCGGCGGGGGCGGCGCCGCGAGGCAGGTCTGAGACCGAGGCCGTATCGGCGCGTGCGGTGTCGCCCCCAGGGGGCGCGTCCAGCCGTTCCAGCAGCGGCATCGGGTCGGTGCCGACCGTGCCGGGGAGGAAGTCGGCTATCCGGTCGGGGGTCCACGGCCCTTCCCCGTAGGCGGCCCGCAGTTCCCTCGGCTGCGCCCAGACCGCGATCTTGGGGCCGGCGATCGTGTAGACCTGCCCGGTGATCCGCTCGGCGCGGGCACGCTCGGAGAGCAGATAGACGACGAGGGCGGCGACGTCCTCGGGGTCGCCGATCTCCTTGAGTTCCATGGGGACGTTCGCCGACATGCGGGTACGGGCCACCGGGGCCACCGCGTTGGCCGTGACCCCGTACTTGTGGAGGCCGAGCGCCGCACTGCGGACCAGCGATATGACGCCGCCCTTGGCGGCGGAGTAGTTCGCCTGCGACACGCTGCCCTGGTGGCTGCCGCTGGTGAAGCCGATCAGCGTGCCGGACCGCTGGGCCCGCATCACCGCCGACGCGGCGCGGAAGACGGTGAAGGTGCCTTTGAGGTGGGTGGCGAGGACCGGGTCCCACTCGTCCTCGGACATGTTGAACAGCATCCGCTCGCGCAGGATGCCCGCGACGCAGACGACGCCGTCGAGCCGTCCGTACTCGGCGAGGGCCACGTCCACGACGCGTGCCCCGCCCGCCATCGTCGCGATGTCGTCGGCCACGGCGACGGCCGTGCCGCCGGCGGCCTCGATCTCCTTGACGACGCGGTCGGCGACGGCGGACGTGGGCGAGGAGCCGTCGATCGAGACGCCGTGGTCGTTGACGACGACCTTCGCCCCCTCGGCCGCGCAGGCGAGCGCCACCGCCCGCCCGATGCCACGGCCCGCCCCGGTCACGGCGACGACCCTGCCTGCCAAGAAGTTCCCCACGACCGGCCCCTTCCCGCAGTTTCTGACGGACCGTTAGATTCTAGGCCCGGTCCGCCGCACGAGCACAAGCCCCAGGAGGCCAGATGTCACTGCCGGCCGCGTTCCACGACATCGCGAAACGCGTCAACAACTGGGGGCGCTGGGGTGAGGACGACGAGATCGGCACCCTGAACCTGATCACCGGCGAGGTGGTCAGGAGCGCCGCCGCCACGGTGCGCAGCGGCCGGCGCGTCCCCCTCGCCCTCCCCCTCCGGCAGGACGGCGTGCAGACCGGCGTCATCCCGGGACGGGTGAACCCGCTGCACACGATGGTCCAGATCAACCAGGAGCTCTTCGGGCCCGGGACCGTCGCCACCAGCGACGACACCGTGACGATGGGGCTCCAGGCGGCCACCCACTGGGACGCCCTGCCCCATGCCTCGCACTCGGGCCGCATCTACAACGGCCGCCCGGCTCACACGATCACGCCGCACGACCGGGCCCGCCTCAGCGGCATCGACAAGGTGCCGCCCGTGGTCTCACGGGGCGTACTGCTGGACGTGGCACGGGCGAAGGGGCTGGACCGGCTGGCCGCTGACCACGCCGTCACGCCGGAGGACCTGGAGGAGGCGGCGGAGTACGGCCGGGTCACCGTCCGGGCGGGTGACATCGTCCTCGTACGGACGGGGCAGATGCGGCTGTGCCTGGAAGGCGACCGGCACGGATACGCGTTCCCGTCGCCCGGCCTGTCGGTCCGCACCCCCGAGTGGTTCCACGCCCGTGACGTCGCCGCCGTCGCGAACGACACTCTCACTTTCGAGATCTTCCCCCCGGAGATCGAGAACCTGTGGCTCGCGGTGCACGCGCTCGATCTCGTGGAGATGGGCATGCTGCAGGGGCAGAACTGGAATCTGGAAGAACTGTCCACAGCCTGTGCACAAGAGCGGCAGTACGCGTTCCTGCTGTCGGCGATGGCGGAGCCGTTCGTCGGCGGGACCGGCACGCCGGTCGCACCGGTGGCCGTACTCTGACACCCGCGCCCGGCGCCCGCGGGCGGGATCAGGCCCCGCGCACCGCGACCGGCGGGCCGGCCAGCCGCGTGGCGTCCACCGGCAGGTCGCGGTCCACCTCGCACCAGATGGACTTGCCGGCGCCCTCCCGCTGCCAGCCCCAGCGGTCCGCGAGGCCGTCGACGAGCTCCAGGCCGCGCCCGCCGGTGTCCTCGCCCTGCGCGTGACGGGGTCTCGGCGGGCAGGCACTGACGTCGGCGACCTCGACCCTGACCGTCCCCGCCGCCGCGGTGCCCGCGCCGAACAGCATCCGCAGCACGGCCGGACACCCGGTGTGCACCACGGCGTTGGTGACGAGCTCCGAGATCAGCAGGATCAACGTCTCCGCCAGCGGCTCGTCGTCGCCCATACCGGACTTGAGGAGCCGCGAACGGGCCCATCTACGGGCCCGCCCCACCTCCGAAGGGTCGGATCCGATCTCCAACTGCACCTGAAGCACCTGCACAGCTCACACCACCCGAACCGGCGGACACATAGCCTCGCGCCTCACAGCCATAACGGAATGTGATTCCCTTACAGCACAGCATGATTGACTGTCAGTCACCGCAACAAGCGCTTCGGGCATATTCCAGCGTGAAGGAGTACGCATGGTGCATACTGTGCGACCCGCGCCCCGGACAGTCGAACACCAGGCCGCAGAACCCTTTCGCAACCCGGCCCGCCTACCGCCCGCCGACCGCCGGAGGGGCCCCCACCTGCGGCCCGACGGCTGCGAGAGATCGCCGCGGAAATTGCGCACCGACGGGCTCGGGACCGCCTGACCGGCGGCACCGTGAGACCCCGTCATCGCAGCGACTCTCATCCCACGGAGGGTACCGGAGTGGCGCCCCGACTCCACCCAGTGACGAGTCCCGCGAAGGACACAACCCGATATCGACGCACGGTGACCGTTCAGAATGCCGAGGCCAAAGCCTGCGCCTGGATCTCCTCCGCCTGAGCGGTCGTCAGCCACATCCGGGCCCGCAGCAGGGCGCGTTTGAGGTGGAGGTGCACGTCCGACTCCCAGGTGAAGCCCATGCCGCCGAACACCTGGAGGCAGTCCTTGGCGCCGCGCACCGCCGCCTCGTCGGCGAGCAGTTTGGCGCCGGCGATCTCCGTCAGGTCGCCGCGGACGGCCGCCGCGTAGACGGCCGCACGCGCGAGCTCCGTGCGGACGAGCATCTCCGCGCACAGGTGCCCCACTGCCTGGAAGCCGCCCACCGGCCGCCCGAACTGCACCCGTCCCTTCGCGTGGCGCACCGCCTCCTCGGTGCTGCGGGCGGCGCTGCCGAGCTGCTCCGCGGCCGTGAGCAGGACGGCGGTCCCCAGCAACTGGCCGGGCGCCTCGGGCGCGCAAGGGCGCGCAAGGCGGTGCAGGGGCGTGAGCGGGTCCAGGGACCGCACGGCGACCGCCTCCGAGGCGTCCACCGCGTGCGGGGTGCCGTCGGACGCGAACGCGACGACTGCGCCGGCGTCGTCGAAGTGCTGTACGAGGGAGGGGAGTTCGGACACCGAGGTGACGATCACCGTGCCGTCGGCCGCTCCCGGCACGAACCCCGCCGCCAGATGCGTCGCCACGAGCGGCCCCGGCAGCAGCGCCCGGCCCGCCTCCTCGAAGACGAGCACCGCCTCCGAGAGGCCCAGACCGGCGCCGCCGTCGTCCTCCGGCAGCCGGAGCGCGAAGAAGCCGGCGTCGCCCAGCTCGCGCCAGAGCTTCCGGTCGAGCCTGCCCTCGCGGTCCACGGCGGCCCGCAGCGCCTCGCGCCCGAAGCGGCCGTCGAGCAGGTCCCGTACGCCGCGGCGCAGCGCCCTCTGGTCGTCGCTGAGCCGGAAGTCCATCAGCGCCCCTTCGGCAGGCCGAGGACGCGCTCGGCGAGGATGTTCCGCTGGATCTGTGAGGTGCCGGCGGCGATGGTGTACGAGAGGGACGAGAGCCGCTCCCGCGTCCAGGGCAGCGACAGGTCGAGCGCGCCGGGTCCGAGGACCTCCGCGGCGGCGTCGTACAGCTCCTGACGGGCCTGGGAGTAGCGGAGCTTGAAGACGGACCCGCCGGTTCCGGGCACCCCGCCGGTGGCGGCGGCCTCGCTGACGTTCCACTGCACGAGCCTCCACAGTGCCGTGAACTCGGCGTGCAGCCTGCCCAGTCCGCGGCGCAGTACCGGATCGTCCCAGCGTCCGTTCGCACGTGCCAGCGCGGCCACCTCGGCGAGGGTGCGGCGGCAGGCGACGACCTCGCCGGCGAAGGCGGTGCCGCGTTCGTACGACAGCGTGACCATGGTGACGCGCCAGCCGTCGTTCTCCTCCCCGACGCGGTTCGCGGCGGGCACGCGGACCTCGTCGAGGAACACCTCGGCGAACTCGGCGGACCCGGCCAGGGTGCGCAGCGGCCGTACGGTGACGCCGGGCGCGTCCATCGGCATGGCGAGCCAGGTGATGCCGCGGTGGCGGGGGGCGCCGGGGTCGGTGCGTACGAGCAGTTCGCACCAGTCGGCCACCTCGGCGTGCGAGGTCCAGATCTTCTGGCCGGTGACGACGTAGGCGTCGCCGTCGCGGACGGCCTTGGTGCGCAGGGAGGCGAGGTCGCTCCCCGCCTCGGGTTCGCTGAAGCCCTGGCACCAGATCGCCTCGCCGCGCAGGATGGGCCCGAGCCAGCGTTCCCGCTGCTCGGGGGTGCCCTCCGCGGCGATGGTCGGCCCGGCGTGCAGCAGTCCGACGAAGTTCGCGCCGACGTAGGGCGCTCCGGCCTTCTCCGTCTCCTCGAGGAAGATCAGCCGGAGGGTCGGGGAGGCGTCCCAGTGCACATTCCCGTAGCCGGCGTCGTACAGCCTTCGCTGCCAGTCGCTGTCGTAGGCGCGCCGCGCCGGCCAGTCGGCGGCCGGCGGCGGTGGGGGCAGCGTGGGCAGCGCGTCCGCCAGCCAGTCGCGCAGCCGGGCCCGGAACTCCTCCTCCGCGGCGGTGTACGCCAGATCCACTACGTGTCCAGGTCCAGGCCGAGCATGCGGATGGCGTTGCCGCGCATCAGCTTGTACACGGTCTCGTCGTCCAGGTCCTTCACATGGTCGAGGGCGACCTGTTTGGTGTGCGGGAAGGTCGAGTCGACGTGCGGGTAGTCGGTCTCGAAGGTGGCGTTGTCGCGGCCCACGGTGTCGAGGGAGGCGACGCCGTGCTTGTCGCGGAAGAAGCAGCAGAAGATCTGCCGGTAGTAGTACGTGGAAGGCGGTTCGGGGACGAGGTCGCGCACACCGCCCCAGGCCCGGTGCTCCTCCCACACGTCGTCGGCGCGTTCCAGGGCGTACGGGATCCATCCCATCTGCCCCTCGCTGTAGGCGAGCTTGAGCCGCGGGAAGCGCACGAGGACGCCGCTGAAGAGGAAGTCGGTCATCGAGGCCATGGCGTTGTTGAAGGAGAGCGCGGCCTGCACGGCGGGCGGGGCGTCCGGAGAGGCGGCGGGCATCTGGGACGACGAGCCGATGTGCATGTTGACGACGGTGCCGGTGTCCTGGCACACGGCGAAGAACGGGTCCCAGTAGCCCGAGTGGATCGACGGCAGCCCGAGGTACGTGGGGATCTCGGAGAACGTGACGGCGCGTACGCCGCGTGCCGCGTTCCTGCGGATCTCGGCGACGGCCAGGCCGATGTCCCACAGCGGGACGATGCACAGCGGGACGAGCCGGCCGCCGCTGTCGCCGCACCACTCCTCGACCATCCAGTCGTTGTAGGCGCGGACACAGGCGAGCGCGACCTCCTTGTCGTGGGCCTCCGCGAAGGTCTGGCCGCAGAAGCGGGGGAAGGTCGGGAAGCAGAGCGACGCCTCGACGTGGTTGAGGTCCATGTCCTTGAGGCGCTCGGCGGGATCCCAGCAGCCGGGCCGCATCTCGGCCCGGGTGATGCCTTCCAGGGTCATCTCGTCGCGGTCGAAGCCGACTGCTGCGATGTTGCGCTTGTACGGGAACTTCAGGTCCTCGTAGATCCACCAGTCGGTGGACGGCCCTTCCGGGTCCATCGTGATCCGGTACTTGCCGCCGACGTAGGCGAGCTCGCCGATCCCGGCGGTCAGCGGCTTGGGCCCGCGCTCGCGGTACTTGGCGGGGAGCCAGGTCTCGAAAAGGTGCGCCGGTTCGATGACATGGTCGTCGACGCTGACGATCCGGGGCAGTTCCTGTTCCATCGGGCCTCCGCTCCTGACGGTGCGTCAGTTCCGTCGCTCAGGCTAGCCCCGCACCCCTGGACCGACAAGGCGCGCAACTCTACGATCTGACACACCGTCAGACAGATTCCGCGGAGGTGTCCGGGCATGGAAGAGACCGCGCACGCACTGGGATCGGCCCGCACCCTCTGGGAACTCGTCACACGCCGGGCCGCCCTCACCCCGCACCGCCCCGTCCTGCTGCAGGACGAACGCGTCCTCACCTTCGGCGAGCTCCGCGACCGCGCGGAGCGGACCGCCGCCGGGCTGTGCGCGAAGGGTGTCCGCCCCGGCACGGTCGTCGCCTGGCAGCTGCCCACCCGGATCGAGACGGTGCTGCTGACCGTGGCGCTGGCCCGCCTCGGCGCCGTCCAGTCGCCCGTCATCCCCTTCTACCGGGACCGGGAGGTCGGCTTCGCGCTCCGCGAGTCACGGGCCGCGTACTTCGCCGTGCCGGGCGAATGGCGCGGCTTCGACTTCACGGCCATGGCGCGGCGGACCGGCGCCCGCGGCGTCTTCGAGGCGTACGCGTCGCTGCCCGACGGCGATCCTTCCGTGCTGCCCGCGCCGCCCGCCTCCGGCACGGACGTGCGCTGGATCTACTGGACCTCCGGCACCACCTCCGACCCCAAGGGCGTGCTGCACACCGACCGTTCGCTGATCGCGGGCGGTTCGTGCCTGGCGCACGCGCTGCGCCTGTCCGAGGACGACATCGGCTCGATCGCCTTCCCGTTCGCGCACATCGGCGGACCGGACTACCTGGTGATGCTGCTGCTGTACGGATTCCCGGCGGTGCTCTTCGAGAAGTTCGCGCTGCCCGACGCGCTCGACGAGTACCGCAGGCACGGCGTCACCGTCGCCGGCGGCTCCACGGCCTTCTACGCGATGTTCCTCGCCGAACAGCGCAAGCGGCCCGGCCGGAAGCTGATCCCCACCCTGCGGCTGCTCGCCGGCGGCGGCGCGCCCAAGCCGCCGGAGCTGCACCGCGCCGTCGTCCGCGAGATGGGCTGCGTACTCACCCACGGCTACGGCATGACCGAGGTCCCGATGATCACCATGGGCTCGCCCGACGACAGCGAGGACGACCTCGTACGGACCGAGGGCAGACCGCCCGCAGGCATGGAGATACGGATCGTCGACGGCGAGGTCAGGCTGCGCGGCGAGGCCGTCTGCCAGGGATACCTGGATCCCGCCGCGACAGCGGCCGCCTTCGACGCCGACGGCTTCCTGCTCACCGGCGACCTCGGCCTGCTCACCGACAGCGGCCACCTCGTGCTCACGGGACGGGCCAAGGACGTCATCATCCGCAAGGGCGAGAACATCTCGGCCAAGGAGATCGAGGACCTCCTGCACGGCCACCCCGCGGTCGGCGACGTGGCCGTCGTCGGCCTGCCGGACGAGGAGCGCGGCGAGCGGGTGTGCGCGGTCGTGGAACGGGCGCCGGGTGCGGCGGACCCCGTACTGGAGGACATCACCGCGTTCCTCCGCGGCACGGGCCTCGCGCTCCACAAACTCCCCGAACGGCTCGAGGTGGTGGACGCCCTCCCCCGCAACGAGGCGCTGCGGAAGGTACTCAAGTACAAACTGCGCGAACGGTACGCATGACTATTTTTCGGTCCTGGGCAGGTCCGGCGCGGTCGGGAAGTGCTCCTTGGAGGCGCATCCAGCCCGGCCGGCCGGGTTCGGGGCAGGTCCGGGCCCTTCGCGGGGCGTACGCCGTCGGGTCCGGAACTCGCCGGTCCTGCCGGGGCTCCGCCCCGAGCCCCGCGCCTCGAACGCCGGCGCTTGAGTTCCCCGGCGACCGAGGCCACCGCACGGAGCGCGGTACAGGTCCGGGGCAGCCCTGAACGCCGCGCGGGGCGCGGAACGGATCGGGGCGCAGCCCCGGGAGGCCGCGCGGGGCGCGGCGGTGGCTGGCGGGGCAGCCGCGAACGGATGACGCGGCCGCCCCCGGAACGTCAGTTGGGCTCGGGGGTGACGTAATACGCGGCGAACGCGGTCAGTACGTCCTCCTCCGTGATCCGCCCGTCCCCGTCCGTGTCCAGCGCCGCTCCCGCCGCCGCCGCGACACCGGCGTCGACACCGAGCGCGCCGAGCACGCGTTCCACGGCCGCGGGCGTGACGCCGCGGCCGTCCTGGTCGGCGACCCTGATCACGGCGTGCACGAACGGGCGGGCGATCTCGCCGAAGCGTTTCGGGTTGTCGCGCAGTCTCTTGACCGCGCTGGTCACGAACTCCTGGCGGGTCACCCGCTGGTCGCCGTCCACGTCGGCGATCCCGGCCATGCCCTGCCAGAACGCCTCCGCACCGCTGTAAAGGTCCTGGCCCTTGTCGGACCGGGCCGTGACGGAGAACTCGGCGAGCAGCTTGGCCGCGGCCGAACTGAAGTCCTCGCGGTCGATGTAGCCGTTGCCGTCCTGATCGAAGGCGGCGAAGCGGGAAGCGATCTTCCGCTCGTACTCTGCGCTGTCCATGCGGGGAGCGTAGAGCCCCGGAGGCGGAGGTGTGTACGCACCCGGGCAATTGCACGGCGGCAACACCTCGGCAAAGCGCAGGTGACGGGAGTGCGACGGGGCGTACAGGGGCGCGCGCACGGGGCACGGGGCGCGCATACGGGCTTGGGCCGACGCGAGTTCGAGTGGGGCTGCTCGCAGCTCCGGCCCGCGTCACGCGGTCAGCGGCTGCGCCCCGTCGTCCGTCGCCGAGCCGGTGTCCGCGTAGACCTCGAAGAGGCGGCGCACACCGAGGGCGCCCAGCACCCGGTTGACGTGCGAGCCGTCCTCCGCGCCGCGCGCCGGCAGGATCAGCCGCAGCCTGCCCCGGCACGAACGCATCAGCCGCCGCGCGGCGATCAGCACGCCGACGCCGCTGGAATCGCAGAAGAACACCTCGGAGAGGTCGAGCACGACGTCGTGGTGACCGGCGGCGACGGCGTCGTGGACCCGCTGGCGCACGACCGGCGAGGACACGAGATCGAGCTCCCCGCATACGTGCAGCACGGTCCACGCGCCCTGCCGGGACTCGGCCACCTTGAGCATCACCACGTCTGGACCCCTCCTCAGGCCGGTCACAGAAGACCGGAAGCTGTCCTTCCACTGCCGCTGCCCGACTGTCCGTCGCTGAAACGCGACATTCGTCACGGAGTGCGTTTCCACTCGCCCCCAAGGCAGTTCTTCCCCGTACGCGGCCCTACCATCCCGGACCACGGCAGGGGCGTACTTGACGCAAAGGCACGTGCGTATTTCGTACGGCGCACTACATTCGAAGGAGCAACAGTCACGAGGGCAGAGGCAGCAGGCACGGAGCGAGCGCAGAGCTTGGGGGCGGTATGGCGAAGGACGCACCACCGCGCTGGGATCGCAGGATGCAGCAGCGACTGGCCCGCGGCGAGGCCGCGGCGCTGGGTGAGCTGTACGACAAGTTCGCCGCGCTCGTGCACAGCCAGGCTCACCGCGTACTCGACGACGAGGAGGCCGCCGACCAGGTCACCCGTGAAGTCTTCGGGTACATATGGGAAAATCCGGACGCCTACGACCCCAAGCAGGGCTCCATGCGGTCCTGGGTGGCGCGGCTCACCAACAGCCAGGCCGTGCACCGGCTGCGGCAGAGCGAGGCGGCGGCGCTCGCGGAGGGCGGCGGGGGCACGGCGGAGGAACTGGAGCAGAAAGTACGCAGGGCCGCCGTCGCGGCCAGGGCCGACTACATCGTGACGTCCATGCCCGCCCCGCTGCGCGCCGCGCTGGAACTGGCGTACTTCCAGCGCAGGGACTACCGCCAGACCGCCGCCGACCTCGGTGTCACGGAGGACGAGGCCCGGCGGCGGCTGAGGCTGGGCCTGCAACTGCTGGCGACGGCGCACACCCGCTCGCTCGAGGGCTCGTCACCGCCCGGGTACGGACGAGCACTGTGAACGGGCCCCTGGGCGGCGGTGGCGACGGCGAAGAGGTGCGGGGCGTGCCGCGCATACCGTCCCCGCGCGCCGCGGCGGACGACCTCCGTGCGGACGCGTACCGGCCGGGGCCGCCCGTCCCTCCGGAGCCGGCTCCCGACAGCGGACCCGCCGATCCCGCCGACGCCGCGGGGTCCGCCCCCGCGGGCGGGTCCGGCACGGCGGACAGCGGGTCGAACGGCTCGGCCGACGACTCAGGGAACCGCGCGGTGAACGGCGCGTCCACCTCCGACGATCCGGCGGCCGGGGACACCCCCGCCGCTCCCGAAGTCTCCGCCGCCCCCTCGCACGGCGTGCTGAAGTCCCTGCTCGGCGCCTGGGCCCTGTCCGCGTGCTCCGCGGAGGAGACCGCCGCCGTCGAGGAGCACCTCGGCGACTGCGCCCCGTGCGCGGAGGAGGCCCTGCGGCTGCGTGACGCGGTCGGGCTGCTGCACACCGACCGGGACCTGGACCTCGACCCGCTGCTGCGCTTCCGGGTGCTGGAGAACTGCCTGGGCCGCAGACCCGCCCGTATCCCCGTGCCCGGCTGGGCCGATCCGTACGACGCGGAGACCGCGAGGCTCGACGCGCTGCTCCGGGACATCGGGGACTCCGAGTGGCACGCGCCGGTGCGGCTCAAGTGGTTCGAGGGCGAACGCCGGATGAGCCGCCGCACGACGGTGGCCGGAGTGATCGGGCATCTGCTGACCGTCGACGGCATAGTGGCCGGCGCGATGGGGCTCGGCGACCCGCTGGGGCCGCACGCGCCGCTGCTGCCGGCCGCGCGCACCGAGGCGTTCTGGAACGACATGGACCTGCCGCCCACCGGCACGATCCGCGAACCGTGGCGCGACCAGAGCCACGACCTGATCCGCACCGTGTCGTTCGCCGGACCCGGCGTCGCCGACATGTCCGTCTCGTACGGATCCTTCGCACTGTCGTTGCGGGACGCGCTGCTCGACCGGGCCTTCGAGTGCTGGATCCACGCGGACGACATCGCCGACGCGGTGGACTACCCGTACCCGCCGCCGAGCGGCGCCCACCTCAACCGGATGATCGACCTCGCGGCCCGGCTGCTGCCCGCGGCCCTCGCGGAGCGCAGGCGCGCGGGGCTGGCGGGACCGCCGCGGCATCTCGTGGCGGCGGGCGCGCCCGGACGGTCGCTCCATCTGGAGGTCGAGGGTTCGGGCGGCGGCAGCTGGTACATCGCTCTGGACTCCCCGGCGGCGGTCGGCTCACCGGACAAATCGGTAGCCCAAGTGGCGCTGGACGGTGTCGAGTTCTGCAAGCTGGTGGCCGGGCACGTCTCCCCGGAGGAGGCCGCCGCAGGCCAGGACGGCGACCGGCAGGCCATCCGGGACGTGCTGTTCGCGGCGGCGGCGCTGAGCCGGCTCTAGGAGACCCGCCCATGGGCGGGACGGCCCGGGAGCGCCGCATCGGCGCCCCCGGGGACGTACGTCAGTAGAGGCCCGAGTAGGTGTTCCAACCGGTGCCGATGGACGCCCTGGGCTTGAAGTTGCCCTTGCCGTCGGAGTCGTAGCGGTACAGGGTGCCGCCGCTGGTGCGCGCGATGATGTCGGCGCGGCCGTCACCGGTCATGTCGCCGGGGGCGGCGAGCTTCGTGTAGGAGCCCCAGCCGGAGCCGATGAGCTTCTTGGCCTTGAACGGCGCGGCGGCCACGCCCGTGCCCTCGTACAGGTACAGCTTGCCGTCCTTGGCGCGGGCGACCAGGTCCGCGCGGCCGTCGCCGGAGATGTCACCGGCGCCGAGCAGGGCGTTGAACTGGCCCCAGCCGGAGCCGATCCGCTGCTTGGCGGCGAAGCCGGTGCCGTTGCCGTTGCCCCGGTACAGGTGGAGGACGCCGGAGCCGTCGCGGGCGATCAGGTCGCCCTTGCCGTCACCCGAGAGGTCGCCGGGGCCGACGAGGGTGTTGTAGACGCCCCAGCCGGAGCCGATGAAGTACGGCTCGTCGGACACACCGTTGGTGTAGAGCCCGCCCTCCCAGAGCTGGAGGATCTCGGGGTAGCTGTCGTCGTCGAGGGACGACGTCACAGTGATCCTGGCGCCCTTCCAGCCGCCGGTGCTGCTGAGCTGCTGGCGGGCGGAGAACCTGCCGTTGTTCTGGTCGAGGTACCACCACAGGGTGCCCTGCGTGTCGATGGCGGCCAGATCCTCCTTGCCCCAGTTCGGCACGTTGCCCGCGTTGGCGAACTGGTTGACGGAGTTCATCCCCGAGCCGAACTTCACCCGGGGCAGGAACGCGCCGGTGCCGGTGGAGGTGTAACGGTAGAGGTCCCCGTTGACGGCGCGGGCGAGCAGCTCGGCGTTGCCGTCCCCGTCGAGGTCGTCCAGGCTGAACAGCGTGTTGAAGATGTTCCAGCCGGTGCCGACCTTGACCCGCCCCTCGAAGGGCCGGGCCGCTTCTCCGGTACCACGGTAGAAGTACAGTTCGCCTGCCGTGTTCCGGGCGAACAGGTCGGCGACGCCGTCACTGTCGACGTCGTTCATGCCTGCCAGCTGGTCGTACTGGGCCCAGCCGGAGCCGACCTTGACCCGCGACGCGAGCGGGCTGCCGGTGCTGGTGGTGCCCGGGTAGAGGTACAGGTCTCCGGCGTAGGTGCGGGCGAGTACGTCACCGATGCCGTCGCCGGTCAGGTCACCGGGCGAGAAGACCTTGTTGTAGATCTGCCAGCCGCTGCCCGACCAGTAACGGACCGGGGAATGCAGGTCGTTGGCATAGGCCGAGAGACGGCCGACCGACGACAGGGTGAAGTGGACAGGTCCGTCCTCGCGCAGGCCTGCCGCGGAGAAGGCGTCCCTGTAGACCTGGTACTGGGAGCCCTGACCGTCCTGGAGGACCAGTTCGTGGCTCCCCGCACCGGTCGAGACGTTCACGACGCCGTTCAGGTCCTGAAGGATCATGTCGGACGCCCCGTCGCCGTCCACGTCGCTGCGCGGCTTCGCCGGCAGCGCGCCGTCCTCCGCGCTGAACGAGCCGCCCTCCGCGGCTCGCGGCAGCTCGAGGGTCGGCAGTGGGGCGGCGACCTTGGGCCGTGCGGCCGCGCGGTCGGGCATCGGGGCCTCGTCGGCCTGGGCGGCCGGGGCCGCCAGCAGCATGCCGGCGGCGAGAGCGAGCGCGGTGCAGGCGGCGACGCGGGTGCGGGCGCGGGTGCTTCTGCGCGGACCGGTCGCGGCGCGGCCGGAGTCCATGGAAGTCAAGGTCCCCCCTCGAGGGTGTCACTCGCACGGCCGCTCCGCGGCGCTGCGCGCGGGCGCGCGCCCATGGGGGATGTGGAGACAGCGGTGCAAGGAAGATGGCACCGGTACAGACGTGCAAGGTGGGGCAAGGGATGTACGGGAGCAGCGATCTTTTTCCGGCACCTTCGCGCGCTCGCGTTCGGCAGAAATCCCCTGGTGGCGGCGGTGTCCCTGGGGTGGACGCCCCGGTTCCGGGCCAGAGGCCCCGCAGGCGCGGGGGACTTCGGGGCGAACCGGATGAAAGACCCTAGGCGCCGGTGGTCCGCTCCTTCGGTGGGCTGCCGGCCGGGTGGACGGGGGCCCACGGCTGCGGAAGTTCCCGACGGCGGCGCACCGGGGAGAGGAAGACGGGCAGGAAGGCGAGCGTGAGACAGCCCGCGCCCACCCACATCGCGACGCGCAGTCCCGCGAGTTCGCCGATCAGGCCCGCCACGGCCGAGCCGACGGCGATCGCGCCGGTGAGCATGAAGCGGAAGGTGGCGTTCATCCGGCCGAGCAGCGGGTCCGGAGTAAGCCGTTGGCGCAGGCTCACCCCGAGGACGTTGTCCACGCCGATCTTGAACGTCACCAGCATCCATCCGGCCCCGGCGAGCCACAGCCAGGGGCCGGGGCCGATGAGCGGCACGATCAGCGCGGTGGGCGCCATCACCAGTCCCGCGACGCCGAGGGTGCGGCCGTGGCCGAGTCGCCGGGCAACGGGGCGGGCGCAGCGCGCGCCCAGGAGGATGCCCGCGCCGCCCGCCGCCCAGTAGAGGCCGAGCACACCGGCGGACAGGCCGAGTTCGCGGGTGAAGAGGACCGGCAGGAGCGTGTTGACGATCTGCGCACCGAGGTTGGTGAGTGATGCGGTGAGGGCGAGGGCGCGGAGCTCGGCGTTGCGCAGGACGTGCCGCAGGCCCTCCGCGATCTGCGCCGCCAGTCCCCCGCGCGACGCGTCCCGGCCGCCGTCCGACCCGGGCGGCACGGCGGCGCCGTCCGCCCCGTGCGCCAGGACGCCGTCCGCCTGCCTGCGGGCGCGGCCCGCCGACGGCAGCATGAGACGGACGGCCGAGGCCAGGTAGAGGACGCCGACGCCGATCACGGCCACCGGCGCGGTGAACAGCTGCACGATCCCGCCGCCCGCGCCCCGGCCCGCGACATTGCCCGCCGCCTGGAGGCTCACCACGGCGGCGTTCGCCCGTACCAGGCCCTCGCGGCCCACCAGCCGGGGCAGGATGCTCTGCGAGCCGACGTCGAAGAAGACCGTGGCGCAGCCGTTCAGCAGGACGACCACGTAGAGGTGTTCCAGGGTGAGGGCGTCCAGCGCCCAGGCGGACGGCACGGAGGCGAACAGGCCGGCCCGCACCAGGTCCGCGGTGATCAGCACCCGGCGGTGGCGCATCCGGTCCACCCAGGCACCGGCCGGCAGGCCGATGAGGAGGAACGCGACCGTGCTCAGCGTCGCCAGCAGGCCGACCTCGCCCGCGCTCGCGTCGAGCGCGGACACGGCGATCAGCGGGACGGCGACGTAGCCGATGTTGGTGCCGAGCTGGCTGAAGGCGGTGGCCGTGAAGAGTGTGCGGAAGTCACGGGACCGCCAGGGACTGTCGTCGGTCATGGTCCGTACGCTGCCCGGACTCCGCGCCCCGCTCCAATGATTTAGCCTCGGCCGAATGGTGCTGGAGAGCCGCCCCGAGGGCGGCACACTGGAGATCGGCTTCTCCGCCGAGGACGTGGCCCGCATACGTTTCGCCGTGTCCCCGCTGTGGGAGGTCGTCGCGAGCGTGCGGGTGCTCAGGGACACCGCGCCGGGTGCGCACCGGCCGTGGGCGGAGCGGGTACGGCCCGCTCTCGCGGCCGCGAAACTGGATCTCGCCCCGCTGTCCTCGCTGATCGGCCCGCCGCCGGCCGGCGTCCCCGGCTTCCTGGTGGCGCCGCCCACGACCCCGCAGCCCTCGCTCGACGTGGAGTTGGCGGCGCTGCGTTCCATGCCGCACGAACTGCTCCGTACGACGACGCCCGCCGCGCGGGAGGGGGTCGCCGCACTGCGCGCGGACCCGGATCGCGGTCTCGGGCGGCTCACGGACGTGATCGCCGCCTACTGGGAGGTGGCGATGGCCCCGTACTGGCCGCGGATCCTCACCGTGGTCGAGGGCGACATCCTCTACCGCGCCAAGCGTCTCGCCGAAGGCGGTGCCCGGCGTCTCTTCGACGACCTCGATCCACGGATCACCTGGGACTCGGGCACCTTGCAGGTGATGCACCGGTGCGTACGCGGCGAACGGAGCCTGGACGGCCGCGGACTGCTCCTGGTGCCTTCCGTGTTCGGCGGACCGCGGATCTTCTCCGACGTGGACAGCCCGGACTGGCAGCCCACTCTGCGCTATCCGCCGCGGGGCACCGCCACCTTGTGGGAAGCGCGGGCGGCGCCGCTGTCCGACGCCCTGGCGGGTGTACTGGGCCGCAGCAGGGCACTGCTGCTGGCCGAGCTCGCGGCCCCGGCGTCGACCACCGACCTGGCCCGCCGTACCGGTCTGTCGGCGGGCGGTGTCTCGCAGCATCTGACGGCGATGCGCGCGGCCGGTCTGGTCAGCGCGCACCGTACGGGTCGCGTGGTGCTCTACGCCCGTACGAGCGTGGGTGAGTCGCTGGTGACCGGCTGACCCACGGGCGGTGCGCGGCACCCCGCACGGGGCCGATGGTCCCGGCCGTGTCACTCCCCGCCGACGCTGATGTTCGGGTCGCCGTCCGGCCCGTGCGGCTTCAGCTCGACCTGGATGGTGTGCGTGGTGTCACGCGCCGCGGAGCCTCCGCCGCCGGCCGTCAGCACCCCGATCCGCAGCTCGGCCCGCCCGCTCCCCTCCCGGCGCACCTGCACCGCGAATTCCAGGTGCACGCTCTCCACGCTGAACCGCAGATCGCGTCCCTCACCGGCGCGTTGGGCCCTCTCGAGCTCGTCACGGACCTGCCCGATGACCTCCGCCAGCCCCACGACCGCGGTTTCGTCACGCTCAGCCATCGCGTCCCCCGTCTCCCGTAGTTATCGTTGAGCAGTATGAGCGAGCCGATTCGCACATCCAACTCCTCGACGCACGACGAGAGTTGGCGGGTACGTCTGCTCCGCGGACCGGATCGGGCGGGCCGGCCGCTCGGCGCCGGGGTGCTGCTGCCCGGCGGCCTGGTGCTCACCTGCGCGCATGTCGTCCTGATGCGCCCGGACTCCTCCGGCATCCGTACCCCGCTGGAGGAGGTCTACGTCGACGTACCCCATGCCCCGGCCGGAAACGCTCCGGAGCCGCTGCGGGCCCGGCTGCTGACGGAGTACCTGGTCATGCCGACGGGCCAGTACGGCGGGGATCTGGCGCTGCTCAAGCTGGACCAGGAGCCGGCGGTACCGCACGCCGTCCTGCACCGGCAGATCCCGGCACGCGGCGACATGGTGCATTTCACCGGATATCCCGAGGATCTGCCCGGCGGGGAGCATCTGGACGCCCGGCTGATGGGGCGCGGGGGCCCCGCGCCGACGCCGGAGTGGGTGCAGCTCGACGCGCTGAACGCGCCGTACGTGGTGCGGCGCGGTTACAGCGGATGCGCCGTCGTGCACAGCCGATCGCGTCGGGTCATCGGCATCGTGGCGCACCAGTTCGGCACGCCGCAGGCGCGGGTGCGCCGGGACCACGCGTACATGATCCCGACCGAGACGGTGCTGAAGCACCTGCCGCTGGAACGGCTGGGGCTGACGGTCACGGGAAAGCCGGCCGTGTCGCACGACGTCGCGGTCGCCCACGACAGGACCGCCTCCGGGCGCGTCCCGGGGCTGCACCGCCGGCTGACGCGCTGGCTCGACGGCGCCCCGGACACCGACCCGGTGGAGCCCGTGTTCGCCGGCGAGGGCGAGCACGACGTACTGCACACGGTCAGATCGGTGCTCACCCTCGCCGACCGTGAGCAGAGCCCTCCGGAGGCGCCGCCCGGCCAGGGCAGCGCGACAGGTCCGGGGCAGGTCGCGGGCGAGCCGCAGGCGGGCAGCATCGACCTCGCGGTCGACGCCACGAACCGCACCGTGGCGGACCTGGCCAGGGACGCGGCGGACCGGATCGGCCTCGACCTCCTCCCGGACGGGCCGCCGTCCACCGGCGGCACGGACGGGGACCTGCTCGGACGGATCGCGGCCGAGAGCCCGCCGCTGATCGCCGCCTTCCTGTCCGTCGACCGGTCGGCCTCCACCGACGACGAGATGCTGCGGCTCCTCGCCGCGCTCCTCGAACGCGGCCAGAGCCGGCTCCTGCTCGTCTTCAGCGACCCCCGCTCACCGCTCCTCGCCCGGGTGCGCGACGAACTCCTCGGCCCCGACTGGGCCGCCCGCCGCACCGAACGGCTCGGCACCCGGGTGAGCCGGCTCGCGGAGACCGAGCAGCGGCTGCGGCAGCTGTCCGGCCGGCGGCCCGCCGCCCTGGCCCCGCGGCTGCGGCGGATGCTGGAACAGCTCGGCCCGGCGGGCCCGTTGAACGGTTCTCCGGAACAGCCGCACGCCCTGTTCCGCTGCGCCGTCGACATCGAGGCGGCGCTGCTCGACGCGGAGACGGCCGAGCAGGAGCTCACCGGTCCGGCCGGGCCCCGGGAGTTCGTCGTCGGGCCGCCCGGTGACGGGCTGACCGACCTGCCGGCCGTCGCCGTGCGCGACCCGGACGCGCTCGTCACCGAGCAGGCCGGGGACCGTCTGGCGGGCGGCGAGCGGCTGCACCAGCAGTACGAGGTGGTGGGGCCCATCGGGCAGGGCAGCCACGGCAAGGTGTACCTCGCCCGCGATCTGCTCCTGGAGAACCGTCCCGTCGCCCTCAAGGGCATCCTCGACCCCGGCGATCCGGCGGCCGTGCTCCAGGCCCACCAGGAGCGGCTGCGGCTCGTCAGCCTCAACCACCCCTCCGTCATCCGGGTGGTCAACTACGCGCGCCACGAACCGACGTCGGCCGAGTTCATCGTGATGGAGTTCGCCGACGGGGCGTCCCTGTCGTGGGTCGGCTCCCGCATCGCCCGGAGCGTCGAGCCGTTCGCGGGCCCGCGGGTCCGCGAGTTCATCGTCGTGTACGGGCTGCTCGTGCTGGAGGCCTTCGACCATCTCCACGAGGAGGAGAAGCTGGTCTACGGCGACCTGTCGCTCACCAACGTCCTGCACTGCGGCACCGGCATCAAACTCATCGACGTCGCGGGCGTACGCGAACCGGGCGCCCCCGGACCCGTCAGCCACCGGCCGCCGGAGAGCGGACCCGGCGGCGGGATGACCACCGCGGGCGACCTGTACACCGTCGGCGCCGTCCTCGGCGAGCTGCTCGCCAAGGACCCGGCGCCGCCGTCCGACCTCGGCACCGAATCGCTCCGGCGCGCCCTCGCGCGCGCCACGGCCACCGACCCGAGGCGGCGCTACGCCTCCGCGCAGGAGATGGCCGTCCAACTGCGCGGCGTGCTGCGCGAACTGCGGTCGCTGCGACTGGACGAGGAGACGTTCGAGCCGTCCCCGCTGTTCCACTCGGCCGCGATCGCGCTGGACGGCCGGCTGGGCAAGCCGCCGCCGCTGGAGCGCTGGCGGGCCGACGGCACGGCCGACCGGCTCGGCGCCCACGTGCCGGAGCCGGCGGAGGCGGCGGTGGCCCTGCCGGTGCCCAAGGCCGACGTGCAGGACCCCAACTGGAAGGAGCTGCAGCGCACCTCGTACGACGACCCGGCCGGTCTGCTCCAGCTCAGCGACGAGTGGCTGCCCTCGCCGGAACTGCATCTGCTGCGCTGCCGGCTCCATCTGGAGCTGGCCGGTGTCCGCCGTCACGGCCGTGACAAGGAACTGGTGACCGCCGCGGTGGAGCTGGAGCGGGCCGGGCGACTGCTCGGTGACCGGGCCCGCTACGACTGGCGCCTGGACTGGCACCAGGGTCTGGCGCAGCTGGCCCACGGCCGGCTGCACCGGGCACTGAACTGCTTCGACACCGTGTACGCGGCGATCCCCGGCGAGTACGCGCCCAAACTCGCCCTCGGCTACTGCCACGAGAAGCTCGCCGACGAGTGGCGGACCGGCGAGCGGGCCACCGCGCCCGAGGCCCCGGCGGCCCGTGAGGCGCACGAGCAGCAGGCCATGCTGTTCTACGACGCGGTGTGGCGGCGCAACCACGCGCTCGGCGCGGCCGCGTTCGGGCTCGCCCGTATCCATCTCGCCCGGCACAGCCCCGAGCGGGCGCTGGCCTCCCTCGACGGCGTCCCGCCCGACTCGCGGCACCGCACGGCGGCGCGGACGGCGATGGTGCGCATCCACGCCGGCACACCCACGGCCGCCTCCGCGGTACGCGCCCACGCCGCCCTGCACCGGCTCGCCGGCCACGAGGGGCTCACCGACCGGCAGGCGCAGGAGCGGCTCACCGCGGAGCTGCTGGAGCAACTGCTGGAGCTGGTGCGGTCACAGGGCGCCGGCGTGCTCGAGCAGGTGCGGGCCGCGCTGCCGGCCGGCGTCCCGCTCCCGCGCACCGAACGGGAACTGCGCGAGCAGTTGTCGGCGAGCTACCGCCAACTGGCGAAACAGGTACCGGACACGGACACCGCGGAGGGCGCCGCGCTGGCGGAGGCGCTCCTCGACAACGCGTACAGCACCCGCCCGCTCGGTCTGCGTCACGCCCGCCACCACGACCGCGGCCCCTGGCTGCGCCGCCTGACCCCCGGGGGCCGTTCATGACCACGCGTCCGTACACCCGACCACCGGCGGACGCCGCCGAGGGGAGGGCCGGCGGGAGCGGCGTGCTGCCGTCCGCGCGGCACAGGGTGGCCGCGCTGTGGCGGCGCCCCGTCGCGGCGGTGCGGCGGTCGCCGGCGACGAAGCCCGCCCCGTGGATCAGTGCCTGGCGGTTGCTCGGGCCGGGCCTGTGGGCGCGGGCCACCGGGCGGGGCCCCGGGGGACGGCGGCCGACGGCCGCGTTCCTGCGGCGCCGGATGCTGGTGCTGCCCGCCCTGGCGCTCGTCGCGCTGGCGCTGTGCGCCGCCGCGTACAGCGACGTGCACGACCGCTCCGACCGGCTGCGCCACCGGTCGGTGCCGGCGCTGGAGGGACTGGCGCAGGCCCGTACGTCGCTGGTCCTGGCACGGGACCAGGCCGAACTGCGGTTGCTGGAGACCCGGCACGCCGGCCGGGTCGAGCTCGGCGAGACGTACCGCTCCCGGCTGACGGAGGCGACGCAGAGTCTGAACCTCGTCGCCCGGACCGGTGCCCTGAGCCGGGGACAGGAGCAGGAGCTGCGGGTGGTGTCCGGGCTGGTCGTCGCCTACGGGGACAAGATCGCCTGGGCTGACCGCAACCGGTCGAGCAAGCTGCTGCGCACAGCCGGTGTCGAGTACGCGGCGGGCCTGCTCGGCAGCCCGGGCACGAGCGTGGAAGAACAGCAGGAACCCACCACCGTGCTCGACCGGATCGAGAAGATGGAGGAGCTGCTGCGGCAGGAGAGCGGCGACCTCGCCGCCTGGAGCCCCCTGACGCTGACAGCCGCCGGAGCGGCCGTCCTGACGACCGCGCTGTTCGGCTTCATGACCGTCGGCACGGCGGTGTTCCTGCGGGACCGGCTGCGGCTCGTCAGCCTCCAGCTGGCCGCGGGCGCGCTGCCGGTACTGGTGACGCCGCTGCTGCTGGCGTTCGGCGGCGCCCAGGAGCACGGCGCCCAGCAGGACGTGCACTCGGCGGCCGCCGGCCTGGCGGCCGTGGAAGCGGACGAGGCCGCGCCGCGCGCGATCGAGGCGGCGGCGGACGCCGCGTACGCGCGGATGGACGTGGCGGACCCGGACGGCTGGTCGCTCACGGCGGGGATCACCGTACCGGCCGCGGGACTCGGGGCGGTCGCCTGCGGCGTCACGCTCCACCTCTACGGCAGGCCGTACCCGGCGGCCCGCACCCGACGGACGTCCACCGACGCGTGAGGAACTCATGAGGAGACGCAGGGGCCTGAGAACGCTGCTCGCGGGTGTTCTGCTCGCCGTGGCCACGGCCGGGTGCGGCGGCCCACCGGAGGAACGCACGCTGGTCGTGCTGGGGCCGTGGACCGACGGCGAGGAGAGGCCGTTCGTCCAGGCGCTCAAGAGCATCGGGAAGCAGACCGGGCACCGTTACGTCTACAAGGGCACCCGCTCACTGCGCGAGACCCTCGTCGCGCAGCTCCAGGCCGGCGCCCCGCCGGACATGGCGATCCTCAACAGCCCGGGTGAGCTGGCCGAGTACGCCAGGGCGGGCGATCTCCTTCCGCTGCCGGAGCGGGTCGCGGGGGCCGCCGTCACCCCGTGGGCGCCCACCGTCACGGTCCAGGACGCGGGCGGCGAGGCCCGGACCCGCGCCTACTGGGCTCCCATACGGGTGGACCTCAAGTCGCTGGTGTGGAGCAGGAGCGAGGCGGCGGACTCCGCTCCCGTGTGGTGCGTGGGACTCGGCTCCGGCGCCACCTCCGGCTGGCCGGGCACCGACTGGATCGAGGACCTGATGCTCCAGCGCAGGGGCTCGGCGAAGTACGAGGAATGGGCCACGGGCAGGATGCCCTGGGAGGACACCCGCCCGGTCTGGGAGGAGTGGGCGCGGATGCTCACCGCGGGCGGGCGCACCCCGGACGTCCGGTGGCTGCACGACTTCGCGCTGATCGGCGACCGCCGCCACGGGCTCCTGAACCGCGGCGACTGCACCCATGAGCACCAGGGCTCCTTCATCCGCAGGCACTACGGCGACGACGTGCGGCCCCGGCCGACGGCCGTCTACCTGGACAGGCTGCCGGCCGCGAAGGACGACGAGGGCGACGAGAACGCCTTCGAGGTGTCGGGCGACATGGCCGCGGTGTTCAGGAGCAGTGCGGCCGCCTGGGACCTGCTCGACCGGCTCACCTCCGAGAAGGCACGCGCGAGCTGGGCGGCCGCGGCGCTGCCCGGCGAGCGGCCGTTCTTCCCCGGCTCCGCGGTCGTCACCGCGGAACCGTCGGCCACCAGGGACGTCCAGCGGTTGTTCCGCTCGGCGGGCAGGATCTGCTTCGACGCCTCCGACGCGATGCCGCCCACCTTGCGCGACGCGTTCTACCGGGCGGTGCTGGAGTTCGTCGTCCGCCCCGGCGACGAGGCGCTGCTGGACCGGCTGCTCGGGCAGCTGGAGGCCGAACGTCAGCTGCAGAGCCAGGAGAAGGCGTTCGTCCTGGACGACCTGTGCGGCACCCCGGCCCTGGAATAGGGCCCGGTCCCCGGCGCACGTCAGGCGAAGACGACGGTCCTGCGGCCGTTCAGCAGGATGCGGTGCTCGGCGTGCCACTTCACCGCGCGGGCCAGCGCCTGGCACTCCACGTCGCGGCCGACCGCGACCAGCTGCTCCGGGGTGACCTCGTGGCCGACGCGTTCGACCTCCTGCTCGATGATCGGGCCCTCGTCGAGGTCGGCCGTCACGTAGTGGGCGGTCGCGCCGATGAGCTTCACACCGCGGGCGTGCGCCTGGTGGTAGGGCTTGGCGCCCTTGAAGCTCGGCAGGAAGGAGTGGTGGATGTTGATGATCCGGCCGCTGAGCTGCTTGCAGAGGTCGTCGGAGAGCACCTGCATGTAGCGGGCGAGGACGACCAGCTCCACCTGCTCGGCGTGCACCAGGTCCAGTAGCTGCGCCTCGGCGGCCGCCTTGTTGTCCTTGGCGACCGGAATGTGGTGGAACGGGATGTCGTAGGAGGCGACGAGCTCGGCGAAGTCGGTGTGGTTGGAGACGACGGCCGCGATCTCGACGGGCAGCGCGCCGGTACGGGAACGGAACAGCAGGTCGTTCAGGCAGTGCCCGAACTTGCTGACCATCAGCACGATCCGCATCCGCTCCTCGGCGAGATGGATCTGCCAGTCCATCTGGAAGGCGTCGCCGACGGCGGCGAAGCTGGCGCGCAGCTTGTCGACCGTCACCGGGGCCTCGGCGGAGAAGTGGACCCGCATGAAGAACAGACCAGTGTCCCGGTCACCGAACTGCTGGCTGTCCTCGATGTTGCAGCCGGTGATGAACAGGTAGCTCGAGACGGCGTGCACGATGCCCTGTTTGTCAGGACAGGAGAGCGTCAGGACGTACTGGTCGGTCATCCTTGTAGCCTGCCACATCCGGCCGTGCGGCCAGGAACACGTCCGTCAGGCGGACCGCGTCATGATCCGCAGCACCTCAAGGGAACGCGGCGGGGTGTCGGGGTCCTCCCCGTCGCTCGTGGCCATCCGGACGTGCGCGTCACGCGCCGCCCGTACGGCCTCCGGCCAGCCGTGGTGCTCCATGTACGCGGAGACCGGTGCGTCGGCGCCGACCTGGTGCATGATCCGCAGCACCCGCAGCACGGCGACGTCGACGAGCGCGGCCTCGCCGGAGTCACGGAAGATCGTCCCGACGTACTTCTCCGCGGACCAGTTGTCCAGCCAGGTGTCCTCGACCAGACGGTAGACGGCGTCGGTGACGTCGCCGTATCCCTCGCGCCCCGCCAGCCAGCACTCCTGATGGAAGACGGGGTCGGAAAGCATGTGCAGCGCCGAGCGCACGTTGCTGCGCCAGCGCCACCAGGGCATGTCGTTGAGCGGCATGCCGCCCATGGTGGAGGAGCGACGGCCGCGACGGGAAGGGTTGACCGAACCTTGCTGCACGCCTTCGATCGTACGTTCCCTTCCCGGCCGCCCGAACGCCCCCCTGCAATTCACCTGGACGTCACCCCTCGTTGAACCATGCTCACTGTGCCGTTACCTGGAACCGGAAGCGTGCACAGTCATGACCGGTAGGCGCCGTTCCTCCTCCCCTCGCCCGTCCAGAACCCTCTCAGTCCGTACCGCGTGTACGGCGGTGGTGGCGACCGGGGCGTCGCTCATCGCCGGCTGTGGCGTACTCCCTGGAGATCCGGGGGGCTCCAGGGAGCCCGTCACTGTCATGACCTTTGCCCCGGAAGAGACCAAAGCGACCAATATGCCCGGCATGCCCGCCATGGCCAAGGCCTACGCCCGCTGGGCAGAGGCGCAGGGCGGTATCGACGGCCACGAGCTGCGTGTCATCACCTGCAACGAGCAGAACACCCCCCAGGGCGCGGCCACCTGCGCCCGGCGCGCCGTCAAGGAAGGCGCGGCCGCGGTGGTCGGCTCCTACAGCCAGTACGGCGACGCCTTCATGGCTCCCCTGGAGGCCGCGGGCATCCCCTTCATCGGCGGATTCGGCATCTCCGACGAGGAGTTCACCAGCTATCTGTCCTACCCCGTCAACGGCGGGCAGGCCGCCCTGCTCGCCGGAAACGGCCAGCAGCTCGCGGACGTCTGCGACAAGGTCGCGCTGGTACGGCCGGACAGCCTCGCCGGCGACGACCTGCCCGACCTCCTCAACGCGGGCCTGGCCCGCGGCAAGGCCCGGGAGTCGGCGGACATCCTCGCCGCCGACGATGCCACCGACTACTCCGACGAGGCGAGGCGTGCCCGCGGGAAGGCGGCAGAGGCGACCTGGACGACGACCGCGTCCGACGGCGACCGGCCGGGCTGTGTCACGGCCGCGCTCGGCGAACGCACGGAAACCTTCTTCGACTCCTACCGGCGGCTGCCCGAGGACGGACGGCAGGTCCGGATCTCGTCCGTGATGGGCAGCGTCGGCCAGCCCCTCATCGACCGCACCGGCGGCCGCAACGGCCCCTACGAGGGCGCCTACATCACCGGCTGGTACCCCGACGCGAGCGACGCCCGCTGGGACCGGATGCGCGACGTCGTGCGGACCCACGCGTTCGGCGACAACAGGATCGACCCGGCGGACGCGGGCGTGCAGACCACCTGGATCGCGTACAACGTCCTCAACAAGGTCGTCCGCTCGATCGACAGCGACCGGATCACCCCCGGCAAGATCTCCCACGCCCTCGACCAGGGGGTGGAGGTCTCGACCGACGGCCTGACACCGGCCCTGCGGTGGAGCTACGAGGACATGCTCGGCGCTTCCCGCTACCCGAGGATCGTCAACAGCAGCGTGACGTTCCAAGTGGTGCGTGACGGACGGCTGGTGACGCAGCGGAAGGACTTCGTGGACGTCGGCCGGACCCTGATGGACGCCTCGTAGGGCGTTCCCGACAAGGATTCCGGCCTCCCGTCCGGCGCCCCCGGCCCGCTCCCCACGGGAGCGGGCCGGGGGCCGCGTCGTCAGAGCTGGCTGCTGCGGCGTTCGGTCAGGCCGTACTTGCGGGCGATGGAGTTCCACAGCGGCGACGCCGCGTTCTTCGCCGTCGTGGCCTCTCCGCTCGCCGCGTTGGCCTGGGCCGTGCGGCCGGTCACCCGCGCCTTGCCGTCCTTGCAGCCCTTCTTGCCCTTGACCTGCTGCGCCCAGGCCGCGTAGTGGTCGTCGGCGGAGGCCGACGCCTGCCACGCCTTGGTCAGCGAGGCGGTCAACTCGGCGTTGCGCGGCAGCTTGTCGACGGACAGGGTGCCCAGCCGGGTCACCAGGCTCCGGCGCTGCTGCGCCGCGCCCTTCAGGTCGGCGGTGGCCTGGTCCAGGTTCTTGCAGACCTTGATGTTCTCCACGGAACGGATGACCGCGTCACGGCTGTTGTTGCTGTCCGCGAGGAGCTTGTCGAGCTCCTTCGCCTGCGGCTCCGCGGGGTCGGCCGCCTGCGTGGTGGGGCTCGCCTCGCTGGGCACCGGGGAGTCGGCCGCGACGTTCTTGTCCGGGCCCGGGTCCTTCGGGTCGTCGCCGCCGTTGAACATCACGGCACCGACGCCGAGTCCGAGGACGGCGCACCCGACGACGACCGCGGCGACCACCGGCGCCAGGGACCGGCGGCGCGGCTCCGGCTCCGGGTCGTAGTACGGCTCGGGCCGGGCCGCCGGCCGGCGGGCCTGCGGATGACCGTGGCCGGGCGGTTCCTCGAAGCGGGGCATCTGCTGGGTGGCGTCGGCCGTGTGCGGACCCTGCCCCTCGGAACGGAACAGGCTGTCGAACTCGGCCGGCGGCTGCCGGTCCCCGGGGGCGCCGGGGCGGATGCCGAACGGCGCCCCGGCGGGAGCGGGCGGCACGGCCCCGCCGGGCACCGGGGCGATGTACTGGGTGGCGTCGGCGTCGGAGACCTGGCCGGCTCCCTGCGGCGCGCCGCCTTGCGCGCCGCCCTGCGCGGCGCCGGAGGCCAGGGGGCCGGTGCCGAGGAACGTGGTCGACTCCGCGGGCATCTCGGGCGGCAGCGCACCGGAGGTGACGGGTGCGATGTATTGGGTGGCGTCCGCGTCGCCCCCGGCGGCGTGCTGCGGCGCGGCCTGCGGGAAGCCGCTCTGCGCGTCCTGGCCGGCGGTCTGCGGGGAACGGCTCTGAGCGTACGGGTCGTGCGGCGCCTGCGAGGCCCCGCCCTGAGGCGTCCGGAAGGGCTGCGCCCCCGCGCCCGGCCCGCCGAACCCGGCCTGGCCGGCGCCTTGAGGCGACTCGGGGTACCGCCCGTAGGCGTCCGGCCCCTGAGGGGCGGTGGGCTGCGCCGCCGGGGCGTCCTGCGGCGGGAGCGGCTGCCGGTGCACACCCGGCTGCGGTACCGCCGGCACCTGGGCGCCGTACGGCGGCTGCCCCTGGGGCCCGCCCTGAGCCGGGTACGGGTCGTGCCCGGTGGCTGCGGGGCCGGCCGGCGGGGCGGCGTGGGCGCCCTGCCCGTGGTGCGCGGCCGCCTGCTGCGGCGGGGTAGCGGGAGCCCCGTAACCGACCTGCTGAGCGGGGCCGCCGGGGTGGCTCTGGTGGCCGGCCTGGGCCGGGCCGTCGGGGTGGCTCTGGTGGCCGGTCTGCGCCGGGCCGCCGGGGTAGCCGTAACCGCCCGGCTGTGCCGGGGCGGCGGGGTAGCCGTAACCGCCGGGCTGCGCGGGGGCCGGGTAGCCGTACCCCTGGGGCGCGTCGCCGGCCGGCGGCGGGCCCGGGTATCCGTACGCGGCTCCGGGCGCGGGTGCGGACTGCTGCGGGCCCCACGGCTCACCCCAGGGCTGCCCGCCGGCCGGAGCCGTCTGTGCGCCTGGCGCGCCCGGTATGAGGGGCTCACTGCCGTCGGCGGGCAGCACGACGCCTTCGTGCGCGGGCCGCGCGGCGGGTAGCCGCTGCTCGTCACCCTGTCCGCTGTGCGTCACCGGGACTCCTACGTGTGGACCTACTTCGATCGTCGGCTCACGCTACCGGGTGCCCGGAGTGGTCCGCACACACGTGCCGGAGCGGTGACAAGACGCGGACACAACTCGCCTTCCGTTCCTGGCAGAAAGCCCTTGTGCAGCATCCGTCACAGGCGCCTCCCACGCCCCGCTCCGCGTCAGGCCGCGGCGCGCAGTTCCAGCCGGGTGGCGAACTCCCGTACCGACGGCTCCTCCGCGTACGGCTCGAGCCTCAACTGAAGGTCGTCCAGATACTCCGCGCCCCTGCTGGAGCGCAGCGTGTCCAGCAGTTCCACCGCCCGTGTGCCCGTGTAGCAGGCCTGTTCCACCTCACGCTGCTGCACCTGCGCGGAGGCCAGCAGGACCAGGCCGATCGCCCGGCGGCGGGCCCGCGACTCCGGGTGGCCCTCCAGAGCCTGCGACGCGTAGCGCGCCGCGCTCTGCGCCTCACCGAGGTCGCGGTGGCAGTGCGCCAGCTCGTCCGCCAGATACGCGCCGTCGAAGTGGGCGATCCAGTCCGGGTCGTCGCCGCTGTCCGGCTCGGCCCCCTCCAGCGCCGTGACCGCCCGGCCGGCCGCCTCGTGGCAGGTTCGGGAGTCGCCGAGGAGCGCGTGGCCGCGTGCCTCCGCCGCGTGGAACATGGCCTGCACCCGGGGGGTGACCCGGCCCCGCGCCCCTTCCTGCGCCGCACGGGCGAGCTGGGCGATCTCGCGCGGGTTGCCGAGCTCGGCCGCCAGGTGGCTCATCGAGGCGGCCAGCACATAGCCGCCGTACGCCCGGTCGCCGGCGGCCTGCGCCAGGCGCAGGGCCTGGATGTAGTACCGCTGGGCGAGCCCCGGCTGACCGGTGTCCACGGCCATGTAGCCGGCGAGCTCCGTCAGCCGCGCCGCCGCGGCGAACAGGTCCCGGCCGACCGTCTCCCGGTAGGAACCGGACAGCATCCCGGAGACCACGCTGTTCAGGTAGTGCACGACGACCGGCCGCACATGCCCGCTGCCGAAGCGGTGGTCCATCTCCGTCAGCGCGGCGGTCATCGCCCGGACCGCGTCGACGTCCGGCGGGCCGACCCGGGCCCCGACGGTGCGGGCCACCTGCGTGTCCGCTCCGGTGATCAGCCAGTCGCGGCTCGGCTCCACGAGAGCGGACGCGGCGACCGCGGAGCCCGACAGGAAGTCCCGGCGGCCCACGTCGCTCCGCCACAGCTCGCAGACCTGCTCGATGGCACCGACCACCGTCGGCGCGAACTGGAGGCCGACGCCGGTGGCGAGGTTCTTGCCGTTCGCCATGCCGATCTCGTCGATCGTGACCGTGCGGCCGAGCTTGCGGCCGAGCGCCTCCGCGATGATGCCCGGCGCCCGGCCGCGCGGCTGCTGGCCGCGCAGCCACCGGGCGACGGACGTCTTGTCGTAGCGCAGGTCGAGGCCACGCTCGGCGCCGACCATGTTGACGCGCCGGGCCAGCCCGGCGTTCGAGCATCCGGCTTCCTGGATGAGCGCCTGCAGCCGTTCGTTCGGCTGGCGGACGACGAGAGGCCTGGCTGCCATGAACTACCCCCTGATGTTGATCAATGAGTTGATCAATGCCCGGCTGATATACGGAGAATGCAGGGTTGGTCGGGTTGGTTCGCTTTTGCCGTGGCGCGGCCCGGTCGCGGCCGCTGACGTACGCGCCGCACTCCTACCCGCCCGTAGGGCCCCCGGCCCATGCGCGCCCCCGGTCGTGCACCCGTGCGCCCCACGTGCAGGATCGATGCTCCACCGCCCACCGCGTCACGCCCCGTAACCCGTACTGGCGGCGGTAGTTGAGTGTGTCGTGGAAGAGACCATGGCAGTCACGGAAGCCGCCCGGATCCCCCAGCAGCGAGGCGAGCAACTGCTGGACAGCGCTGTGCGGTACGCGGAAGAGAGGCACTGGGACGTGTTCCCCGGCACCTGGCTCGAGGCCGTCGAAGGGGGGCAGCGCTGCTCGTGCGGCGACCTGCGCTGCCCGCTCCCCGGCGCGCACGCCGCCCGCCCGGACTGGGCGAACCAGGCGACCGGCAGCGCCACCGCCGCGCGCCGGATGTGGACCAAGCAACCGACCGCCTCGATCCTGCTGCCCACCGGCCGCACCTTCGACGCCATCGAGGTCTCCGATTCGGCCGGCTTCCTGGCGCTCGCGCGCATGGAGCGGATGGATCTTCCCCTCGGCCCCGTGACCTGCACTCCCGACCGGAGGATGCTGTTCTTCGTGCTGCCGGGCGCGGCGCTCAAGGCCCCCGAGCTGATCAGGAACCTGGGCTGGGTCCCGAGCTCCCTCGACCTGGTCACCCGTGGCGAGGGCCACTACGTCGCCGCCCCGCCGACCCGGATCGGCGGGCAGGGCGCCGTGCAGTGGGCGCGCCGCCCCACCCCGGCCAACCGCTGGCTCCCGGACGTCGAGGAGCTCATCAGCCCGCTCGCGTACGCGTGCGCCAGGGACGCGGCGTCGGGGCGGGTGCGCCAGGGATAGCGGTACGCCGGGGCCGAGCGGATGCCCCGGGGGGAGCGGGTGGGCCGGGGACAGGGCATCCACACCGCACCCGGGCGTCCGTAGGGTGGACCCGTACACCTGTGCCCGCAGGGCACGTACGGGGACTCCGAAAGGCGCGGAACACATGCCGGACCAGGCAGTTGAGGAGACGGGCGGGGTGCGGACGGCACCTCCCGCCGTGCACGTCGAAGGTCTGTGGAAGCGGTTCGGCGAGCAGATCGCCGTCGCGGGGATCGACCTGACCCTGCCGGCCGGCAGCTTCATCGGCCTGGTCGGGCCGAACGGCGCGGGCAAGACCACGACCCTGTCGATGGTCACCGGCCTGCTCCGCCCGGACCAGGGCCGGGTCCAGGTCGCGGGGCACGACGTGTGGCGCGACCCGGTCGAGGTCAAGTCGCGCATCGGCGTCCTGCCGGAGGGCCTGCGGCTGTTCGAGCGGCTGTCCGGCCGTGAACTGCTCGCCTACAACGGCCGGTTGCGAGGCCTGCCGGGCGACGAGGTCGACAAGCGGGCCGGCCAGCTGCTGGACGTGCTCGACCTGGCGGGCGCGCAGCACAAACTGGTCGTCGACTACTCGACCGGCATGCGCAAGAAGATCGGCCTGGCGGCGGCGTTGCTGCACAACCCTGAAGTGCTCTTCCTCGACGAGCCGTTCGAGGGCGTCGACCCGGTGTCCGCGCAGACGATCCGCGGGGTGCTCGAGCGGTACACCGCCTCCGGCGCGACCGTCGTCTTCTCCAGCCATGTGATGGAGCTGGTCGAGTCGCTGTGCGACTGGGTGGCGGTCATGGCGGCCGGCACGATCCGCGCACAGGGCCCGCTGGCCGAGGTACGTGGCGACGCCCCCTCGCTCCAGGCGGCGTTCCTCGAACTGGTCGGCGCGCAGGGCAGGGACAACGGGGAGTCGCTGGACTGGCTCGGCGGCGGTGCGCGTTGAGTACGGCGACCCTGACCTCAGTCTTCGTACGTCTGAAGCTGTCGCTGCTGCGCAACGGGCTGCGCCAGTCGTCGGGCCGCAGGACCGCGTTCGTCGTCTCGATGGTCTTCGTGCTGCTGCTCGCCGCCGTCCAGCTACTGGGCCTGATCATGCTGCGCGGCAACGAGCACGCCATGTCGCTCGTCGTCCTGCTGACGGGTCTGCTGGCGCTCGGCTGGGCGGTGCTGCCGCTGTTCTTCCCCAGCGGCGACGAGACGCTGGACCCGACGCGCCTGGTGATGCTTCCGCTCCGGCCGGGGCCGCTGGTGACCGCGCTGCTCGTCGCGTCCCTGATGGGCATCGGCCCGCTGTTCACGCTCTGCATGGTCGTGGGGTCGGCGTTCGCGCTGTCCCACGGCGTCGTCGCGGCACTGGTGTCCCTCGTCGCCGTCCCGCTCGCCCTGCTGGTGTGCCTGGCGCTCGCCCGCACGGTCGCGGCGGCGAACATCCGGCTGCTCACCTCCCGCAAGGGCCGCGACCTGGCCGTGCTCAGCGGCCTGTTGATCGCGGTGGGCATCCAGTTCGTGAACTTCGGCGTGCAGCGTCTCGGCGACGCGGGCGGCCTCGCGGCACTGGACCCGGCGGCGGCGATCGTACGGTGGGTGCCGCCGGCGTCCGCAATCGGCGCGGTGGACTCCGCGAGCGACGGCGCGTACGGCCAGGCCCTCGCCCAACTCGCCCTGTCCGCGGTGGCGCTCGTGCTGCTGCTGCGGACCTGGCGCCACAGCCTGACGAAGCTGATGACCGCCCCGGACGGGTCCACGCTGGCCGCGGCGTCCGAGCCGACCCGCAAGGGCACCACGTCCGGTCTGCACCGGCTGCTGCCGGAGGGCCGCACGGGCACGGTGATGCAGCGCAGCCTCAAGTACATCTGGCGCGACCCGAAGACCAAGGGCGCCTGGGTGTCGTCGCTGGCCATCGGCTTGATCGTGCCCATCTTCAACGCCCTCCAGGGCACGGGCTCGATCTACTTCGCGTGCTTCGCCGCCTGGATGCTCGGCATCATGATGTACAACCAGTTCGGCCAGGACACCTCCGCCTTCTGGATGGTGGCGCTGACGATCTCCTCCACACGCGACGCGTACGAGGAACTGCGCGCCCGGACCCTGGCGCTGCTCGTCATCACCCTCCCGTACACCGTGCTCGTCGTGGTGGTCACGGCGGCGGCGCTCGGCGAGTGGCACGACCTGCCGGAGGCGCTGGGCCTGTCCTTCGCCCTGCTCGGCGCGATGCTGGCGACGGGCGCGGTGGCCTCGGCCCGTTTCCCGTACTCGATCCCGCAGGACAGCGCCTACAAGAACGTGGCCCCGGGGCAGGGCGGGCTGGCCTGGCTCTCCATCTTCGGCGGCGTGGTCATGGCGGCGCTGCTGTGCGCACCGGTGATCGTCCTCACGATCATGCTGAACGCCTCCGCCGGCTCCGGCAGCGAGACCCAGTGGACGGTACTGCCGGTGGGCGCCGTGTACGGGGCGCTGATCACCTGGGCGGGCATGCGGGTGGCGGCGCCGCAGACGGCGAGGCGACTGCCGGAGATCCTCACGGCGGTCAGCAAGGGCTGACGCGCCCGGCGGGAACCGGCTCAGCTCCCGCGCTTGAACGGCGCGTACCGGGGGGCGTAACCCGCCGCCAGCAGAAGGGAGTTGCGTTCCCGCACCGGGACGTCGAGATGCTCGGCGAGGCGCAGGACCATGTCCT
>NZ_JBFAQK010000055.1:0-48255 GCF_040677245.1 Streptomyces kurssanovii
CCCACGGCCGCCAGGCCGTAGGGGGAGTTTGAGGCGCGGGGGTCCGGGGGCGGAGCCCCCGGTAGCGCCCCCGCAGCGGTCGGTCAGAAGCCCGGGCCGTCCGCGCGGTCCTGGACCTGGAAGAGGCGGCCGCACAGAAGGTCCGTCAGGCTGGCGACCAACTCCGCCCGCGAGCACGGCCGTTCGCCGAGCCACCAGTCGCCCGCCGCGTGCATCATGCCGACGATGCCGTGGCCCCACACGCGGGCCACCAGGTCTCCGCCGGGGCCCAGGTCGACGCGGTCGGCGATGACCGTGCCGAGCTCCTCGCCGAGGCGTCGCAGCAGCGGCGCCGAGTGGCGGCCCACGTCGAAGCCGGCTTCCGAGGGCTGGCTGTCCTCCGCCGGGTGCATCAGGAAGCGGTACACCTGGGGCCGGGCCTCGATGGCGGCGAGATACGTGTCGAGCGTGCCGGCGACCCGCTCCCTGCGGTCGACGTCCGCGTCCACGGCCACCTGAAGCGCTCTCAGCAGCGCGTCGGTGTGGCGCTTGGCCAGCGCCCGGTAGAGGCCGCCCTTGTCGCCGAAGTGCCGGTAGAGGATGGGCTTGGTGATGCCCGCCTCGGCGGCGATGGCGTTCATGGAGGCGTGGGGCCCGTCCCGGAGCACCACCCGGTCGGCGGCCTCGAGGAGTTCGCGGCGCCGCTGGTCGGCCGACCGCTGGTGTTGTGTGGTCTCCATGTGTTTCTCCCCGCCCGGACGATTGCGTGACGCTTGCGCAAAGTAACACCCTGCCGCAATGGTCACATGATCGGGCCATGGCTGGTTGACAGGGGCTACCCGTCGGTAACAGACTGCCGTTACCGCTGGTAACATGCGGGTTGTCGTAAGTGTTCTGGAGGGGACATGACCGAGTTCACGCTCGACCTCAACGAGGATCAGAAGCAGGTCCGAGACTGGCTCAACGGTTTCGCCAAGGACGTCATGCGACCCGCCGCCGCCGAGTGGGACGAGCGTGAGGAGACCCCCTGGCCCGTCATCCAGGAGGCGGCCAAGCTCGGAATCTACTCCCTCGACTTCTACGCCCAGCAGTTCTTCGACCCCACCGGACTCGGCATCCCGATGGCGATGGAGGAGCTGTTCTGGGGCGACGCGGGTATCGCGCTCTCCATCGTCGGCACCGGGCTCGCCGCCGTGGGCGTCCTCGCCAACGGTACGGAGGAGCAGATCGGCACCTGGATCCCGCAGATGTACGGCGACGCGAACGATGTGAAGGTCGCCGCCTTCTGCTCCTCGGAGCCGGACGCCGGCTCCGACGTCGCCTCCATGCGCACCCGCGCCGTGTACGACGAGGCGAAGGACGAGTGGGTGCTCAACGGCACCAAGACCTGGGCGACCAACGGCGGTATCGCCAACGTCCATGTCGTCGTCGCCGTCGTCGATCCCGAGCTCGGCTCGAAGGGCCACGCCTCGTTCATCGTGCCGCCGAACACTCCCGGCCTGTCCCAGGGGCAGAAGTTCAAGAAGCACGGCATCCGCGCCTCGCACACGGCGGAGGTCGTCCTCGAGGACGTCCGCGTTCCCGGTGGCTGCCTGCTCGGCGGCAAGGAGAAGCTGGACGAGCGGCTCGCCCGGGCCCGGGAGAAGGCCCGCACGGCAGGCGGCGCCGGCGAGCGGGTGAAGAACGCGGCGATGGCCACCTTCGAGGCCTCCCGTCCCGCGGTCGGGGCCATGGCCGTCGGCACCGCCCGCGCCGCGTACGAGGTCGCGCTCGACTACGCGAAGACCCGCGAGCAGTTCGGCCGCCCGATCATCGACAACCAGGGCATCGCCTTCCAACTGGCCGACATGCGCACCCGGATCGACGCCGCCCGCCTGCTCGTGTGGCGTGCCTCGTGGATGGCGACCACCGGCAAGCCGTTCACCTCGGCGGAGGGCTCCATGTCGAAGCTGTTCGCCAGCGAGACCGCCAAGAAGGTCACCGCCCAGGCGATCCAGATCCTCGGCGGCAACGGCTTCACCCGCGAGTACCCGGTGGAGCGCATGCACCGCGACGCGGCGATCTACACGATCTTCGAGGGCACCAGCGAGATACAGCGACTGGTGATCGCCCGCACCCTGTCGGGCATGCCGATCCGCTGACCCGGCGCACACGACGAAGGCTCCGGCTCCCCTACGGGGCGCCGGAGCCTTCCGCGTGCCGGGTTTCTGTGTGTCTGCCGCCTTCAGCGCCGTGTGAGCTTCTCGATCAGCAGCGAGGGCAGCAGCAGCACCACGAAACCGAGCTTGAACAGCACGGGCGAGACCACCACCCCCAGGACGATCCCGAGCACGAAGGACTCGTGCGGCATCTCATAGCCGATCAGCGGCAGCGTGCCGCCCACGAACGCCTCATAGGCGGCCCAGACGCCCAGCGCCAGACCGAGCACCCCGCCGACGAAGCCGACGCCGATCGGCCACGTGGCATCGTCGTCCCCGCGTTTGTTCCCCACCGGATCCCCCCCCGGGAAAGGCAGTTGGAAACGTCGCACCCCGCGACGTCAGGCAGACAGTACTGCCTCGACGGCCGCCAGCACCTCGGGGGACTCCGGCTCGGTGCCGGGACGGAAACGGGTGACCTCGCCCTTCGGGGAGATCAGGAACTTCTCGAAGTTCCACTGGACGTCGCCGGCCTCGCCGTCGGCGTCCGCGACCTGCGTCAGCTCCGCGTACAGGGGGTGACGGCCCTCGCCGTTCACCTCCGTCTTCTCCAGCATGGGGAAGGACACGCCGTACGTCGCCGAACAGAACGTGGCGATCTCCTCCGGGCTGCCCGGCTCCTGGCCGCCGAACTGGTTGCACGGCACGCCCAGCACCGTGAAGCCCCGGTCGCCGTATTCCTTCTGCAGCCGCTCCAGGCCCGCGTACTGCGGGGTCAGCCCGCACTTGGAGGCCACATTGACCACCAGGACGGCCTGGTCCCGGTAGTCGCCGAGCGAGGTCGCCTCGCCGGACAGGGTGCGCAGCGGGATGTCGTACAGAGTCATCGAAGCTCCTCACAGGGTCGCCGGCGGGCGGCCGGACGGCCGCACCGGTGGACGACCGATGAAAACACGGGTGCGCCCGTGACGGAGCACGGGCGTCACATGGGCAACGCCGCCGGGTACGGCGATCTTCCCCGTACCCGGAGGAGCGCCGCCGGGCGGCCGGCTACACCGGCCGGAACAGCCCCTCCTGCACCACCGACACCAGCAGCCGGCCCTCGCGGTCGTAGATCCGGCCACGGGCGAGCCCGCGGCCGCCCGTCGAGATCGGCGACTCCTGGTCGTAGAGGAACCACTCGTCCGCGCGGAACGGACGGTGGAACCACATCGCGTGGTCCAGCGACGCCATGTCGAAGCCGCGGGGGCCCCACAGCGGCTCCACCGGGATCCGCACCGCGTCCAGCAGCGTCATGTCGCTCGCGTACGTCAGCGCGCAGGTGTGCACCAGCGGATCGTCGCCCAGAGGGCCCACCGCGCGCATCCAGACCGCGCTGCGCGGGTCGGCGTCCTTGATCTCGTCCGCCGTCCAGCGCAGCCGGTCGACATAGCGGATGTCGAACGGCTGGCGCCTGGCCATCCGCTCCAGCGCCTCCGGCAGCTCGCCCAGATGCTCCCGGATCTCGGTCGTCACCGTCGGCAGCGACTCGGGATCCGGGAAGTCGAGACGCGGCGGCAGCTGGTGCTCGATGCTGCCCGGCTCGGGGCGGTGGAAGGACGCCGTCAGGTTGAAGATGGTGCGCCCCTCCTGCACGGCCGTGACCCGGCGGGTGGTGAACGAGCGGCCGTCCCGGACCCGTTCGACCTGGTACACGATCGGCACCCCGGGGCGCCCCGGCCGCAGGAAGTAGGCGTGCAGCGAATGGACCGGACGCTCGCCGTCCGTGGTCCTGCCCGCGGCGACCAGGGCCTGACCGGCCACCTGACCGCCGAAGACGCGCTGCAGGGACTCGTTCGGGCTGAGTCCCCGGAAGATGTTGACCTCGATCCGTTCCAGATCGAGCAGATCGACCAGACGCTCGGCCGGATTCGTCATCCTCAGTTCTCCCTGTCAGAGCCGGCCGACGGACGTGACCCGCACGACCGCCCGGCCCTCTTCGTCGGAGGCCGCCAGATCGACCTCCGCGCTGATACCCCAGTCATGGTCGCCGTTCGGGTCGGCGAAGGTCTGCCGTACGCGCCACAGGCCGTGCGCCGCGTCCTCCTCGATGGCCAGGAGCTTCGGACCGCGTGCGTCGGGGCCGGTGCCCAGATCGTCGTACTCGTCCCAGTACCCGTCCATCGCCTCGCCCCAGGCGTCCGCGTCCCAGCCCGACTCGGCGTCCATCTCGCCCAGTTCACCGACCCGGTCCAGGGCGGCCAGTTCCACCCGGCGGAACATCGCGTTGCGCACGAGCACCCGGAACGCGCGGGCGTTGGCCGTGACCGGCTTGACCTGGTCGGCCTTCTCCTGCGCCTCCTCGGCGGTCTCCACCTCGGGATTCGCCAGCTGCTCCCACTCGTCGAGCAGGCTGGAGTCGACCTGGCGGACCATCTCGCCGAGCCAGGCGATGAGGTCCTCGAGGTCCTCCGTCTTCAGATCGTCCGGGATGGTGTGGTCGAGCGCCTTGTACGCGCTCGCCAGATAGCGCAGCACGATGCCCTCGGTGCGGGCCAGCTCGTACCAGGAGGTGAACTCGGTGAACGTCAGCGCCCGTTCGTACATGTCACGGATGACGGACTTCGGCGACACCGGGTGGTCGCCGACCCACGGGTGCGACTTCTTGTAGACGTTGTAGGCGTGCCACAGGAGCTCCTCCAGCGGCTTCGGGTACGAGATCTCCTGGAGCCGCTCCATGCGCTCCTCGTACTCGATGCCGTCCGCCTTCATCTTGCCGACGGCCTCACCGCGCGCCTTGTTCTGCATGGCGGCGAGGATCTGACGCGGATCGTCCAGCGTCGACTCGACGACGGAGACCATGTCCAGCGCGTAGGAAGGGGACTGGGGGTCGAGCAGGTCGAAGGCGGCGAGGGCGAACGTCGACAGCGGCTGGTTGAGCGCGAAGTCCTGCTGGAGGTCGACGGTGAGCCGGACGGTGCGGCCCTCCGCGTCGGGGGTGTCCAGCTGTTCCACCACTCCGCCGTCGAGCAGCGAACGGTAGATGGCGATGGCCCTGCGGATGTGACGCAACTGGGCCTTGCGGGGCTCGTGGTTGTCCTCGAGCAGCCGGCGCATGGCCTCGAACGCGTTGCCCGGCCGGGCGATCACCGAGAGGAGCATGATGTTGGTGACGCGGAAGCGGGAGGTCAGCGGCTCGGGCTCGGACGCGATCAGCTTCTCGAACGTGCTGTCCGACCAGGCGACGAAGCCCTCCGGAGCCTTCTTCCTGACGACCTTGCGGCGCTTCTTGGGGTCGTCGCCGGCCTTCGCGAGCGCCTTCTCGTTCTCGATGACGTGCTCGGGCGCCTGCGCGACGACCAGGCCCGCGGTGTCGAAGCCGGCCCGGCCCGCTCGCCCGGCGATCTGGTGGAACTCACGCGCCCGCAGTGTCCGCACCCGGCTGCCGTCGTACTTGGTGAGCGCCGTGAACAGCACCGTGCGGATGGGGACGTTGACGCCGACGCCGAGCGTGTCGGTGCCGCAGATGACCTTCAGCAGGCCGGCCTGGGCCAGCTTCTCCACCAGCCGCCGGTACTTGGGCAGCATGCCCGCGTGATGCACACCGATGCCGTGCCGGACATAACGGGACAGGTTCTTTCCGAACTTGGTGGTGAACCGGAAACTGCCGATCAGGTCGGCGATCTTGTCCTTCTCCTCGCGCGAGCACATGTTGATGCTCATCAGCGACTGGGCGCGCTCCACGGCCTGCGCCTGGGTGAAGTGCACGATGTAGACGGGTGCCTGCTTCGTCTCGAGCAGCTCGGTCAGCGTCTCCGTGATCGGCGTCAGCCGGTACTCGTACGAGAGCGGCACCGGCCGGGTCGCCGACCGGACGACGGTGGTGGGGCGGCCGGTGCGGCGGGTCAGGTCCTTCTCGAACATCGAGACGTCACCGAGGGTCGCCGACATCAGGACGAACTGGGCCTGCGGCAGCTCCAGGATCGGGATCTGCCAGGCCCAGCCGCGGTCCGGCTCGGCATAGAAATGGAACTCGTCCATCACGACCTGGCCGACGTCGGCGTGCTTTCCGTCGCGCAGGGCGATCGAGGCCAGCACCTCCGCCGTGCAGCAGATGACCGGCGCGTCGGCGTTCACGGACGCGTCGCCGGTCAGCATGCCCACGTTCTCCGTGCCGAACAGCTTGCACAGGTCGAAGAACTTCTCCGAGACGAGGGCCTTGATCGGCGCCGTGTAGAAAGTGACCTGGTCGTTCGCCAGTGCCGCGAAGTGCGCGGCCGCCGCGACCAGGCTCTTCCCGGAGCCGGTAGGGGTCGAAAGGATCACGTTCGCCCCGGAGACCACCTCGATCAGCGCCTCCTCCTGAGCCGGATAGAGCGTGATGCCCTGGCCCTCCGCCCAGGAGGAGAAGGCTTCGTACAGGGCATCGGGGTCGGCGTCTGAAGGCAGCTGATCGATAAGGGTCACACCCCCATCTTGCCTGTCCCCGAGCCGGATCAGGGAACCGGCCGTGAGCGGCAAGATCATGACCGATACGCTGCCCTGTCAACTGGGGTCACGCACAAGAGCGATGGGGCGACGATGGGGCGGGAACGCACATGATGGGACCGGCGCACTCTCTGTCCGGGGCGGCCGCCTGGCTGGGGGTGGGAGCGGCGACGGCCGCCGCGGGCCACCCGATGCCGTGGCCCGTCCTCGTCGTCGGAGCGCTGATCTGCGCGGGCGCGGCGCTGGCGCCCGATCTGGATCACAAGGCGGCGACGATCTCGCGGGCCTTCGGGCCCGTGTCACGCGGGCTGTGCGAGATCGTCGACAAGCTGTCGTACGCCGTCTACAAGGCGACACGGAAGCAGGGTGACAAGCGCAGGACCGGCGGGCACCGGACGCTGACGCATACCTGGCTGTGGGCGGTCCTCATCGGCGCGGGTGCCTCCGCGCTGGCGATCTTCGGCGGCCGGTGGGCCGTCCTCGCGATCTTGTTCGTCCACATGGTGCTGGCCGTGGAGGGCCTGCTGTGGCGGGCCGCCCGGGTCTCCAGCGACATCCTGGTCTGGCTGCTGGGCGCCACCAGCGCCTGGATCCTCGCGGGCGTCCTGGACAAGCCCGGCAACGGCGCGGACTGGCTGTTCACCGCACCCGGCCAGGAGTACCTGTGGCTGGGCCTGCCGATCGTCCTCGGCGCCCTCGTCCACGACATCGGTGACGCCCTCACCGTCTCCGGCTGCCCGATCCTGTGGCCGATCCCGGTCGGCAACAAGCGCTGGTACGCGGTGGGCCCACCGAAGCCGATGCGCTTCCGTGCCGGGAGCTGGGTCGAGCTGAAGGTGCTGATGCCGGCGTTCATGCTGCTGGGCGGAGTCGGCGGGGCGGCCGCGCTGAACTTCATCTGACAGGCTCGTCGGCCGGCCCCCGCGCGGTGACGGGCGGGGGCCGGGACCGGGGCTACCCGTGCCAGGAGCGCCAGAGCGCCGCGTACGCGCCGTTCGCCGACACGAGCTCGTCGTGACTGCCGAGCTCGCTGATCCGGCCCTCCTCGACCACCGCGATCACGTCCGCGTCGTGCGCGGTGTGCAGCCGGTGCGCGATGGCGACGACCGTGCGGCCGTCCAGGACACGTGACAGCGAGCGCTCCAGGTGGCGGGCCGCCCGCGGGTCCAGCAGCGAGGTGGCCTCGTCCAGCACCAGCGTGTGCGGGTCCGCGAGGACAAGGCGGGCCAGCGCGATCTGCTGCGCCTGTGCCGGGGTCAGCGAGAGTCCGCCGGAACCCACCTCGGTGTCCAGACCGTCGTCCAGCGCCCGCGCCCAGCCGTCCGCGTCCACCGCGCCCAGCGCGGCCCACAGCTCCGCGTCCCCGGCGGACGAGCGGGCGAGGAGCAGGTTGTCCCGCAACGAGCCGACGAAGACGTGGTGCTCCTGGTTGACGAGCGCCACGTGCTCCCGCACCCGCTCGGCCGGCATGCCGGACAACTCGGCCGCGCCGAGCGTGACATGGCCGCTGCGCGGTGCGTAGATGCCCGCGAGCAGCCGGCCCAGGGTCGACTTGCCGGCGCCGGACGGGCCGACCAGCGCCATCCGGGTGCCGGGCGGCACCTCCATCGAGACCTTGTGCAGCACGTCGACGCCCTCGCGGTAACCGAAATGCACCCTGTCGGCGCGCACGTCCCGGCCGTCGGGCCGCAACCGGTCGTCGCCCGCCTCCGGTTCGATCTCCCGCACGCCCACCAGCCGCGCCAAGGACACCTGCGCCACCTGGAGCTCGTCGTACCAGCGCAGGATCAGGTTCACCGGGTCGACCATCATCTGGGCGATCAGCGCGCCGGTGGTCAGCTGGCCGATCCCGATCCACCCCTGCAGTACGAACACACCGCCGATCATCAGCACGGAGGTGAGCACGGTCGCGTGGGTGAGGTTGATGACGGGGAAGAGGACGGACCGCAGGTAGAGGGTGTACCGCTCCCAGGACGTCCACTCCTTGATCCGCCGGTCGGAGAGCGCCACCCGGCGCGCCCCGAGCCGGTGCGACTCCACGGTGCGGCCGGCGTCGACGGTCTCCGCCAGCACGGCCGCCACGGCCGCGTATCCGGCGGCCTCCGAGCGGTACGCCGACGGCGCGCGCCTGAAGTACCAGCGGCAGCCGACGACCAGCAACGGCACCGCCACCAGCACGGCGGGCGCGAGCGGCGGAGCGGTCACGGTGAGCCCGCCGAGGAGCAGCACGATCCAGAAGACGCCGATCGTCAGCTGCGGCACGGCCTCACGCATGGCGTTGGCCAGACGGTCGACGTCCGTGGTGATACGGGACAGCAGGTCGCCCGTCCCGGCGCGTTCGAGCACGCCCGGGGGGAGCCCGACCGAGCGGACGAGGAAGTCCTCGCGCAGGTCGGCGAGCATCCGCTCGCCCAGCATCGCCCCGCGCAGCCGCACCAGCCGCACGAAGACCGCCTGGACGACGAGGGCGGCCGCGAACAGGGCGGCCGTGCGTTCCAGGTGCAGGTCGCGTGCCCCGTCCGCCGCCTTCTCCACGAGCGAACCGAGGAGCCACGGACCCGCCATCGAGGCGACGACGGCGACCGTGTTGACGGTGACGAGGAGCGCGAAGGCGCCGCGGTGCCGCCGCAGCAGCTCGCTCACGTACGCGCGCACGGTGGCCGGCGTGCCCACCGGCAGGGTGGTCGCCGTGCGGAGGGCCGCCGGATCGTACTCCGGGGGCGCCAGGCCGATCATGCTGTCTCCTCGATGTCTTCGGTGCCGGCCTTGGTGAGCTGTGCCCCGACCGGGCCGCGCGGGGCCGCGACGAGGCGCTGCTCCGTGTCGGTCTCCCGGGTCACGACCGCGCGGTAGCGGGGCTCCGTGCGCAGCAGTTCGCGGTGCGCGCCGACCGCCACGACCTCGCCGTCGTGGACCAGGACGACCCGCTCGGCGCGGTCGAGCAGCAGCGGTGAGGACGTGAACAGGACCGTCGTGCGGCCCGCGCGGAGCTTGCGCACGCCGTCCGCGATCCGCGCCTCAGTGTGCGAGTCGACGGCCGACGTCGGCTCGTCGAGCACCAGCACCTCGGGGTCGGTGACCAGCGAACGCGCCAGCGCGAGCCGCTGCCGCTGGCCGCCGGACAGCGAGCGCCCGCGTTCGGTGATGGGCGCGTTCATGGGGTCGTTGTCGAGGGACGCCTGCGCCAGCGCGTCGAGCACGTCACCGCACTCCGCCGCGGTCAGCGCCCGCTCCGCGGCGACCTCCCCGGACGCCGGTACGTCGAGCAGTTCCGTGAGGGTGCCGGAGAGCAGCACCGGGTCCTTGTCCTGGACGAGCACCGCGCCGCGGGCCTCTTCGAGCGGCCGGCCGTCCAGCGCGACGCCGCCGAGGAGCACGGAGGGCAGGCCGTCCGGTTCCGCCGGGTGGCCGCCGAGCCGTTCGGCGAGCTGTCCCGCCGCGTCCGGATCGCCGCAGACGACGGCGGTGAGCGTTCCGGCCGGTGCGAGCAGGCCGGTGGCCGGGTCGTACAGATCGCCGGTCAGCTCGCGTGCGTCGTCCGCGGAGGTGTCCTGCCGGGCGCTCCGCTCGAGTGACAGCACCCGGGCCGCGCGGCGCGCGGAGGGGCGGGAGAAGGAGTACGCCATGGCGATCTCCTCGAAGTGGCGGAGCGGGTAGCTCAGCAGCATCACCGCGCTGTACACGGTGACCAGTTCGCCCACGGTGATCCGTCCGTCGCCGACGAGCCCGAGGCCGTACCAGACGACCGAGATCAGCAGCAGGCCCGGAAGCAGCACCTGTACGGCGGAGATGGCCGACCACATCCGGGCGCTGCGGACGGCGGCGGCGCGGACCTCCTGGGAGGCGTGTCGGTAGCGCTTCAGGAAGAGCTCCTCGCCGCCGATGCCGCGGAGGACCCGCAGGCCGGCGACCGTGTCGGAGGCGAGCTCCGTGGCGCGGCCCGCCTTCTCCCGCTGCACGTCCGCGAGACGGGTGGCCCGGGGGAGCAGCGGCAGGACGCCGAGGGCGAGCACCGGTACGCCGACGGCCACGAGGACGCCGAGGGCCGGCTGGTAGATCAGCAGGCCGACACAGACCAGCACGACGGTGAGGGCGGCGGCGAGGAAACGGGAGACGGCTTCGACGAACCAGCCGATCTTCTCGACGTCGCCGGTGGACACGGCGACCACTTCGCCGGCCGCGACCCGCCGGGTGAGCGCGGAGCCCAGTTCGGAGGTCTTGCGGATCAGGAGCTGCTGGACGCGCGCCGCGGCGGTGATCCAGTTGGTGACGGCCGTGCGGTGCAGCATGGTGTCGCCGACGGCGATGCAGACGGCGGAGACGGCGAGCAGCGCGCCCGCCACGGCGAGGGCACTGCCGGACTTCTCCACGACCGCCTGGACAGCCCTGCCGACCCCGTAGGGAAGCGCCATGACGGACACGAAGTGCAGCATTCCCCAAGACAGCGAACGGAGTTGGCCGCGCAGTTGCCGGCGTCCGAGCCAGAGGAGGAATCCCGGCCCCGACCGGACGTCCGGGAGACCAGGATCGACATACGGAAGGTCGCGAATCTGCATGATGTCCCAGATCGTTCGGAAGGTCGGCACAGATCTGCCAGCCTCCCGCCCTGGGACGGGCGGCAGCAAACGATTTATTCCCGGCGGTCCGGGCTCCGGTCCTGGTCGGTCAGCAGTGCGGCCCTGGGCTGTCGACCAGGGCGGACAGCAGGCCGGCGAGGGTCTCGCGCTGCTCCGTGGTGAGGGGGGCGAGCACGTCCTCCGCCGCGGCGCGGCGCGCGTCGCGCAGGGCGCGCAGCGTGGCGCGGCCCGTGTCGGTCAACTCGATGCGGGTCACCCGGCGGTTGGCCGGGTCGGGCACCCGGCGGACCCGGCCGCCTGCCTCCAGGCCGTCGACCAGGCTCGTGACGGCACGGGGGACCACCTCGAGACGCTCCGCCAGATCCGCCATACGGGGCGGCTCTTCGTAATGCGCGACGGTGCGCAGCAGTCGGGACTGGGCCGGGGTGATCGCTATGTCCGCCGACTGGAGCTGGCGCTTCTGGCTGCGGTGGAGCCGGCGGGTGAGCCGGAGCAGCTGCTCGGCGAGCAGGCCGTCGGCGTCGGGGGTGCTCATGCCGGGAACAATATCAGGACCTTGTTCATTGTGAGTATAGGTAACAATGGGCTAGGCTCTCACATCGCATCCCTTCCTGAGGAGACCATTGCGGCTCGAACACACCTCCTGGACACCACCGCCCAAGGATCCGGACCAACCGCCCGCCGAGGTGCGGCGGATCCTGCGGCTCTTCCGGCCCTACCGCGGCCGGCTCGTCGTCGTGGGCCTGCTCGTCGGCGCCTCGTCGCTGGTCTCGGTCGCCTCGCCGTTCCTGCTGCGCGAGATCCTCGACACCGCGATCCCGCAGGGCCGCACCGGGCTCCTCAGCCTGCTCGCCCTCGGCATGATCGCCACCGCCGTGATGACCAGCGTCTTCGGTGTGCTCCAGACGCTGATCTCCACCACGGTGGGCCAGCAGGTGATGCACGACCTGCGCACCGGGGTCTACGCGCAGTTGCAGCGGATGCCGCTCGCCTTCTTCACGAGGACCCGCACCGGTGAGGTCCAGTCGCGCATCGCCAACGACATCGGCGGCATGCAGGCCACCGTGACGTCGACGGCCACCTCCCTGGTCTCCAACCTCACCGCGGTCGTCGCCAGCGTCGTCGCCATGCTGGCCCTGGACTGGCGGCTCACCGTCGTCTCCCTCGTCCTGCTGCCGCTGTTCGTCTGGATCAGCCGCCGGGTCGGCCGCGAGCGCAAGAAGATCACCACCCAACGGCAGAAGCAGATGGCCGCGATGGCCGCGACCGTCACCGAGTCACTGTCCGTCAGCGGCATTCTGCTCGGCCGCACCATGGGCAGGGCCGACTCCCTCACCAGGTCCTTCGCCGAGGAGTCGGAGCGCCTGGTCGACCTCGAGGTGCGGTCGAGCATGGCCGGCCGCTGGCGGATGTCGACCATAGGCATCGTCATGGCGGCCATGCCGGCCCTCATCTACTGGGCCGCGGGCTTCGCACTGCGGACCGGCGGGCCCGCGATCTCCATCGGCACGCTCGTCGCCTTCGTCTCGCTCCAGCAGGGCCTGTTCCGGCCGGCCGTGAGCCTGCTCTCCACCGGGGTGCAGATGCAGACGTCGCTCGCCCTGTTCCAGCGGATCTTCGAGTACCTCGACCTGCGCGTCGACATCACCGAGCCCGCGGAGCCCGTCGCGCTCGACAAGGTCCGTGGCGAAGTGCGCTTCGAGAAGGTCGGCTTCTCCTACGACCCCGCGCAGGAGCGGCCCACCCTTGACGGCATCGACCTCACCGTCCCCGCCGGCGGCTCGCTCGCGGTGGTCGGCCCGACCGGCTCGGGCAAGTCCACGCTCAGCTATCTGGTTCCCCGGCTTTACGACGTCACCGGCGGCCGGGTCACCATCGACGGTGTCGACGTGCGGGACCTGGCCTTCGACACGCTCGCACAGGCCGTGGGAGTCGTGTCCCAGGAGACGTACCTCTTTCACGCCTCCGTCGCCGACAATCTGCGCTTCGCCAAGCCGGACGCCACGGACGAGGAACTCGAGGCCGCCGCCCGCGCCGCGCAGATCCACGACCACATCGCCTCCCTCCCCGACGGGTACGACACCCTGGTCGGCGAGCGGGGCTACCGCTTCTCCGGCGGCGAGAAGCAGCGGCTCGCCCTCGCCCGCACCATCCTGCGCGACCCGCCGGTCCTGGTTCTCGACGAGGCGACCAGCGCGCTCGACACACGGACCGAGCACGCGGTGCAGCAGGCCATCGAGTCACTCTCGCGGGGACGCACCACGATCACCATCGCCCACCGGCTCTCCACCGTCAGGGACGCGGACGAGATCGTCGTGCTCGACGCCGGGCGCATCGCCGAGCGCGGCAGCCACAGCGAACTGCTCGAGCGGGACGGCCGCTACGCCGCCCTCGTCCGCAGGGACGCCCAGCTGACCCCGGCCGCGCCCTAGGCACCGTCCCGCGGCGGCAGGGCCTGGGTGCTCGCCCTTCGCCCGTACGACGGCGCCGCGCCCGTACGACGGCGCCGCCGCTCCCGTGGGACGGGGAGCGGCGGCGCCTGTCGTGAACGACCGTCGGACGAACTCAGACGAGCCAACCCACGAAGTGGACGACGCCGGCGAGCAGGTTGGTGATGAGGTTCATGGTGATGCTTGCTCCTCGTGCATGGTGCTGATGATGGGACTGCGCAGTCGTCGCGGTCTGCAGCCCGTCGCTTGCGCACCGTAAGCATCCTCTGTCGCAAGGGAGTTGGGCCGGCGAAACCCGTGCGACCACACGTTCCGGGGAACAACCGCGCGAGCGTTCGTTTGTTCGTGCCGGTCGGGCGGGCGACGGGCCTCCGTGTCGTCGGACACCGGCTCCCGGGATCGATCCGTGGACCGGGTTAGCGTGCCCGTATGACGAACGAGCCCTCACCGTGGGGACGGTCCAGGCGCCGGCCACGTCTGACGCGCCGAGGCCGGCTGGTGCTGGTGGCGGGTGCCGTGGCGGTGTCGGCGGCCGCGGTCCTGGTGCCGCTGCTCACCCCGGAGCCGGAGAAGCCGCACCGCCCGCCGCCGCCTCCGCAGCACAAGCTCGTCATTCCCGAGGGCCGGCGTGCCAGCCAGGTGTACGCCGCCGTCGACGAGGCCCTCGAGGTCGCGCCCGGAACCACCGGAAAGGCGGCCGCCACGGCGAAGCTGAAGCTCCCGGCCGACGCCCGGGGCAACCCGGAGGGATACCTCTTCCCGGCCACCTATCCCTACGACGCCACCAGCACCCCGGCGGGCCTGCTCAGCTTCATGGTCAACACCGCCGACCAGCGCTTCGGCAGCCGGCGCATCGCCGATGGGGTCAGCCGCAACGGCCTGACCCTTCATCAGGCGGTGAACATCGCCAGCATCGTGCAGTCCGAGGCCGACACCGCCGACGACATGGGCAAGGTGGCCCGCGTCATCCACAACCGGCTCGCCCAGGGCATGCCGCTGCAGATGGACTCGACCATCAACTACGCGCTGGGCCGCAGCACCGTGGACACCACGACCGCGGACACCCGGCTGCGCAGTCCGTACAACACCTATGAGAACCAGGGGCTGCCGCCCTCACCCATCGGCAACCCGGGGGAGGTGGCGATGCACGCGGCGGTCGCCCCGCCGCCGGGTGACTGGCTCTACTTCGTGACGGTGAAGCCGGGCGACACCCGCTTCACCAGCAGCTACGAGGAACATCAGCGGCATGTGGCGGAGTTCAACGCCGCACGGGCGGAGGCGCGTGCCACGGACGGCTGAGACGGCACACGTGCCTCGGTCGTCAGGGCGGCTGTCATGCGTGCGCCGGAACAGCAGGGCGTGCGTCCCGCATCAGGGCGTACGCCGGTCAGACGGGTGCCGGTTCCTTCTCCAGCAGCCGGGTGATCTCCCGTACGGCGGCCCGCCCGGCGCGGTTCGCGCCGATCGTGGAGGCGGAGGGGCCGTAGCCGACGAGGTGCACGCGGGCGTCGCGCACCGCGCGGGTGCCCTCCACCCGGATTCCGCCGCCCGGCTCGCGCAGGCGCAGCGGCGCGAGATGGTCGATCGCCGCCCGGAAGCCGGTGGCCCAGAGGATCACATCGGCTTCGACGCTCCGGCCGTCGTCCCAGGCGACTCCGGACGGTGTGATCCGCTGGAACATCGGCAACCGGTCGAGCACCCCGGTGCGTCGGGCCTGCCGGATCGCGTCGGTCAGCGGCAGACCGGTGACGGAGACGACACTCCGCGGCGGCAGTCCGCGCCGTACGCGCTCCTCGACCATCGCGACGGCCGCCCGTCCCGCGTCCTCGTCGAACGGGCCGTCCCGGAACACCGGTGGCCGCCGTGTCACCCATGTCGTCCCCGCCGCCACCTCCGCCAGCTCCATCAGATGCTGGGTCCCGGACGCTCCGCCGCCGACGACGATCACCCGCTTCCCCGCGAACTCGTCGGGGCCGCGGTAGTCCGCGGTGTGCAACTGCCGCCCGCGGAACGTCTCCTGGCCCGGGTAGCGCGGCCAGAACGGGCGGTCCCAGGTTCCCGTCGCGTTGATGAGCGCGCGCGTCGACCAGATCCCTTCGGAGGTCTCCACCGACAGCCGTCCGCCGTCCCCCTCCCGGACGGCCGCGACCGCGACGGGCCGGTGAACCCCTAGGCCGAAACGCCGCTCGTAGTCGGCGAAGTACGTGCCGATCACCTCCGCGGAGGGCCGATCGTCGTCCGCGCCGGTCAGCTCCATGCCCGGCAGCGCGTGCATACCGTGCACCTTGCCGTAGGTGAGTGAGGGCCAGCGGAACTGCCAGGCGCCACCGGGGCGCGGAGCGTGGTCGAGCACGACGAAGTCGCGGTCCGGCAGCAGGCCGGCGCGCCGCAGGTGATACGCGGCGGACAGGCCCGCCTGCCCCGCCCCGACGACCACCACGTCCACTTCACGAGCCACCAAGTCGTTCACGTTTCTACCAACAGGGCGGACGGCGCGGATCTTCCCGCAGGGCTCCACCGGCCGGCGGACGAGAAGATGGGGTCATGCCCGGAACCTTCACCACCACGACCGTGACCATCAGCACCGGCTCCGACGAGGCGGTCACCGACCTGACGGGGGAGTGCGAGCGCTTCCTCAGGGAGAACGCGGACGGTGCCGACGGCCTGCTCAACATCTTCGTCCCGCACGCCACCGCCGGTATCGCCCTGATCGAGACCGGGGCGGGCAGCGACGACGACCTGCTGACCACGCTGCACACCCTGCTCCCGGCCGACGACCGATGGCAGCACCGGCACGGCAGCCCCGGCCACGGCAGGGACCATGTGCTGCCCGCCCTGGTCCCGCCGCACGCGACGCTTCCCGTGGTCGGCGGCTGGCTGGAACTCGGCACCTGGCAGTCCGTGTGCCTCGTCGACACCAACAAGGACAACCCGGACCGCCGGGTCAGGCTGAGCTTCCTGGGCTGACCCGGCCGGGCCCCGGGCGCCCGCCCCGGGGAGCGGTCCGCCCGTCGCGCAGCGCATGCCCCGGGAGCCGTCCGCCGTCGCGCCGGCCCGGGGCCGCACGGCCGTCCCCTGGATGCGCGGAACCCTGGCGCACGGCCGATCCCGAGGGGCGCGGCCCGCTCCTCGGGATCGGCGCGCCCGGCCGCCCGGCCTCCGGGGAGGCGCGGGTCGCCCCGGTAGCAGCCGGCGGCGCCGCGCCCCGTCAGCGTGGCAGCAGCCGGCGGCCGGACCTCGCCGACTTCACCAGCTCGGCGACCGTGGTCAGCTTGACCCGCGGTCTGCCCTCCCGCAGGCCTCGGGCGACCTCGGCCCGCTCGATCGCCGCCAGACCCGATGCGTCGACGACCTGGCGGTTGCGGCCGCGCACCAGCCGCTGGAACGCCTTCGCCGGCGACGAGGGTGCGGGCAGCGTGCCGGCGACGGCGTCGGCGAGGAGCGTGCCGACCGTCTCGGCGGCGCACGAACGGTTCGCGCCGATGCCGCCGGACGGCCCGCGCTTGATCCAGCCCACGACGTACGTCCCCGGCATCCCCGTCACGCGGCCGTTCTCGTGCGGCACGGTGCCGGTGGCCTCGTCGAAGGGCAGGCCGGTGATCGGCGCGCCCCGGTAGCCGACGGCCCGCAGCAGCATGCCCGCGGGTATCTCCCGCGCTTCCGGCGTCCCCGTGGTGCGTACGGCACGCACGGTGTCCTCGCCGAGCACCTCCGACGGTGCCGAGTGGAAGCGGAACACGATCCGCCGTCCCGGGGCAGGCGGAAGGGACCAGTCCGTCTCGCGGCGGGTGACGCCCTTCAGATCGGCCGCCTTGTCCCCGGCCCCGGCGCTCTCGATGTCCGCGCCGATCCGGGGATCGTGGTCGTCCACGACCAGTTCCACGCCGGGCAGGTGCTTGAGAGCGAGCAGTTCCGACCTGGTGTACGCAGCGTCCGAGGGGCCGCGGCGGCCGAGGAGCACCACCTCACGCACCTTCCCGGCGCGCAGGGCGGCCAGCGCGTGGTCGGCGATGTCGGTGCCGGCCAGCGTCTCCGGGTCACTGACCAGGATCCGGGCGACGTCGAGGGCCACGTTGCCGTTGCCGACCACGACGACGCGCTCGGCCGACAGGTCGACGGCGTCCGCCGCGACCTCCGGGTGGGCGTTGTACCAGGCGACGAACGCCGTCGCGGAGATGCTGCCGGGCAGGTCCTCTCCCGCGATCCCGAGCCGGCGGTCGGTCGAGGCGCCGACCGCGTAGATCACCGCGTCGTGGTGCGCGGCGAGTTCCTCCGCCGTGATGTCCTTGCCGACCTCGACGCCCAGGTGCATCCGCACCCGCGGATGCGTGTGGAAGCGCCCGAAGGTGTCACCGACCTTCTTGGTCGCGGGATGGTCCGGTGCCACGCCGTAACGCACCAGACCACCGGCCACCGGCAGCCGGTCGACCAGCGTCACCTCGGCACTGGTGTGCAGCAGCAGATCCTGCGCCGCGTACATGCCGGCCGGGCCGGTGCCGACGACCGCGACCCGGATCGGCGCGAAGTCGGCAGGCAGGACGCGCTTGAACTCCGGCTCGCCCCAGACGTGGAAGTTCGGGCTGTCGCCCGCCGGTTCGGGCGTCCCGTCCTCGAAGTAGGCCGCGTTGACGGCCGCGTACTCCTGCTGCGACCCGGACAGGCTGTCCACGGGGAAGACCGCGTCCACCGGGCAGGCGTCCGCGCAGGCGCCGCAGTCGATACAGGATCTCGGGTCGATGTACAGCATCTCCGTGCTGCCGAAGGCCCGTTCCTCCGGGGTCGGGTGGATGCAGTTGACCGGGCACACGGCGACGCAGGTGGCGTCGCTGCAGCAGGTCTGCGTGATGGCATAGGTCATGTCGTCAACTCGGCTCGGCTCGGCTCAGGTTCGGTCGGGTCGTCGGGTCGGGTCGCTCGTGGTGTCAGATCAGGTGGGCGCGCTTGTAGAAGAACAGGGCGGGCCTGGTCAGCAGACCTGCCGAGGCCAGGAACTCCATGAGGCCCGAACAGCTCGACCGCATCATGGACTTGTGATGCTCGTTGGCCCTGGCCTCGCCGATGGCGCGCTCCTCGTCGAGCCCGGCGTTCGCGTAGACGCTCTTGTTCACCATGCTGGTGACGATGACGTACGAGGCGATGGCGACGACGAAGGCGTTGATCTGCCGCCGCAGTCGGCCGGCTCCGCGGAGGCGCTTGCGCGTCTCGTCACGGGCGAACTTCATGTGACGGGACTCCTCGACGACATGGATGTTGTTGATGGTCCGGACGAACGGCACCACCCGCTTGTCGCGCATCCAGTCGCGCTGCATGACGTCGAGGACCTCCTCGGCGACGAGGATCGCGGCGTACGCCGCCTCGCCGAACGCGACGGTCTTGAAGAGCCGGCCGAGTTCGACCGCGAAGCGGTGCGGCCGGTACGCGGGGGCACCGAGCTTCTGGGCGCCGCGGGCGAACATGATCGAGTGCCGGCACTCCTCGGCGATCTCGGTGAGCGCCCACTGGAACCTGGCGTCGGTCGGGTCCTTCGCGTAGATGTCACGGAGGACCATCTGCTGAAGGATCATCTCGAACCAGATGCCGGTGCTGGCCACGGACGCGGCCTCCTGCCGCGTCAGCTCCTTGCGCTGGGCGTCCGTCAGTTCGTTCCAGTACGCGGTGCCGTAGAGGGTGCTCCACTCGGGACTCGCGCCGTGGAAGTCCTTGTCCAGCGGCGTCTCCCAGTCCACCTCCGCGGCGGGGTCGTACGCGAGCACGGCGGCCGAGTCGAGCAACCGCCGGGCGACGTCCTGCTCGTGGGGCCGTTCCTGCGCCTTGGGCCGGAGGGTGCTGCTGGACATGGTGCGGCTCCTCGCAACGAGTGGTGTGATGGTCCTTGTTCCGCTGTCGGGTGCGGGCCGGCAGGCACCGTCGGCCGTCCTCGCCGCAGGGATGCCGCCGCAGCTTGTTAGACGCGGCGTCTAGCAAGCTGTTAGACGGACCGTATAGCAAGAGCGGGCACGGGCCTACCCCTCAGTACGAAATCGGTGAGAGGTGCGGGCGGACGTCACCGGCGCGAGCTGCGGTCCGGCGCCCGGAATCAGATGAAGTGCCGCGAAAAAAGGGAGCGGGACGGCTGTCATGCCCCGCCCCGCTCTGCCCCGCGTGCCGCAGGACTCAGTAGTTCTGCCACTCGTTGAGCGTGTACTCCAGCACCACCGGGTCCATCAGCGTGCTCGCCCGGACATCCAGGCGGCGCCGGTCCAACGGGAAGACGGCGGCGGCCTCGAGGACGGCGTCGTCCAGGAACCGCAGGGGCGGCGCCTGTTCGGCCAGGCGCAGTGCCGGCGGCGGGCCGTCGGTGCCGGGAGTGGCCAGGATGAAGCCCCAGTTGCCGAAGCTCGGGACGTCCACCTGGTACTCGGTGGTGCGGTATCCGGCCTCGCCGATCGTCGCGGCTATCGACCAGTACGACTTGGGGGCGAAGAACGGGGACCCGCCCTGCACCATGACCTGGCTCTCCGGCTTCAGGACCTGCTTGAGCAGGTGGTAGAACTCGACCGAGTACAGCTTGGCGAGCGCCGCGCTGTCCGGGTCGGGAAAGTCGATGACGACGGTGTCGAACCGCCGTGTGGCGTCCCGCAGCCAGTTGAAGGCGTCGGCGTTGACGGCGGTGACCCGGCGGTCGCGCAGCGCGTCCCGGTTCAGCTCACGCAGCGGCTCGAAGGTGCGGGCGAGTCTGGTCATCGCCGGATCGAGGTCGACCAGCGTGACGTCCTCGACGTCGTCGTAGCGCAGGACCTCGCGCAGGGCGAGCGCGTCGCCGCCGCCGAGGATCAGCACCGAGGAACGCCTGCCCGACAGCGCCGGGTGGACGAGGGCCTCGTGGTAGCGGTACTCGTCCACGGAGGAGAACTGCAGATCGCCGTTGAGGAACAGCCGCATGTCGGGGTCCCCGGTGAAGGCGGTGGACCGGGTGACGACGATGTCCTGGTACGGCGTGGTCTCGGCGTGCACGATCGGGTCGCGGTACAGCTGCTGCCTGGCGGTAACCTCGATGTCGTCCGCCAGCGCGTACACCGTGCCGAGCACGGCGAGGACGGCCGCCATGCCGGTCAGCAGCGACACGCGTACGACACGGCGGGTCTGCCGGCGGAAGATCCACAGGACGACGACGACCCCGGCCACGGCGTTGACGGCGCCCACCACCAGCGCGCCCTTGAGCTGCCCGAACGCGGGAAGCAGCAGCAGCGGGAAGCACAGCCCACCGACCAGCGCTCCGATGTAGTCGACGGCGAACATGTCGGCGACGGCGCTGCCCGCCTCCTGTCGCCTGATCCGCTGGAGCAGCGTCATCAGCAGCGGGATCTCGGCCCCGATGAGGAGGCCGACGGCGAACGTGACCACCACCATCGACGGCATGTAGATCCGCAGCCAGGCGAACGACACGTAAAGGACGAGCACCGACAGCCCGCCGACGAGCGCGAGCAGCCCTTCCACCAGGGCGAAGGCACCGACCGCCCGCCGTTGCAGCGGCTTGGCCGCCAGTGAGCCGACGCCCATGGCGAAGACCATGACGGAGATGACCACGGAGGTCTGCATCACCGAGTTGCCGATGAGGTAACTGCCCAGCGCCGTCAGCGCCAGTTCGTACACCAGGCCGCAGGCCGCGCAGAGGAACACCGCGAACAGCAGCAGGAAGCGCGACCCCCGCGAGTAGGCAGTGGGCGGGGTCTCCGCGACGGCCCCGGCAGGGGGGCCGCCCGCGGCGGCGGTGTCCGCGTCGGTGGTGGCTGCGTCGGTCGGTGCCGAGGCCGCTTCGTCCGCGGCCGTGTCGTCCGAAGTGGTGGTGCCCATCGTCCGGTTCAGGAGACCGCGGCGCCGACCATGAAGGCCGTGCCGATGTACATGGCGGCCTGGACCCAGGCGGCGGGGTGGGGGCGGTCGCCGTTGTCGTCGAGCACGGCGTGACCCAGTCGGCCGGGCGTGAGGAGACCGACGACGACGGCGATGAACGTCATCACGACGACGCCGGACAGGCCGTACAGCAGTGTGCTGAGAAGCCCCAGGCCGAGGCCCTGCTCGGACTCGCTGGCCCGGATGGACTGGTCGATGACGAGACCGATGGCGATCGTCTGGCCGGCGAGGAGCACCGCGGCGCCGCGGTTGCGCTCGGTCCACACCACATGGACGAGCTTGCCGGGGGTCACCAGGTCCAGGGCGATGAAACCGACGGCCATGACGATGAAGCCGACCAGACCGTAGAGCAGGGCGACGCCTGCCGACTCGAAGATCTCTGCCACGGGGTTGCCTTTCGGGGACGTCGTCGAGAGTGCGGGTGGGTGCGGGACCGGAGGCCCTACTGGGCGCGGCGGGCGGTCACTTGCCGGATCCGGGGCCGCCGCCGCGGAATTCGTTGCTGTCCGGGTCCGGCCACACGGACCGGATGTTGGACTTCCAGCGGTGGTAGCCGGTGCGGTAGTCGTCTATCTCGATCCGGCTGCCGCTCTTGTGCGGGACGATCGACACGATGTCGTCCCGGTAGCGCAGGAAGACCTTGCCGGAGTCGTCGATACGGTCACGGGCCGAGGCGTGGCCGTCGATCTCCTTCGCGACCTTGGACGTCGTGTCGCTGCTGTCGACATAGCCCACGCCGCTGCTGGTGTACTGCTGGCGGATCCAGGTGGACGGCACGTCGTTGCCGTCGTCCGGCTCACTGGAACAGGCGGTGAGCGCGATCGTGGCGAGCATCGTCACGCTGATGAGTCGGGCTGTCTTCATCGGGCCTCCAGCCGGGTGTACGTCGCCACGATCTGGCGGCTCTGCGGGTAGGTGTGCCAAGTGCGCCAGCCCAGCCCGGTGCTGAGCCGCTCGACGGTCAGCGCGGTGACCGCCTCCGGGGAGCCGGGGAAGATGCCGTGCAGCGACTCGGCGGCGTCGTCGGACCGCTCGCGGATCCGGTGCACCTCTTCGCTGAACCCGGCGGCGGTGAAGTGCCGGACGCGGGCGGTGAATCGGTAGTGCCACTCGTCGAACTCGTGCACCGCGGACCCTGGCAGACCCCCGGCGACGCCGGGCAGGCAGGCCACGGTCTCCCGGACCGGACCCGCGAACACCTGATGGGACGCGCCGAGGAGCCTGAGCTGGACGTCGAGACCGCCGACGGTGAGGTCGCGTACGGCCAGTGCCTCGCGCGCGGGCCGGCCGAGGGTGAAGGAGAGCTGGTCCGCGTCCGTGTCCAGATACGGGGTCGTCAGTTCTATACCGCTCACGTGTCGCTGCCCGCACGGACGCCGGCGACCGCCGGGAGGGGGCTCTGTGTCCGCGCGCCGGCCCGGGTGGGGAGGACGGCGACGGGTCCGGCGCCGAGGGCGGCGAGGTCGGGCTTCAACGGTGTTCCCCACGACTTCGGGACGGGCAGTGAGCGCGCTGAGTATGGCACAGCGTCATGACGCCGCTGTCACGGGGGAACGCCGGCTCCTCACGGCTCGGGCACGCGCGGTTCGGCGTGCTCGTCAGCCGGCTCCCCGAGCCTCCTCACTGCCGGGGCGGGGAGCGGTGATGGCCAGGAGGGCGGTGTCGTCGTCCACCGTGTCGAAGGAGTCGAGCAGTTCCCGCACCGCCGCGATGGCCGCCCGGGCGGTGGTCGGGGCGATGGACCGGGCGAAGTCCAGGAGCGCCTCGTCGCCGTAGCGGCCGCCGGCCATGGTGGTGTGGGCCTCGGTGAGGCCGTCGGTGTAGAGCAGCAGAGTGTCGCCGGGCCCCAGGTGGACGGTGGCGGTGGCGATGTCGGCGTCGGCCACGACACCGAGCAACTGTCCGCCGGGGGTGGGCACGTAGTCGGCGCTGCCGTCGGCGCGTATCAGCACCGCCGGCGGATGCCCCCCGCCGGCGAGGGTGATGTGGAAACCGCCGCGGTCGGCGGGGGTGAGCAGGCCGTACAGGACGGTGCAGAAACGGGGGTCGTCGCCGTGGGACTCGTGGTTCAGCACGGTGTTGAGGTTGCCGAGCACGGCCGCCGGGTCGGGGTGGTAGACCGCGGCGGCGCGGAGTGTGTACCGGGCCAGCGAGGTGACGGCCGCGGCGGCGGCACCCTTGCCGCACACATCTCCCAGGAACAGCCCCCACGTCCCCGCGGTCAGGGGAAAGAGGTCGTAGAAGTCGCCGCCGACCTCGTCGGCCGAGGCGATGTGGTAGTGCGCGGCGACGTCCAGGCCGGGAACGTTCTCCAGCGCGGGAGGCAGCAGCGTCCTCTGCAGTGTGGTGGCAAGGCGCTGGAGGCGTTCGCGTTCCCGGTCGGCCTCCTGCCGGGCGCGCAGCAGCTCCGTCTCGTAGGCGCGGCGGTCACGGGCGTCGAAGACGGTGGTGCGGATCAGCAGGGGCCGGCCGTCGCTGTCCCTCTTGAGGGCGGACGTCACCAGGACCGGCAGCCGGCCGCCGTCGGCGGCCTTCAGCTCCAGCGCGATACCGCTGACCTCTCCTTGCAGCCGCAGGAGCGGCGCGAAGTGGGTCTCGTGGTAGAGCTTCCCGCCGACAGTGAGCAGGTCGGCGAACCGCTTGCGGCCCACCAGGTCCTCGCGCCGGTGGCCCAGCCAGTCCAGCAGGGTGCGGTTGATCTTGGCGATCTGCCCGTCCAGCAGGGTGGAGAGGTAGCCGCACGGCGCGTTCTCGTACAGGTCCTCGGCGCTGTCCTCCAGCAGCGCGGAGACCTGGCCGACGTCCTCTTCGTCGCCGGGGACCGGACCGTGGTCCCCGGGGTGGCCGGGTGTGCGGTGGGGGACGTCCCCGGACGTCACCGGACCGCTCCGGCGGCGAAGGAAGCGATCGCCGAGGCGGTCGCCTCCGGCGCGCTGAGCTGCGGGCAGTGCCCGGTCGCGGTGAGCGTGACCAGCTCGCTCCCGTCGATCTGCGCGTGGACGAACTCCCCCACCTCGCGCGGGGCGATCGCGTCCTGGGAGCACTGCGCGATCAGCGTCGGAACACGCACCCCGGCGAGGTCGTCCCGGTTGTCGGACAGGAAGGTCGCGCGGGCGAAGACGCGGGCGATCTTCGGGTCGGTGCGGCAGAAGCTGTTGGTCAGCTCCTCACCCAGTTCGGGACGCTCCGGATTGCCCATGATGACCGGCGCCATCGCCGCCGACCAGCCCAGATAGTTCGATTCCAGCGACTCCAGCAGCTCGTCGATGTCCTCGGCGCTGAATCCGCCCCGGTACCCGGTCGCGGGATCGTCGATGTAGCACGGCGACGGGGTGAGCAGGACCAGCCCCGCGAAGCGCTCCGGTTCCCGCGAGGCCGCCAGCACACCGACCGTCGCGCTCACCGAATGTCCGACGAAGACCGGACGCACGTCCAGCTCGTGGCAGATCTCCAGCACATCGTCGGCGTAGCCGCCCAGCGAGGTGTACCGCTCCTCGTTCCACGCCGACAGGTCCGAACGGCCGGCCCCTACATGGTCGAAGAGCACGACCCGGAAGTCACGTTCCAGCGCCGGTACGACCAGACGCCACATGTTCTGGTCGCATCCGAAGCCGTGCGCCAGCATCACCACCGGACCGTCGGCCTTCCCGCTCACCGTGACGCGGTTCCTGTTCCGTACATCCATACGGACATCTTCGCATCAACGCGACAAACACCCGCATTTAGTCATGTATGGGTCATCCGGGTGGTCGCTCGGGGGCCGACGCACCCCCGGGGACGCGTCCCGCCGGCAGGAAGAGCACCGAATTGATGTACCGGCCTTCCCGGGGCACCAGGGCCCGGCGCAGCAGCCCCCGGTGCACGAGGTGCTCGGTCCGCGACTGGTGGCCGGCCAGGTCGAAGTCGGCCAGCGGCATCCAGTAGCGGGCGGCCAGCACCCAGCCCCGGTAGCCCTGGCCGGTCAGCAGGGCGATCACGGGGGTGATGGGCCGGATACGGGTCTCCAGCTCGACGAGGAGCACGGGGCGGTCCCGCTGCAGCACGCCCGCGGCGCCGAGCAGCGCCGGAAGTTCCTCGCCGTCCACGTCCACCTTCACGAACCGCACGTCGTGCAGGCCGAGGCTGTCGACCGTGACCGCCGGCACGGTCACGCTGTAGGAGTGGATGTCCCGGCGGGCGAGCGAGGAGACCCCACGGTCCCCGCGGTCGCCCGCAGGCAGCCACAGCCGGGCGGTGCTCTCGTGGTCGCTGGCGGCCGCCTGCACGACCCGGGCGTTGTGAGGCAGCGTCGACCGCAGATGCCGGGCGAGGTGGGGCACGGGTTCCATGGTCACGACCCGGTCGCAGCGGGCGGCCAGCCGGCGGGACCAGGGGCCGTACCAGCCGCCGATGTCGATCGCCGTGCCTCCTCGCGGGCAGAAGTCGGCGAGCCGGCCCAGTTCCGGTTCGAAGCGCGGGTAGAGGGCGCAGGCGGCGGAGCCGACCCAGCGGGTGGGCAGGCGGGAGGCGACCGCTGCCGCGACAGTGGTCACTCGGCGGCCGCCCGCAGGTACCGGGTGTGGTCGTCCTCCGTGACCCTGCTTCCCGAGGACGGAAGCAGCTGGGGGATGCCGTCCACGATGGGGTAACTCAGCTGCAGCCTCGGGTTGTAGAGGATGTTCTGTCCGGAGAGCAGCGTCAGGGGTCCCTTGTCGAGCGGGCAGGCGAGGATGCGCAGCAGCGGGTCGTCGGCGTCCATGGCAACGTCCTTACGGTTCCGGCGGTTCGGTCGGTTCGGTCGGTTCGGTCGTTCGGTCGGCTCGGTCGGTTCGGTCGGTCGGTCGGTCGGTTCAGGTGACCGTGGGCGGCCCCTGCGTACGCGGGGCCGGATCGTGTCGGGAGAGGGCGAGCAGCACGGACAGCGCCAGCGCCGTGCCGGCCACGCGCAGTGTCAGCAGAAGCGGATCCTCCGGCAGCCGCTCCCCGAACGTGACCGTCCCGAGCACCGCCGTGAACAGACAGGTCACCGTGGTGCAGACGGGAACGATGAGGGAGGCGCGGCAACGCTGCAACGCCGCCTGCGACATGACGAGACCGGCCGCCGCCGTGAACATCAGCAGGTACGGGTAGGGCGAGGTGAACAGCGAGTGGGCCGCGTCGCCGATGTCGGCCGTGGTCAGCCGGCTCGACGCGCCCTTGATCGCCAGCGAGCTGACCCCGTACAGCAGGCCCACGGCCACGCCGTAGCCGATGCCGTTGGTCGGCAGCCGGTGACGCTGCCGAGAGCGCTGCTCGACCCGGCCGTACAGCCACACGCCCGCGGCGAGGGTCGGCACGCTCACCAGCAGCACCAGCGTCCAGGGAGCTCCGCCGCTCACCGTGTCCTCGCCCTCCCGGACGGAGGCGACGACCATCAGCAGCGCCACGAGCACCGCGCCGAGAGCGTAGCGTTCGCGGCCCGACGGCTGTTCGCCGAGCACCGCGGACGAGAGCAGCAGGAGCAGGACGAGGCCCGACACGAAGATTCCCTGGGCGGCCGCGATCGGCAGCGCCCGGTAGACGATCAGCTGGGCCGCGAACCCTGCGGCCAGTGCCAGCGATCCGGCGATCCACGCCGGACTGGTCAGCAGCACCAGGACGACGTGCACGGGCCTGCCCGCGGAGAGCGCGGGCAGCCGGCCGAGGGCCTTCTTCTCCAGGACGAATCCCACGCTGTACAGCAGGTTGGCCACCAGAGCCGCGCCCACGCCCCACCACACGGCCGCTACCCCCGCCGGGCGTGCGCGAGGAGGATGGACGCGGCGCCGGGCACCGCGCACGCCGCCCGGTCCAGCAGCCGCAGCCCGCGCGGCACCCCGTGGAACGGCGCGCCGGTGATCCGTACGTCGCGGAATCCGGCGGCCGTGAGGTACGAACGCAGGGCTCGGGCCGTGTACAGCCGCAGGTGACCCACCACCTGCGAGCCGGGCCGGCCGTGGATCCCGCGCAGGCTCACCTCGGAGAACACCGGCTGCACCCCGGCCAGCAGCAGGGCGCGGTTGTACCAGGCCGCGAGGTTCGGCGTGGAGAGCATCAGATGGCCCGCCGGCCGCAGGATCCGCCGCAGTTCGTCCAGGGCGTGGTCCGGGTCGACGAGATGCTCGATGACCTCGCTGAACAGCACCGCGTCCGCGCACCCGTCGGCGAACGGCAGCCCGTGGTCGAGCTCGCCGCGCACCACGTTCCCGAGGTGCGGCCGGGCGCGGCGCAGCGCGTCGTGCGACCAGTCGACACCGACGAGCCGATGGCCGCCGAGGAACGGCGCCGCGGCCCGCGCCGCGCTGCCGTCGCCGCATCCGACGTCGACGACGAGCTGCCCCGGCGCCGTGCCGAGGGCCTCGGCCAGCAGCCGTGCCTGGCGTCTGCTGCGGGCGTCGCCGGAGGCGACGGGGACATCGGGATCCTCGTAGAAGTCCCGCAGGGCCGGTGAGCCGGTGCTGGTCACAGGGCCTCCGTCGCCTTCAGGTGGTGGGCGAACAGCTCGTGCAGCCGTACGCCGTCCTCGTCGCAGAGCAGCGAACGCGACCACCGCAGCACCAGATGGAGCCGGCCTCCCGTGGCGGCGGTGGTCACGGTCAGCCCGCGCGGCATCCTGGCCGGCGCGGAGAACCAGACGGCGAAGGCCCGCCCGGCGTCTCCGAAGTCCAGCGGATACGGGGTGCGGCCGATGTTGCTCAGCAGCGTCGTCGACGTCCACGGCGCGGCCAGCAGCCGCAGACCGCGGGTGAGCCCCGCCCGCGCCGCGACCGGCAGCACGGGGAGCGTCAACAGGGCCGCGCCGTGACCCAGTTGAGGGCGGGGTGCGGCCTTGAGGGCCCGGGTCCGCTCCGCGGTGCGGCGCAGCAGCAGCGCAAGGTCGAGGCCTTCGGTCTCGGCGGCCGTGAAGCCGACCTCGACCAGCCGGGTGCCGTTGCCGATGGGCATCTCGGGACCCCGGCTGCGGTCGTCCACGGGCATGGTGATGCGCAGTGGCCTCCGTGGGGCGTCATGGGCCCGGTTCCAGTCGGCGACGGTCAGCGCGGTGGCGACCATCAGCTGGTCGTTGACGGTGTAGGGAGCCCCCTTCTCCCGCCGGGGCACGGGCAGTTCGGTGACGAGCATCGCGTTGCCCGGCACCGGTCCCGGGGTGCCCGCCGCGACGTGTGCGGGTCTGCCCGGCAGAGAGGGGCCGCCCGCCCGGTGCGGGCGCCCGGCGGGCGCGGGCCGGGCCGGCGGGGGTACGGCAGGGGCGGGCGTACCGCTGTAGATCTCCGCGGCCGTCGCCGCCAGCCGCAGGCACGCGGGGCCGTCGAGGGCCGTGTGGTTGAGCGTGAACACCAGCACACAGCCGGGTCTGCCGGGCTCCTCGACGACCTCGAGCCGCAGGGGCGGCGAGGACGTCAGCGGCGGCGCCTCGGCGAGGGCGCGTTCCCGTGCCCGGCCGAGGGCGCCGGCCGCGCGCGGCGGGAAGGTCACCACCTCCGTGTCGGGCCCGCGCGTCAGCTCCCACTCGTAGCGGCGCGCGAACGGGCCGCGTGCCCGCTCACGCATCAGCGCGCGCGGATACCGGCACAGGGCCCGGTCGAACGCCGTGCGCAGCCGCTCCGGTTCGACGACGCCGGGGAGATGGATCTCGATGTGCACCGTGTTGGGTTCCGTGTCCTGCGCGCAGTGCCGTGCGACCTCGTCGACGACGGGGAACGGCACCCGCGGCAGGTCCCGGTCCGCCGCGTCGGGGGACGTGGGGCGCTCGACCGTCGCCATCAGAGACTCCCTCCGGGGTACTGGTGCGGCGGTCCGCCGCTGCCGGTGGTCGGCGGCGCGGGCACACCGGGCGGCCTGGGCGGACCCGGTTCCGGTGTGCGGGTACCGGGTGGACGGCCGTCGGGGTCCGGCGCGGCGGGCCCTCCGCCGGACCGGTGGGCGCCGGTGGGGCCGCCGCGTTCCCGGCCCACGCTCACCAGGGCGGCGAACAGGGCGGTGAGAGCGAGGAGTTGAGCCGTCGGCCCGAACGCGCTCCGGTCCGGCGACAGCCCGCCACCGGCTCCCAGCGCGGCCACCGCGCCGGCTCCGGCCATCGCCGTGAACGCGAGCGGTACGAGCCACGCCGGTCGCAGCCATGCCACGACCGCCAGCACGGGCACTACCACCGCCACCGGTCCGGCGACCACCACGGCCACCAGGGTCAGGGCCACGGTGCCGAGCAGCGGCCCGGGCGCGGGAGGGGCGGCCGAGATGTGGTCCGCGGCCCGGCCGCGTCGACCCAGGAGCGCGAGGCACACCAGCACGGAGAGCAGCAGCCCGGCGCCCGCAAGCCCGGCGCGGTACATCCACGACGGCTCGTACTCGAGCGTCACCGTGCCGCCCTCTCCCGCGGGAACCAGCCAGGCCTGCTGCCAGCCGTCGATCCTCAGGGGTGTCAGCTCCTCGCCGTCCAGGGTGGCCTTCCAGCCAGGGTTGTGGTTCTCGTGGAGCTGGAGGTACGAGGCATCTCCCGGCCCGACCCGCACGGACCGGTGGTCGCCCGTGCCTTCCCGGACCTCCAGGGCGCGTCCGGTCCCCGCGCCCGCGGCGGACGCCGGCGTACCGGTCGTGAGCGTGACGCCGGTGACGGCGAGGGGGCCCGCGTCTCCGGCCTCGACCGTGTGGGTGCGCTCGTCGAGGTCCACGCGGCTCCCGTCCGTGCAGAGCGAGACCTCGACGGGCCGGCGCCCGGTCAGGTCCCGTACCCGTCCTTCGGCACGGGTCTCCAGGAACTGCCCGTCGACGGAGAGGACCGGCCCCTTGCCGCACGGCAGCGTGAACGTCCGCTCCGGATCGGGCTGTGGTGCGCGGAACTCCTTCAGTGCCGGTATGTGGATCTCGCTCAGGCCGACCGGAAGCTGCAACTGGTCGTCGGCGACCGGGTTGTGCAGGGTCAGCGGCGCGGTCCGCGAGACGGTGATGTCCATCCTGTCGGTGCTGATGGGCGGGAACCGGGCCATGCCGTTCTCGTCCACCGCGGCGACGGCGGTCCCGTCGGGCGAGCTGATCTGCACCTGTTCCGGCCGGGTGGAGAGCCCGCCGGCCGCCGCGAAGACCATCTCGCCGACCGAGGTCTTCTTCGGCCAGGACAGATGGAGCACAGGCCGTTCACCGGCGATCCAGGCCGTGGTGAGGTCGCCGTCCGTGAGGTTGCGGGGGCTGAGGTTCGTCCCCAGGGCCGCCGTCGAGTCGGCGCTCGCGACGATCTTGTCGCGCTGCCCGGTCAGGTCGAACAGCAGCTTGTCCAGCGCTTCGCCCGGCACGGGCAGCGCGGTGGCACGGACGGTGTACGGGCCGGAGCGGGCCGCGGTGAACTGCCGGTGCAGCCCCACCTCGGCGGCCACCGCGGACAGTCCGCCCGGGTCGCTGCCCCGCTGGAGCGAGTAGACGACGGAGTCGCCGGTCTCCTTCGGGGCGTCCTCGGGAAGCTGGAGCATGCGCGTGACCTGGACGCCGGGCACGGCGATCTCGGCGAACCCGGCGCCGGTCAGCCCGGGACGGCCCTGCTGCGACTCCAGGACGGTGACCTTCAGCCAGCTCGCGGCCCCGGCAGGGGCGTCGACGTCCTGCACGGAGCCGTCGGGCCGCAGCGTGCTCGTACGGCTGCCGAGGTCGGTCTCGACGCGGACGGCGGTCGGCGCGGCCCGGACGCTGCCGCTCGGCAGCGGGGTCAGCCGGAGTGTGGCAGGGACGTCCGTCGGGCCGTTGAAGTCGATCCTGATCCATTCGCCCGCCGGTGATCCGGGCGAGCCCTCCGCCCAGCCGGTGCCGGGGTTGCCGTCGAAGGCGTTGACCGGGTCGTACTGCGGCAGGTGGAAGAGCCAGTTCCCGGCCGACGAGGCGGTCACCGACGCGGCGCCCCGCAGTACGGCGGTCGTCTGGTGCCCGGTGCCCGGCAGGGGCAGGATCTGCCGGGGCTCGGCCCCGGGGTCCTGCACCGCCTCCGAGGCGTTGCGTTCCTCGCGGGTGTAGGTGTGGGACGTGTTCGAGTTGACCAGCCCGAAGCGGGTGTCGGCGCGGCGCATCCCGTCCCCCGCCGCGTACAGCGACGGCCGGTCCACGCCTGGGAGTTCGTCGCCCGCGAGGACGGCAGGCCGGCCGTCGAGCCGGCCGCCGGCGGACAGGGGCAGCAGGGACTCGGGGCCGCCGCTGACGACGGCCGCCGCCGACGCCGGCGTCAGCCGGGCCTTGCCGGGGCGCGCGGTGCCCGTCGGCGGTTCGTAGATCTCCACGGCACGCTGCCGCGGGAACAGGCCCTCGACCTGGACCGGTGTGTCGTCGGCGATCCGCCCGCCGGTCAGCACCGGGCCGAATCCGGCCACGCGCTTGTAGCCGGAGGCCTCCAGGGTCCGTTTCACCGTGGTGGTCGGGACGTGACCCAGCTGGCGGGGGTCGAGGTCGTTGCGTACCACGACGTGGTGCAGCCCGGCCCGGTGCAGATAGGCGCTCAGGCCCGGTACCTCGCCGCCGGAGGTGAGCGCCTGCTCGACGGCGTCCATCGCACGGCGGTTGCCCGGTGTGCCGAAGGGCACGTAGTCCCGCTGCGCCCACGGTGAGCGTGCGAGGACGTCCAGCGGCTGGTCGATGGGCGAACCCCAGGTGTAGAGGCCGTGCGCGGTCGCCGGCACGACGAGGGCCCGGTCCTGTGCCGCGTTGTCCGCCAGCCAGTCGGCCGTCGTCTCCCAGTACGCGGGCAGCCGCTGGAACGAACCGGGCTGGAGGACCGAGCCGTTGACGTACGGCCAGCACAGGCCCGGCAGTACGAGGAAGGCCGCCGCCGGGACGAGCCCGCGGCCGCGGACCCGCGGGGCGGGGGACACGACGGCGGTCAGGTGCATGAGGCCCAGCGCCAGTGCCAGCGCGGCTCCCGTCTGGAACTTGTAGACGTTGCGGAACGGCACCAGCGGGCCGTTCAGCCAGTCTTGCACGGCCCCGTGGAAGGGGCCGCCGAGCGCCCCGCCGTACCCGGCCAGCGTGACGAGGCAGACGGTCAGCACCGTCACCACGAGCCAGCGGCGTTCGGGCACGTCACGCCGCGCGAGACCGGCGAGCCCCAGTGCCGCGGCGAGCGCCGAGCACAGGACGGCCACGGCCGAGGTGACGACCGTCCAGCCGGCCGGGAGCCACGCCTCGCCGAAGTTGAGATAGCCGACCCAGTTGCCCGCGCCGCGCAGCACCTCGGTCGCCGACATCGTGGCGGTGGTGGTCTGCGAGGACTCCACGTACGGCATGAAGTTCTCGCCGTACGTGCCGAGGAGCAGCAGCGGAACGATCCACCAGGCGGTGGCGAGGACCACCGACGGGGTCCACCAGGCGATGAGCGCCCGCTTGCGCGGCCCGCCGGGCCGGCACAGCAGATAGAGCCCGACGGGCAGCAGAGAGGCCAGTGTCGACGCGGCGTTCACACCGCCCATGAGCGGAATCAGCAACGCGGATCGGGCGGCCGCGATCCGCGGCGGGGTGTGCGGGTTCGTCAGCGGCAGCAGCACCCACGGCAGCATCGCGCCCGGCAGCGCGGCCGCGGAGGTCGAGCCGACGACGATCGTGTACGTGGGCCACAGGGCGTAGACGGCCGCGCCGAGGAGCCTGCTGCCCGGCGATCCGGCCCCCAGCCGTTCGGCCAGCCGCAGGGCGCCCCAGAAGGCCGTGGTCACCACGATCGAGAGCCACAGCCGCTCCGCGAGCCAGATGGGCAGCTGCACCAGGTCGGCCAGGGCGTGGAACGGCAGCATGGGGACGACGTAGCCGATGTACTGGTCGGCGATGCCGCCGAAGCCGGACCGGTCGTGCCACAGACCGCTCAGGTCGCTGAGGAACTGCCACGGATCGGCGACGACACCGAGCTTCGTCTCGAACGTCATGCGGCCCGGAGACACCGCCAGGAAGGCCACGAACACCGCTGCCCAGAAGCCCAGCAGCCACCGGCGCGACCGAGGTCCCGGCGACCGGTCGGGGGGCGGGCCTCCGGCCGAGGGACGGGCGGGCGGTCGGGTGTGGACAGCGCTGGTCATGGACACCGCCGGAGGATGAGGAGGAGGTTCCAGGTGGCGAACTCACGCAGGCCCGGCAGGCGCGGAACGAGCTCCGGCAGGACCGGCCAGTACCGGGAGCGCGCGCAGACGAGGTCCACATCGCCGCGGCCCCTGACATGGCGCAGTGTCGAGCCGACACCGATCTCGAAGAGGTTCTCGCCGAGCCGGTGCTTCGCGGCACGTCCGCTGCGGCGCTCGAACCGGGCACGGGCCCGCTCCGCGCCCAGATAGTGCCAGGGCGCCCACTCGTGACCGCCCCAGGGCGAGAGCCAGTTGGTGAACGAGACGTAGATCAGACCGCCGGGGCGGGTGACGCGGACCATCTCGCTCAGGAAGGTCCGCGGGTCGGCGACGTGTTCCAGCACGTTCGACGAGAAACAGACGTCGGCCGCGCCCTCGGCGAGGGGCAGGAGGTATCCGTCGGCGACGACCGTTCCCTCGGCCGGCTCGGCCGCCAGTTCGGCGGCGTCCGGCTCGAAGAGGTAGCTGTGGGCGCCGCGCCGTCTGAACTCGCGGGTGAAGTGACCGCTGCCGCCGCCGACGTCGACGACGACCCGGCCGTCCAGCTTCACATAGCGCTCCACCTGGTCGGCCGCGTCGCGGGCGAGCAGCCCGTACGCGGAGGCGGGGTCGGCCTGTTCGCGCATGAACGCCCGGAAGAGGGTGAGGGAACGCCGGAACGAAGGGTCCTTCACGTCCGCGCGCCGTTCGTGACGGCGGGTGCCCCGCCCTGCGGAGCCCGTGAGCGGTGCACCGCTTCCGCGGCCACGGCCTCGAACTGCCTCACCGTGCTGCTCCAGCGGAACGCGGCGGCCCGTTCGGCCGCGGCCTTCCCCATGTCCTCCCGCCGGTCGCAGTCGAGCGCCAGCGTGCACCAGGCCGCGGCGAACGACGACTCGCCCCGGCACAGCAGGCCCGTGACACCGTCCTGGACGGAATCACGCAGGCCGGGTACGTCGAAGCCCAGCGTGGGCGTGCCGCGTGCCCCCGCCTCCGTCACCACGAGCCCCCAGCCCTCGACGGCCGCGGGATGCAGCAGCAGCCACGACTCGCAGAGCAGGCGGTGCTTCTCCTCCTCCACCACATGGCCGGTGAACTCGACGCCCTCACCGGCGAGTCGCTCCAGACGGGCCCGCTCGGGCCCGTCGCCGACGATGACGAGCCGGCCGCCGGTGACCGGCCGGACCCGTTCCCACAGGTGCAGCAGCAGGTCGATGCGCTTGTAGTCGACCAGCCGGCCCAGCGCCAGGAACATCGGCGTCCGCGAGCGCGGGCTGCGCACGGCCGGTTCGTCGACGCCGTTGTGGACCACGCGGATCTGCCGGTCGGGCACACCGATCGCGCGCAGGGCGCCGGCCGTTGACGGAGAGACGGCCACCATGAGGTTGCCGCGGTGCGCGCGGGCGAGCGCCCAGTGTTCGAGCAGTCGGCCGGCACGGGCGACGGGTGGCGGGAAGCGCATGTCCCAGAGCTCGGTGTGGACGTGGTTGACCAGGCAGACGGTGGGCCCGCGGTGCCAGAGGGGGGTCAGGTAGGGCATGCCGTTGCAGACCTCGACCAGCAGATCGCACTCGCCGACCTGTTGGGCGAACGCCGACCGTGCGCCGGCGTAGTGCCCGAGGGCGCCGCCGGCGGACACCACCCGGTACGACCGGTGCACGGCGGGTCCGCCGCAGAGCAGGGTGATCCGGTGGCCCCGCGCGGTGAGGCCCTGCGCGAGCTGGTCGACGAGGAGTTCGGAGCCGCCGGCGGCGGAGTTGCCGAGGTCACGGTGGGCGAGGAAGACGATGTGCCGGGGGCTGTCGGACAACTCCGGCAGCACGGCCTGGCGGTGGTGCGCGCGGGCCGGCGGCTGCTGCGGCGCCTCGAGCAGTGGGGGAGGTACGTGCTGGGGCATGGGTGCTCCAACTCGTTTCGGGGTGCGGAGGGGAAAGGGGGATGGCGGTGCCGGGTCGGGGACGGTGGGGGGTGACCGGGGGGCCGTGCTGTGGTGGGGACAGCCAGTTTTGGATACGCCGTCGGCGCGCGGCTACTCACCGGTATGACAACTTCTGCCGCTCTCAGGCGGGCGGACTCGTCATCAGGTGAGCATTCGCGCGGTCCGGAGCCGGACGGCGACCGCGTGCCACCAGCACGGCGCCGATCACCGCGAGCAGGGCGCCCAGTGCCGCCGCGCCCACGGGAGCGGTCGAGCTGATGACGGCGAGCTTCCCGCTGTCGCGCGAGGCCAGCGCGACCTGCTGCCGCTGAGTCTCCGCGGTGAACGCGAGCCGCTCGCTCTCCAGCAGCACCACCGCGTCCTTGTCCGACCCCGGCGCGCGCAGTGTCTTACGGGGACCGATGGCGGCGTGCACGATCCGCCCTGTCCGCCGGTCCACGACCAGCTCGACGCCGCTGTTGGAGTACCACTCCTCGGCCAGCACCTGCGGGGCCCGGGCCCTGCCGACCAGCCGCCCCGGCACCTGGCGCACCCCGGTCCTGGTCGGCGGCACGCTGCCGGTGAACCGCAGCCCCTCGTACCCCTGGACCTTCGCCGTGCCGCTGTAGCGGAGCCGGATCACGCCCCCGAGCGTGCCGTCCCACCAGCGGTAGGAGCGCTTCTCGACGTCGAAGGGGAACTTCAGGTAGGCCTCCCCGTCGAAGACGGGGGACTCGTCGCAGCAGTGCACCGGCTCGTTGGTGGCACGGTCGGTCACCCAGCGCTCCAGTGTCCACTGCAAGGAGTCCCGGGTGTCGGCGGCCGGCAGTGTGGCGTCGCTGTCGACGGAGGTGGAGACGTCCCAGACGGCGTTGCCGCTCTTCTCGCTGTCGGCCACGTCGCCCCGTACCTGACGGGTCACCGTGATGCGCTGCCCGCGCACGGTTCTCACCTTGGAGGTGTCGAAGTAGCTGCCGGTGCCGGTGAACACGGTCGTGGTGTCGACGTCGACAGGTGTGCGTTTGGCCTGGGGTGCCACGTACCAGGCGAGAAGGGGAGCCAGCACGAGCAGGAAGACCCCTGCCCCGAAGAGCAGAAGCGAGGTCGGTGAAGCAGTACGGCGCATCCGGCACTCCTGGATCGAAAGAATTCGCAGGGAGATGCACGGACCCCGGGCCGGTCAGCCCTCGAGGGCTCAGAACAGTAGGCAGCCACTTGACGGAATGTCAATGTACTGTCAACACTGTGCGTTCAGCCGGTGGGGGCCGGCCGACGGGTGGGGATCGCCTCCAGCTAGGAGCTGACCCGACATGCGCAGACTTCTTGCCGCCGCCGTCACCGCAGCGTTGGCCACGGCGCTCGCCGTGGGCACGGCCCTGGGCATCGCAGCCGCGCTGCGGACCACCCCGGAACAGCCGAACACCCCGCTGATCAGCTACGACACCGGCCGGCCCGCCCGATGACCCGCCCCGCGTGGAGCGAGGTGCCCCAGGCGCAGGTCGACCGTTTCGCCGCCATCGCGCTGGCCGGTGCGCAGGAGCTGGCCCAGGAGATCCTCGGCGAGATACGGCGCGAGTACCCCCAACTGAAGCTCGTGGGCGACGAGTCGGGGGAGCCGATGGCGCTCGTCGGCATCCGCCGCGCCATCGAGGGCTTCGTACACAATCTGGCGTCCGGGACCGGGCGTCCGCGCGTACCGCCCGACGTCTTCCAGGAGTTCGGCCGCGGCGAGGGGCGCGGCGGCCGGAGCCTCGACTCGCTCCAGGCCACCTACCGGCTCGGCGTCAGACTGGCCTGGCGGCGGTTCGCCGAGATCGGGCAGCAGGTCGACATCGCCGCGCCCGCCATGTACGAACTCGCCGAATCGGGCTTCGAGTACCTGGACGGCCTCGTGGAACAGTCGGTTCGCGGCTACGCCGAGGCCGCGGCCCGCCGAGCGGGCGAACGACTACGCCTGCAACGCCGGTTGATCGACCTGCTGCTCGTGGAGCACCGCGGCGACCCGGCCGGGACACTCGCCGAACGGGCGGCCCGCATCAGCTGGGAGCTGCCGGCCACCGTCGCCGTCGGCGTCCTGGTGCGCCCCGCCAGGGAGGCCGTCGCACCGGCCGTCGAGCAGGGCATCCTCCTCGACATGGAGAGCGAACAGCCGCGCATCGTCGTGCCGGAACCGTGTACCGCCGGCCGCTCGGAGACCCTGCGCCGCGCCACGGCCGGCTGGTCGGGCGCGATCGGCCCGCCGGTGCCGCTCGCGGCGGCCGCCAGGTCACTGCGCTGGGCGGAGACGGCGGTCCGGCTCATCGAGAGCGGGCTGCTGCCGGAGGGTGAGGTGCTGCACTGCACGGAGCGCACGGAGGAGCTGGTGTTACTGCCCTCGGGGGAACTGATCGACGCGGCGGCCCGCCGCTGCCTGGCGCCCCTGCGCGACGCGGCCCCCACCCAGGCCCGCCGCCTGGCGGAGACCCTGCTCGCCTGGATGGAGACCGCGGGCGGAGCACCCGAGGTGGCGCACCGTCTCGGCATCCATCCTCAGACGGCCCGCTACCGGCTGCGGCAGATCCGCGAACTGTGGGGCGACGTGATCGACGACCCCGACCGCCGCTTCGAGATGCTCCTCGTACTGCGCGCCCAGCGGCTGCGCGGGCAACTGGGGGAAGCCGGCGTCTGAGCGTGCGCCCGGCCCGCACGCGCGGGTGACCGACGTGTACGCGCGTCACGCCCCGCCCATGACCCACCCGTACGCGGCCTCCGCCGTGAACTCCCGCTGCCCGCCCTTGAACAGCAGGTCCGCCGCGAGGAACGCGGTGTCCTCGGCCGTGTCCTCGACGTACGGCACGGCGATGCACCGCATACCCGCCGCGCGGGCGGCCGCCGCCCCCGGCGGCGCGTCCTCCACGACCACGCAGTCGCCCGGCGCCGCGGCCAGGCGCCGGGCCGCCTCCAGGAAGACGTCGGGCTCCGGCTTGCCGCGGCCGACCTCCTCCGCGGAGACGGTCACGGCGATGTGCGCGGCGAGACCGGTGCCGGCGAGCACGGCCTCGATGGCGGCCCGTGACGACCCGGAGGCCACCGCCATCGGCACGCCCCGGGCCGACAGGAGCTCCACGAACGCGCGCATCTGCGGAAAGACGTCCGTCGAGGCGCTCGCCAGCTCCAGGTAGGCGCGGTTCTTCGCGGCCAGTAGTTCGTCGAGCGGCGCGTCGAGGGCGTACCGGGCGCGCAGGATCTCCAGCGTCTCCCGCGTGCCGATGCCGATGAACCGCTTGTGCTGCTCCCAGTCGAAATCGAGCACTCCGTGCGCGGCGAGGACCCGGCGTCCCGCTTCGAAATAGTTCGGCTCGCTGTCCACGAGTGTGCCGTCGAGATCGAAGATGACCGAAGGGGTACGCGCAGTGCTCATGCCGTCCAGCATGCCAAGCACCGGTTCAGCGCGGCGCACCGGCCGACCGGCCGACGGCCTCGACCAGCGGCAGCAGCCGGTAGGGCACGCGCTCGCGCAGGGCCATCTCGGTACGGGTCCGCACCACGCCGGGCAGATTGATCAGCCGCTGGATGACGTCCTCGAGATGCCCGTTGTCCCGTGCGGCGACCCGGGTCAGCAGGTCGCCGCCGCCGGTGATCGAGAACGCCTCGATGATCTCCGGCACGGCCGCGAGGGCGTCGCCCACCTCGTCCAGATGTCCCTGAGTGACCTCGATGTGCACGAAGGCCAGCACCGGATGGCCCAGCGCGCCGGGGGAGAGGTGAGGGCCCGTCCCGGTGATCACGCCGTCGCGCTCGAGGCGGTCGATCCTGGCCTGCAGCGTCCCGCGGGCGATGCCGAGGATGCGGGCGTACTCACGCACGCTGGTGCGCGGCTGCTCGATCAGCAGACGCAGGATGCGGGTGTCGAGTTCGTCCACCGCCATGGTCCGTCGGGCCCTTCCGCGGCGCGTTTTCCGGACTTCCACCGTACCAATGGCCCAGTGGAACGGCCCGGGCCCGGCCGGTGCGCCCGGCGGTCACCAGTCGAAGTCGTCCAGCAGCATGCCGCCGGGCGGCACCTGCCCGTCGGTCAGCGGCTGTTCCGTCCAGATCACCTTCCCGGTCGCCGTGTACCTCGTTCCCCACCGCGCGGACAGCTGGGCCACCAGGAACAGGCCGCGGCCGCCCTCGTCGGTGGTGGCCGCCCGCTTCAGGTGCGGAGAGGTGCTGCTGCCGTCGGACACCTCGCAGATCAGGGTCCGCTCGTAGAGCAGCCGCACGCGGATCGGCTCGCTCCCGTACCGGATGGCGTTGGTGATCAGTTCGCTGAGGACCAGCTCGGTGGTGAATCCGGCCTCCTCGAGCCCCCACTCGTCCAGCTTCCGGCTGCACGCGCTGCGGACGGGCGCCACCGCCGCGGGGTCGCGCGGGACGTCCCAGGTGGCGATCCGGCTCCTGTCGATCAGCCGGGTGCGGGCCACCAGCAGGGCGATGTCGTCCCGCCGGGTCGCCGGCACCATGGCGTCGAACACGGCTTCGCAGGTCTCCTCCGGGGTCTGCTCGCCGCCGCCCGCCAGCACCGTGCTCAGCGCCTGGAAGCCGGCGTCCAGATCGCGGTGGCGATGCTCCACGAGGCCGTCGGTGTACAGGACGAGACGGCTCCCCTCGGGCAGCCGCACCTCCGCGGACTCGAACGGCATGCCGCCCAGGCCCAGCGGAGGGGACACGGGCAGCGGCACGAACTCCACGCTGCCGTCCGGACGCACGAGCGCGGGGGGCAGATGCCCGGCCGTCGCCAGCGTGCACAGACCGGAGACCGGGTCGTAGATGGCGTAGAGGCAGGTGGCGCCGGTGATCCCCTCGGTGCCCCCGCCCGGCTCGTCCTGGTCGATCCGGCCGACCAATTCGTCGAGACGCGCGAGGAGTTCGTCCGGCGGCAGATCCAGCGTGGAGAAGTTGTGGACCGCGGTGCGCAGCCGGCCCATCGTCGCGGCGGCGTGCAGTCCGTGGCCCACCACGTCCCCGACGACGAGGGCGACCCGCGCCCCCGGCAGCGGGATGACGTCGAACCAGTCGCCGCCGACCCTTGCCTGCGCCGGCAGATACCGGTAGGCGATGTCGACGGCGGTCTGACTGGGGAGGCCATGGGGCAGCAGACTGCGCTGGAGGGTCTCGGCCATCGTGTGCTCGCGCGTGAAGCGGCGCGCGTTGTCGATGGCGACGGCGGCCCGCGTCGCCAGTTCCTCGGCGAAGGACAGATCCTCCTCGCCGAAGCGCTCCGCGCGCTCCGAACGCCAGAAGTTGACCATGCCCAGCACCACGCCACGGGCCTGCAGCGGAGCCGTGATCAGCGAGTGGACGCCGTACGCGAGGGCGTTGTCCGCTCCTTCCGGGTCCTGGGCGCGCCAGCCGTCCGCGACGGTCAGATCGGCCTCGAGCACCGCGTGCCCGCCCGACAGGGCCGCGGCCATCGGCGTGGCCGGGGAGAGGAAGCGGATCACGTCACCCACCGGCTGGAACGGGTGGTCCGTGCGGATTCCGGTCAGCGCGGCGCGGCGCATCTCCGTGGGAGCGCCCGACGGCTCGTCACCGTGCAGCACCGGGTTCAGCAGCTCGACCGTGACGAAGTCCGCGAACCGCGGGACCGCCACCCGGGACAGCTCCTCCGCGGTCCGCACCACGTCCAGCGTCGTGCCGATCCGGCCGCCGGCGTCGTAAAGGATCTTCAGGCGCTGCCGGGCGGTCTCGGCCGTGCCGGAAAGGGCCCGCAGCTCCGTGGTGTCCCGCAGGGTCGCCACATTGCCGGAGTGCCCGCCGAACGGAGCCGTGGGACGGGTGCTCACCGCGAGCAGCCGGTCCCCGGCCGCGTGCACCTCGTCGGTCACCGTGCGGTCGGAGGCCAGCAGAGCGGCGATGCCGGTGTCGAGGCCCAGACCGGTGACGAGGCTGCCGTCCGCGTCCGGCGGCAGTTCGAGGAGCCTGCGGGCCTCGTCGTTGGCCAGCATCAGCCGCCCGTCGCCCCCGACGATCAGGACGCCTTCGCGCACGGCGTGCAGGACGGCGTCGTGGTGCTCGTACATCCGGGTCATCTCGGCGGGACCGATGCCGTGCGTCTGGCGGCGCAGCCGGCGGCTCACCAGCAGGGCGCTGCCCGTGGCCAGCGCCAGCGCCCCGGCCGCGGAGAACAGCAGCATCGGAAGCTGCCGGTCCACCGCGTTGCCCACGTTCTCGATCTGGACGCCGGCCCCGACCAGGCCGATGACGTCGCCCTGGGAGTCGACGACGGGGACGACCGCCCGTGCCGCGTCGCTGGGAGCGCCTTCGTAGATCTCGGTGAAGGCCTCACCGGCGGCGGCCCGCTCGACGCCCAGGTTCCGCGCGCCGATCAGGCGGGCGTCGGTGTCGGCGAACCGGAACCCGGTCTTCGACATCACGGTGATGAAGTCGACGCCCGCCCCCCGGCTCGCACCGTCGATGAGCGGCTGGAGCGCGGCAGTGGGGTCCGGTGACCTGAGCGCGGCCGCCGTGCCGGGAGCGTGGGCGAAGGCCGCGGCCGCCGCCAGTGAGCGGTTCTCCGCGGCCTGCTCGCCGTTGTTGCGTGCCTGGAGCACCAGCGCGGCCAGCGCGGCGATGATCAGCAGCACAGCGACCGCGATCTGCAGGAGGAGTACCTGCCCGGCGACGCTGCGCGCGCCCAGCAGGGACTCCCGCGGTCCCCACAGCGGGCGCCTCGATGTGTCGGGCCTGTGCCCGTTCATAGCGCTCCACTTCCCGGAGATGGGCGCCGACGCCGGGCTGACGCACCGGCGAGAGGCCACTTACCGCACTCCGGACCGAGCGGTCGGCCCGGTCATGTCTCTTTTCTAACACTTGATGCGCTTTCCGGGCGTCGGCGGCGCGTCGCTCAGCGCAGCGCGGCCTCCCGTGTCATCGGGGGCTCGGCGGGTGTGGGGGGCGGCGGGCCGAGGAGCACCGCCCGGAGCACCTTCGGCGCGAACAGGGCGCTGAGCGGAGTGGTCAGCGTCAGCACGGAGCGGAACGCCTGTCCGACGACCGGGTCCCCCGGGTAGCGGTGCTGGACGCGGGACAGGTACCAGCCGGCCGCCCGGTCGGCCGCCCTGGCGGTGACGGCGCTGCCCACCGCCCCCGGCATCTTCTTGTCCGCCCCCGCCGAGATGTCCCAGGCCTGCCGTGAAGCCTCCAGCAGCGCACGCTGGACCCGGCGCGTCGTCGGCGTACGGCGGGGATCTGCCAGCGCGTCCCGCAGCGCCACCGCGCTCATCGCGGCCACTGCCATGCCCTGCCCGTAGATGGGGTTGAACGTGCACAGCGCGTCGCCCGTGGCGAGGAAACCGGCGGGGCGGCGGCCCGGCCGGTCGTAGCGGCGGCGCACGTTCGACGTGCCGCGGAAGCCGAACGCCGGCGCCTCGGGCTCCGCCTCGCGCAACCAGTCGTGGATGAAGGGATGCGGGAGGCGGGCCGCGTACGCGGTGAACCCCTCCTCGTCCGTAGGGGGTTCGTCACCCCGCAGTCCCGAGAGGGTCACCAGATAGCGGCCGTCCTCCAGCGGCAGCACCCCACCCCCGTGCACCTGCGCCGGACCGGGCAGGACGTAGTAGCCGAGCGACCGGGAGCCGAGATTGTCGCTCCTGTTGTGATAGACGCGGGAGGCGTAGGCGAGGCCCGTGTCGATGGTCTCCTCCTGCGCCGGATCCGCCCCGATCGCCGACAGCCACTGGGGTGCGCGCGACGCCCGTCCCGACGCGTCCACCACCAGGTGCGCCTCGAGCGGCCGCGGCTCCCGGCCGGACCCCGCGCCGCGCTCGCGCACCAGGACGCCCCGTACGCGTGCGGCGTCACCGAGCAGACCGACCGCTTCGGTCGAGGCGAGGACCCTGATCGTGGGCCGGGCCAGGACACGACCGCGCACCAGATGCTCCACCTGGCCACGTGAGCCGGTGTAGAGGTGCGTCGTGGCCTCCGTACGGCTGAACCAACGGCCGCCCTGCCACTGGACCATGTCCGACGGCATACCGATCCGCGGTGCACCCGACGCCGTCAACTCGGCCATGAAACCGGGCAGCAGGTCCTCCAGCGCGAGCTGACCGCCCTCCAGGAGCACATGGGGGTGCCGTCCCTGCGGAACACCGGGGCGCGGTGCGGCGTCCTCGGGCAGGCGGTCCCGCTCGACGAGCGTCACCGTGTCGGCGTGATCCGCGAGCACATGCGCGGCCAGCAGCCCGGCGAGGCTCCCGCCGACGACGACAGCGTGCCGCCCGCCCGCCCCTCGCCGCCCCCAACTGCCGTTCCCCTGCGCGTCGTCCACCATGCGTATGCCTCTCGTGGTCAGCGAGTCGATCGAGCACGACCAGTATCCCGGTGGACGCGCCCGGCTCACCGCCCTCCGGCGCCGCCCATACGCAGGAACCAGTCCCGGGCGGCGTCCGCCGCCGCCTCCAACGTCCCCGGTTCCTCGAAGAGATGGGTCGCTCCGGGGATCACATGGACCCGGTATTCGGCGGTCAGCTGCTCGGCGGCCTGTTCGTTCAGCTCGAGCACCTCGCGGTCCTCCCCGCCCACGATCAGCAGTACCGGAGCCCGCACCCGGCCGAGCGCCGTGCCTGCCAGATCCGGACGGCCGCCCCGGGACACCACGGCACTCACCCGGTCCGCTCTGGCCGCTGCCGCGACGAGTGCGGCGGCGGCACCCGTGCTCGCACCGAAGAGACCCACCGGCAGTGACCCGGTGTCCGGTCGTTCGGCGAGCCGGTCGACGGCCGCCGTGACCCGCCGCCCGAGCAGCGGGATGTCGAAGCGCAGCTCGGCGGTCACCCGGTCCACACGTTCCTCCTCCTCGCTGAGAAGGTCCATGAGCAGCGTGCCGAGACCGGCCCGCTGCAGCGTCTCCGCCACCTGCCGGTTGCGCGGACTGTGACGCGAGCTACCGCTCCCGTGGGCGAAGCACACGATGCCGGGAGCCGCCTCCGGCAGCACCAGATCACCCGTCAGGGTGACGTCACCGGCGTCGATGGCGACCGTCTCCGTTGCCGTTGCCATGGGACCGCACCTCCTGTGCCTCTCGCCCGGAACGCCGACCGCTCTTCTGCCGGTGCCGCCTCGGCCCGTGCCGCCGCCGCCGTCCGGATGTCGGCGGGTACCCATGGACGGCGCAGACCAGACCCACCGCGGGTGAGCGGCCGGCGGCGGGAAGCCGCGGAGGGGCGGGGCACGAGCCACGGAGGGGGCGGGCCGCGCGAGTGTTGCGGACGGGCGGTGCGCGCACTGCGCCCCCGATCCGGTCGACCGGGGCCGTGACCGTGGACCAATGGCCGGCCCGGCGGCCCACGAAGGTGCGCTTGATTGAGCCAATGGCCCAGTCGAATCGGGACGGGTTGAGCCAGCGGGCCGGAGGATGGTGTCATAGGTGTGTCGATGGCGCTGCGGGAATCCGCGGCGCCTTTTTCATGCCCGAACGAAAAGGGGACGGTAAGCAGTGCTGAAGAGGATGTTCGTCGCCGCGGATCCTGGACGGCTGCGCCTGCGCAGCGCCGTCCGGGCCGTGCTCGGCATCAGCCTGGCGGTCGCGGTCTGCGCTCTCGCCGGTCTCGCTCTGCCCGCGGTCGTCACCGGCGGGCTCTCCGCGCTCCTCGCCCTGTTCACCGTCACCGACCGCACGGTCCGCGGCCAGGCCGTCACCACCGCGCTGCTGCCCGCCGTCGGCCTTCCCGTACTGGCTCTCGCCGCCGGCCTCCACGATCACGCCGTGCCCCGCGACCTGGCGTTCCTCGCCGTGGCCGGCGCCGGGGTGTACGCCCGGCGGTGGGGGCCGCGCGGTCACGCGCTCGGCACCTTCGCCTTCATGACGTTCTTCGTGGCCCAGTTCCTGCACACCGCGCCCCGGCAGCTGCCCGAGGTGTACGCCGCCGTGATCCTGGCCGTGCTCGCCTCTTCGGCCGTCCGCTTCGGGCTCTGGTGCTACGAACGGCGGCTGCCGGTGCCGGTCGTCCCGGCGCTGCCCGGCGGCTCGGGTCTTGCCCGGATCACCACACGGCAGGCCGTCCAGGCGGTGGCGGGCGGTGCCTTCGCGCTCGTCGTCGGCCAGCTCGTCTCCGGCGAGCGCTGGTACTGGGCCGTCGGCGCTTCCTGGTGGGTGTTCGTCAACACCTCCTCGCGCGGGGAGACCCTGGTCCGCGGCTTCCGCCGGGTCCTCGGGACGTTCCTCGGGATCGGCGCCGGTGCTCTCGTCGCCGTACCGCTGCACGGGGCGACCGTCCCCACGGCGGTGCTGACCGCGGCGTGCGTCTTCGGCATCTTCTACACCGCCGCCGTCTCGTACAGCTGGATGATGTTCGCCGTGACGGTCCTGGTCAGCCTCCTGTACGGGCTCCTCGGCTTCCTCGAGCCGGCCCTGCTGCTGCTCCGCCTCGCGGAGACGGCCGTGGGCGCGGCGGGCGCGATGCTCGCCGTGCTGCTCGTCCTTCCCGTCACCACGCACGCCACCACCCACGCCTGGATCGAGCAGGCCGTGCGCAGTGTGCACCGCTGCACCGCGGAGGCCGCCGCACGTCTGGCCGGGGCGGTGGACGCCGACCCGGCCCCGCACGTCACCGAGCTGGAAGGGCTGCTCGCCAGGGTCCGGCTGTCGCTCTCGCCCCTGACGCATCCCCTTTCGCCGCTTCGCGCCCGCAAGGCGCGCGCCCGCCGGGTGCTGGCGCTCCTCGACGACTGCGCCCGCGAGGTGCGGGGGCTGGCGGCGGTCGCGGCGGACCCCATGGCGTCGCACGACGCCCGCCTCGCGGCGGCCTGCGCGCGCGTGGAGGCGGCGGTCCACGCACTGGTGGCGCCGCCTGCCGCCCCGGCGGCCGTGGCGGTCGCTCCCCTGTCCGGGCACCACCTGGAGGCCGAAGGCGCACTCGCGCATCTGCACGGCCTGGAGCGCGCGCTCGCGGAGCTGGCCGCTCCCGTACGTACGTCGCCGCGCGCGCCGCTCGTAGCGGCCTGAATCCGTCCCCTGCGGGGCGGCGGCACGGCCGTCACGCCGATCACCCGATTGGTCTGGACCAACCTGCTACCTTCTTGGCGGCAGCAGTGATCCGTGACGGACGGCCGACGGGCCGAAGAGGGGCGGCACAGTGGCGGACAGCAGCGCGGGGCAGGCATTCATCGGCTCGTACACCTCGGCGGGCGGACGCGGCATCGTCGCCGCGGCCGTGGATCCGGACACCGGAGCGCTCACCGGGACAGGGGCGAGCGACGCCGTCGCCGACCCCTCCTACCTCGCCGCCGTGACGACACCGGCCGGCACCGTCCTCTACACGGTCTCCGAGACGGCGGACGGGGCGGTGGCGGCCTTCGCCGCCACCGGAGGGGCACCGCGGCCCATCGGCCGACAGGTGCCGGTGGGCGGCGCGGCCCCGACGCACATCGCGGTCTCGCAGGGGCACCTGATGACCGCCAACTACGGCTCCGGCAGTGTCAGCGTCCTGCCCGTGGGCACCGACGGCGCGCCCGGACCCCTCGGCGGCGTCATGCGGCACGAGGGACACGGCCCCGTACCCGAGCGCCAGCGCGAGCCGCACGCCCACCAGGTGCTGCCGGACCCGACCGGGCGCTGGGTGCTCAGCGTCGACCTCGGGACCGATTCCGTGCGGATCTGCGCGCTCGACACCGCAGCGGGCGCCCTGACGCCCCACCGCGAGACGCCGCTGCGGCCGGGCACCGGGCCGCGCCACCTCGCCTTTCACCCGGACGGGCGGCACGCCTACGTACTCGGTGAACTCGAGCCGACCGTCACCCTCTGCCGCTGGGACCCGGCCGCCGGCCTGCTGGAACCGGTCGGCGAGACAGCGGTGGTCCCGGACGGCACGACCGGCCCCGCCTACCCCTCCGTGCCCGTCGTCTCGCACGACGGCCGGCACCTGTGGGCCGCGGTCCGCGGGCACGACAGCGTCGCCGTGCTCGCTCTCGACCCGACGGGGGAGCGGGCGACGCTCGTCACCAACGTGCCGTGCGGCGGGCACTGGCCACGGGACCTGGCACTCGACCCGACGGGCCGCCGGCTCTACGCGGCGAACGAGCGCTCGGGCGACGTGACCTGGTTCACCGTCGACCCGGCGACCGGCATCCCCCACCGCAACGGGTCGCTCGCCGTTCCGGCGGCGTCCTGCGTGGTCTTCGCCTGACGCTTCCGGACGCACGCGGGCGGCGCCGGAGGCTACGCCATGGCCGCCGACGCCGACGGCCCGGCAAGCGCCCGGCTGCGGCGTACGTGGCGTGCGCCAGGGTCTCCTGTACCGGCGGTCGGAGGGCGTGCCGCCGGCCTGCCGGCCGGCCGTGCGGCGCGGGTACGCGGATCCCGGTGGGGCGGAGGAGGACGTCACAAGCTTGCCGGTGGTGCGCGGCACGGGGGTACGCGGATGTCAGGGGGCGGGAGGCCGGCGGCGTCACCGGCTTGCCGGTGGGCTGCGCGGCACGCAGACGCCGGTTGCTGTTGCACGGGGCGTCACCGGGTTGCTGGTAGGCCGCGCGGCAAGGGCGCGCCGAGCCGCGCGGCACGGCACGCCGATGCCGATGCCGGTGGCTCGAGCGCGGGCGTACCACCGGCCTGCCGATGGGCGCCCCGCGCAACCGGACTCCGCCGTGTGCGGGCCCGTGGCATGCGCACCGGTCACGCCTCGGCGCGCTTCGCCCGTCGCAGCGCACAGGGCCCGTGCCGGGCGACTCATGTCGCCCAGGACGATGCCGGCCCATACGACGGCGCCGTGCACGGCGTCGGGCCAGCCGACGACGACGCATTCGGCGACGCGGGGGTCGTCG